>NZ_JBFRKI010000025.1:17950-167672 GCF_041469245.1 Vibrio sp. 10N.286.51.B11 | reverse complement strand
TCCGCGATGAACCTTTTTTATTGGTTGCGACTTTGCTCGCGAGTGAGTGGTTTGTATTTGGTCAATTCACGAATTAGACGAGCGCAGCGTGTTAAATGATCTTAGCCGTTTCGTAAGCAGAGCTTGGTGCCATCGAACTTCAATTTTGCCAACAAGTGTTTAGCGTTAGCTCGGCCAATATCATCAAATTCCACACCGTATCGAGCGTAGTGCGTCGATTTTTGCAGATTACAGATGATGCCTCTTAAAGGAGGGATAAGAGGGCCATTGTAGTTTTCAGGGGTTATCTCAATAGACACGCGATCGGCAATCTGAATCGCACGAGAGGTTGGTGAGGTAACGAAACGACAACCACTTTTCGATAAGTCTCTTATCTCACAGTTTGCTCGCTGGTCGTTGAAGATGATTCTTGAAGCCAGATTCACTTCATAGCGTGTTTCTTTACGTAGCTGTGTCACTTGCATCGTGCTTGGTGTAGACAGCACTAGAATAGGGAAGGGTTCACCAATCTTATGGTGAATTTGGCTTCTAAAGTGGATAAGCGCGCCTTCACCTCGTAGAGAATACGCACGAGCGGTCATCCAAAAACCTTCTTGAAAGAAAAAGTTCAGATCTTCATTGGATACCTCGGGAACCTCAACCACAATACAGTTATCACTGTGCGTTCCGATAAACTTGGTGGTGGCGAGAAACTTCGTGCCAACGGGAGTCGAGACATTTAATGTCAGCTCACTGCCGTGCTCAATCATGGCCAGTGCATCAGTGCTATTGATAGTGGAAACGGTGCGATTACGAGGGTCTTGAAGTGCCTGATTATGCTCCAAAGGCTTCTTCAGGGGTGCGTTCATTATATGTTCTCCATGCGCCAACATGCGTCTGTTAGTTATACTGGTAACTTGCTAACAAGGGGTTATTACGTGCTAGATTTAGTAGGTGTACTAACGCAATTTATAGAGTGCTTTTAATTGGTTTGAATTTTATTTATAACCACACGCTATAATAATATTTTCTTTGATTGTAAGTACTTAGTTTTATTTATATGCACTTGCGTTAGTCTATTACAAGGAATTCATACTTCAAACTTTAATTGTTTGTCGTATCCATTATTTGCAGGAGTTGAGAATGCAGGCAGTTAAATGGGATCAAGATGTGAACCAGATCACGGTTGAGTTAGAACCAGATCAGTTTGCGGTAGTTAAGTATAAAAAGGATGGCGATGTACTGCATATCACCTCAACTCGAATCCCTGATGAACTGCAAGGCAAGGGCTTTGGTAAGGCGATGATGGAGTCGGTATTGCCTGAAATTGAACAAGCGGGCTTCAAAATTGTGCCGGTTTGTAGCTATGTGGTTCACTACATGAATAGGCAGCCACAGTGGTCACACCTTCTATCCGATAAAGCATAACAACGAGTAATATGTCTCAATCAATATCGTCGAATAATCGAGCTCAACCTGAAGCGGGTTCAAGTCAAAATCAGCCAGAGCTTTATCAACAAGAGTTTTATCAAAATGAGCTTTATCAAAAAATAGCGACCTCGCTGGGTTGTCATGAAGGGTTTGATGTCCAAGTGATTCAACGCCTATGGGGTGGATATGGCGAGTTAGTTCGCTTAGTCTTTTCTCAAGAAAGCAGTGCGGAACTCAAGAGTGTGATTGTTAAACATGTCGCGTTGCCAGATAAAGCTGAACACCCAAAAGGTTGGAATACCAAACTCTCTCACCAACGAAAGGTACACTCTTACCAAGTGGAAACAGCTTGGTATCAGTCATTCACCCAACAATGGGATGAGCGCTGCCCTGTACCTGTTGGGCTGCAATGTGAACTAGAAGAGAATGAGTGGCTGATTGTGATGCAAGACTTAGCGGATATAGGTTTTCCGTTAACCTCTCATTTTGATGTGCTTGCTGCTTCTGACTATCAGGCATCTAGTTACACAAGAGAAGAGCAAAAACAACGTAATGCTTGCCTTAAATGGCTTGCTAACTTTCACGCAAAGCACATCAATATCAATCAAGAGCAGTTGTCATCATTGTGGCAAGTCGGTACTTATTGGCATCTAGATACACGCCCTGATGAACTCAATGCCTTGGCTGATTTACCATTGAAGAACCAAGCCAAGCACATCGACCGTTTATTAAAAGAATGTCCATATCAAACCTTAGTCCATGGCGATGCCAAGCTCGCCAATTTTTGTTTTGATTCTGAAAGCGAGCGCGCGGCTGCGGTCGATTTCCAATATGTGGGTTACGGCTGTGCGATGAAAGACGTCGCCTTGTTCATGAGCAGCGCGATTAGGCCACAAGATTGCGCAGAGCTTGAATCAGAAGTACTAGATGCTTACTTCCACTACTTGAAAGAGGCATTGGCGTACTATCAGCCACACCTTTCATTTGATGAGGTAGAAGCAGCATGGCGACCAATGTTTTACGTGGCGTGGGCCGATTTCCAACGTTTCGTAAAAGGCTGGAGCCCAGAGCATTGGAAGATTAACCCTTATACTGAGCAGTTGACCTTACGAGTGCTCACTCAATTAGACGAACAGGAGTCCGTCAATGTTCGATAGAACCGCGAGCTGGAAAACGCCGCAAAACTTTTTATTACTGATTTCGATTGTTGTACCGATCGCGTTTTCGAGCTGGATGGCTTTGCTTAATAACTTCGTGATTGAGAAGGCGAACTTTGATGGTGCGGATATTGGCTTGCTGCAAAGTGTGCGTGAGATCCCGGGTTTCTTAGCGTTTACCGTAGTGTTTGTGTTGGCATTCATTCGTGAGCAACGCTTCATGTTGATATCGCTGGCGATGCTCACTGTAGGCACCGCGATTACGGGTCTGTTCCCCTCACTCACTGGATTGTTGCTGACTACCATTTTAATGTCGACGGGCTTTCACTATTTTGAAACGCTGAAGCAGTCTTTGTCACTGCAATGGTTGAGTAAAGAAGAAGCGCCAGAGATGCTAGGTAAGATGATCTCCGTTGGCGCGTTGGCATCTTTAATCACTTATGGCTCTATTTGGGTGATGTTAGAGCAACTCAAACTCGACTTTGCTTGGGTGTATGGCATCACTGGCGGAATTGGTTTTGTTTTAGTTTTGGTGATGACCTTTGGTTTCCCTGAATTTCAAACCAAGACTCAACAGAATAAGAAGTTGGTGCTGAGAAAGCGTTACTGGCTCTACTACGCTCTCACCTTTATGAGTGGTGCAAGAAGACAGATCTTCACGGTGTTCGCAGGCTTTTTGATGGTAGAGAAGTTCGGTTATTCTGCCGCAGACATCACGCTACTGTTCTTAATCAACTATCTGTTTAACTTCTTGTTCGCAAAACGCATTGGTAAATTTATTGGTGTAGTTGGTGAGCGCAAAGCGCTGATCTTCGAGTATGTTGGTTTGATTGGCGTGTTTGTCGGTTATGGCTTGGTGCAAAGTGCCGAGTGGGCGGCAGCACTTTACGTGGTCGATCATCTGTTCTTTGCGTTGGCATTGGCGATCAAAACCTACTTCCAGAAAATTGCGGATCCTGCTGACATGGCCTCAACCGCGGGTGTCTCTTTCACCATCAACCATATTGCAGCGGTTGTTATTCCAGTCGCGTTTGGTGTGATTTGGCTGTCTTCCCCTGCAACGGTTTTCTATATTGGTGCAGTGATGGCCGTGGTTTCTCTAGCGCTATCTTTAAACATTCCGAAGAAACCTGAAGAGGGCAACGAAGTGCGAATGTTTAGCTGGCGCTAATGTTGGTCTCGATATTATGAAATAAGCAAAAAGCTCCAATAGTGATATTGGAGCTTTTTGTTTATGTGGGATATGTATATCTAATCCGCAAAATAGGTTTCACGCGGATCAGTTTCTTACGGTTTTTAATTCGGTACGCAGCTTGAAGATTCCCTTTGGTGCTTTGGTCAGTAAGATGCCGCAAAGTAGAGGAATCATCATTACAAGTGACTGTTCAGATAGAACCTCACCATTGATGTAGCAAGAGATCAGCAGCGCAATCACTGGGAAGATTAGGAAGCAGATAGACGCTTGGAAAGGTGTCGAAACCTGACCTAATTTAAAGTAAGCCACAATGCCGCCAACACTCGCCACAAAGCCTAGGTAAACCACAGCAGAGATTGAGTCCCAAGTGAAAGATTCAATATTCACGTTTTCACCTATAGCTGATACAGCAAATAAGAATAGAGCTGCAATTAAGCTTGGTACGGCGTTGTAGGTTAGTACTTCAATACCTTTGCAGTGCTTTTGAACCAGCACATACATCACTGCGTGAATCGCAACAGCAAGGCCTAAGCAAACCGTGCCAATTAGGTAGTCATCGCCACCCATCTGCATTTCATTACCAAGGATTAGACATAGGCTCACAACAGCAGCGATCAACCCGAATATCTGGTGCTTCGCTAGTCGTAGACCTAAGAATAAGCCAGACATCAACATCACAGCCACAGGCATGTTGGCGAAGATGATCGACGCTAAACCTGAAGAGATGTATTGCTCGCCATAGATCATCAACGTAAACGGAATCGCGAAATACATCAACGCAACAATAAGCAGCCATTGGCGCTTACCTTTAGGGAACAGCAGTGGTTGGTTGAAGACTTTCGCCAATACTGCAAGCAGAGGTGCTGCAAGTAAAAAGCGCAACGCAGTAGCAAAAATAGGTGGGATAGAATGCAATGCTACTTCCATAGCGAACCAAGTGGTTCCCCAAATTAAGCAAACAGAGACAAAAAGCAAAATAGTTAGCGACTTCGAATTCATGGTGACTACTCATTAATAATTATTTTAAATCATAGGCTTGTAGCGCCTTAATGACGTGGCACAGTATAGAAAGGTAGTCGGAGAAAAGTTTTGTCTTTTTATCTCTAATTTGAGTTTTTTGTGGAAATTAAATCTCTAGTATGATTATTTTATAGAAAATAAATTCGCTTTAGATAGTTAAAGTAAAGTCATTGTTCTTTGTGAGGTTTAATTTAACTTAAGGAATGGTCAACTCAACGAGTATGGCTGTTGGGTTATTGCTGTTAGCGTAGCAACAAAAAACGCGCCCTCAATGAGGCGCGTTTTTGAACAATACGTTTAAGAGGCTGCGTCTACTGCGTAACAGGCTTGACTTGTTTGGATTGTCTTACCGCAAGGATAAGTTGTGGTAGCAGTGACATCACTATCATGCCGGTCATTAGTGAGTATTGTACTGCAGTGAATGATTCACCCATCAACACCATACCGGTCACGATGCCAGCTACTGGGTTTGCGATGCCACCGAAGGTGAAATCAACCACCGACATACGCTGTAGCAACCACACATACATGCCGTAACCCAGCGCTGTGTTTAGCCCAATAACCCATACGAGTCCCATAGCATTACGAGTATCGAAATGAGTCACGGCATTAATATAAGGCTGCGGATCGATGAATGCATGAACGCCAGACGCGACAGACAAAATCGTACCGCCCAGAATCAGTTGCCATGTTAATACCTTCCACCAGTGCATGCGGTTACCCAGTGACTTGGTAATGCTGCTGCCGATGACAATACACATTATTGCGGCAAACATTGCGCCTAAACCGATTGGGTTCAGAGCAATTTGGCTTGGGTTAAACAGTATCCACGCTAAGGTGATCAAGCCAATACCCGAAAGGGCTTGAATCAGATGCGGGCGCTGTTTTTTCACTACCCAGTGGAAGATCATCGCGAACACCGGCACGGAGATCATGCCCACGCCAGAGATTGCCGAAGGCAGCGTTAGCGCCATCACGAAGATCAAGCCAAAGAAGGTCGCGATATTGATAAGGCCCAGTGTGAAAATGATTTGCCACTCGCCTTTTTTAGGCAGTGTTGGTTTTACTGCTAGCAATAACAAACCAGCAGGTAACGCACGCAAAGCACCCAATAATAATGGTGGCCACTCCTGTAGCGTAAATTGCGTCACTGCATAGGTTGTTCCCCAAAAGAACGCGGGGATCATTGCTAATAATATGTTCATTTAAAATATCTTTACGTTAAGATAACTATTGTGTGAACTGTATACTGAGAACTAGTGGTTGTAAAGTATCTTTATGTTAAACTAGTTTGAAGTAATCAGACTAACAACGGAGCGAGATTGCAAATGGATGCTATCGACCGCGTAGTAGAGCAATGGGCAAAGGAAAAGCCCGAACTAGATACTGAGCCTATGGCAATGATGGGTCGGATTATGCGTATTGCCAAGTATATGGAGACGCAAGTTGCCGAGCTTCATAAAAAATACGACATGAAGCTGGGTGAGTTTGATGTGCTGGCGACGTTGCGACGTTCTGGGAAGCCTTACCGACTGACGCCATCTGAACTGATTGGATCCATGATGCTGACATCTGGCGCGATGACCAATCGCCTTGATAAGCTAGAAGCCAAAGGGCTGATCAGTCGTGAACACAGCAAAGAAGACAGACGCAGCGTGAGTGTCCAGTTAACTAAAGATGGTCTTATTCTGATTGACCAAATGATGACTGAACATGTCGAAATGCAGAAAAAACTGGTTAAATCATTGTCTGCGAGTCAGAAGAAGAACACCAACCAACTTCTGAAAACATGGTTGAGCGCGTACGAGTAGTTTTTCTGATCTTCCTTTAGATTCAATAAAAAACCGAAGCTTAATCGCTTCGGTTTTTTTGTGCTTGTTTAAGAACTTCAAGTACAGCGAATTGGCGAGTTAAGCTTGCAGCATCTCGTCACTGAACAGTTCTGCACAACCAATGCCGTTGATGGCGCAACTTTCGTCGATGTCTGAGATGTCACCGCTGACCCCAATCGCACCAAGTACCGTTTTATCCTTATCTCGAATCAGTAGGCCCCCTGGCACTGGCACCATGTTTCCGTGTGCGAGTACGTTTACGGCGGAGATAAATGCTGGTCGATTATCAGCATCTTGGGCGAGTTTTCTAGAGGAACAACCCAGTGCGAGTGCTCCCCACGCTTTAGCAATCGCGATGTCTGGTCGCATCATGCTAGAGCCGTCTTGACGTTGCAGAGAAATCAGCTTGCCACCGCTGTCTAAGACGGCGACCGTCAAAGGTTCTGTGTGGATCTTGTTTCCTGCTTTTAAGGTGCCATCAATGATGGTTAACGCTTGTTGTAGAGTCAAACTTCCCATGTTATCTCCTAGTTTTTCAAGGGGCCGTGTACCAAGCTAAGTCAGCCAATCATTACGCTTGTTGTGAATATCATCGACTGATTCAGCTCGGTACAAGAGTCCTAATTGGACTCTTGTAATAGCCCATAGCTGGGTAAAGTTAGGAAGGCGGCGAACTCTTCGGCTGTAGAAAGTTGATAGAAAAGATCAGCTGTCTCTTCAAATCGACCTGCTGAATAGCGCGAGTCTCCGACTTCATGTTTTATCGTGTCTAACTCCTGGTAAAGCCAAGAGTGGAACAGTTGTTTGGTAAAGGTTTGGCCGTCATCAAGCGTGACGCCGTGGTGGATCCATTGCCAAATATTGGCTCTCGAGATCTCAGCGGTCGCCGCATCTTCCATAAGGCCGTAGATAGGTACACAGCCGTAGCCTTGAATCCAAGCTTCGATGTAATAAAGCGCGATGCGTATATTCTTACGCACACCCGCTTCGTCGCGGCTGCCTTCGCAAGGTTTTAGTAACGAATCTGCATTGATCACATGCTCTGGGCTTTGGAAATCCATTTGGTTTACTTTGCCATCAAGGTGCTTATCGAATATCGACATCGCTAAATCAACCAGTGCAGGGTGCGCGACCCAAGTGCCATCGTGTCCGTTCTGAGATTCTCTCTGCTTATCTTCGATAACCTTGGCGGTGACACGCGCCATTTCTTGCGGATCTTTTGCTGGAATAAAAGCCGACATACCACCCATCGCCAGTGCGCCACGAGCGTGACAAGTACGCACCAGTAGTTGGCTATAGGCGTTGAGGAATTCTTGATCCATACCGATCCCATGGCGGTCAGGCAGGATGCGGTCTTTATGGTTTTTCAGCGTTTTGATGTAGCTGAAGATGTAATCCCAACGGCCACAGTTCATTGCCACGATATGATCACGCATGGCGTACAAGATCTCTTCCATTTGGAATACGGCTGGAAGTGTCTCAATCAAAACTGTCGCACGAATGGTGCCTTTGGGTACGTGGAAATAGTTTTCGGTGAAGCTGAAAATATCGTCCCACCACTGTGCTTCTTCCATGCTCTCAAGCTTGGGAATGTAGTAGTAAACACCTAAGCCTTGTTTTGCACGTGACTGATAGTTATGGAAAAAGTACAAAGCGAAGTCCATCAAGCAACCGCCGATAGGCTGATTGTTGAATTGAATCGATTGTTCAGGTAGATGGATTCCACGAGGGCGAGCGATTAACAACGCAGGGTCGCTGTTTAGCTGGTAGTTCTTTTGTTTCTTCTCATCGAAATAGCTGATGGTGCCTAAATTGGCATCTCTTAAGTTAATTTGCCCTTCGACCATGTTGGCCCAAGTTGGGGAAGACGCATCCTCAAAGCAGCACATGAAGACTTTCGCACCCGAGTTTAATGCGTTGATTACCATCTTTCTCTCGATAGGACCTGTGATCTCTACGCGACGATCTAGTAGCTCTGGTGGCGGTGTTGCGACTTTCCACTCTTTATTCTGACGAATAGAGATAGTGTCCTTTCTGAAGTTGGGTAACTCACCGTTATCGTATTGTGCTTGTTTAATATCGCGATCATTTAGCAGGGCATGACGGCGATCTCCAAACTTGTTAACGATAGCTTCTAAGAATTTCAATGCATCTTTAGACAAGATCTTTTTGTACTCGGGGTTGTCCATATTCCCAAGTACCTGCATACACAGCGTTTCTTCTCTTTCTTTCACGTCATTCATCATTGCCTGTCTCCTTTACACAATATGATGTCATTTTGTATACAAAATTCTCTTTTTAAGGATATTTATATGGTAGAAATTGTAAACAAGCAAACGGTATTTAACATTTATTTATCATTTGATCTTTTTGTAATTTATTTTCACGTAAAGATATTTTATGTAAAGCAATGAATTGTAAGCTTTTCAGGGTAAGTGCGTACTTAATGTGATGGGTTGATGTAACAAGATTGTTTCATTCTGGGGTTGATAAATAGCGAGGATGGTTCATAGTATACAAAAGTTAGGTTAATTGTATACAATCTGAACTGGAGGTTCGAATGGCAATTAGGAAAGCGATTGAAGCAGCGGTAGAAGTGCTTAAACGTGAAGGTGTAGACATCGTATTTGGTGTTCCCGGCGCAGCAATAAACCCTATGTATGCGGCTATGAAAAAACTCGGAGGAATCGACCACGTCTTAGCTCGCCACGTAGAGGGTGCATCGCATATGGCTGAAGGGTACACACGTACCAATCAAGACAATATCGGTGTGTGTATTGGTACTTCTGGCCCTGCGGGAACGGACATGATCACGGGGCTTTATTCGGCGTCTGCAGATTCAATCCCAATCCTATGTATTACAGGTCAGGCCCCGCGTGCCCGCCTTCATAAAGAAGACTTCCAAGCGGTTGATATTGAATCTATCGCTAAACCAGTCACTAAGTGGGCGACTACGGTTCTTGAACCGGCTCAAGTGCCACGTGCATTCCAAAAAGCCTTTCATTTAATGCGTTCGGGTCGTCCGGGTCCAATCCTGATTGATCTACCGATTGATGTTCAGCTGGCTGAGATTGAATTTGATATCGATACCTATGAACCGCTAGAACCTTATAAGCCACAAGCGACACGCGCGCAGGTTGAGAAAGCATTAACCATGATGTCTCAATCTGAAAAACCGCTGATTGTATCTGGTGGTGGCGTGATTAACGCTGGCGCGTCTGAATTGTTGCAACAGTTTGCCGAGATCACTGGAGTTCCTGTGATTCCAACCTTGATGGGTTGGGGCTCGATCCCAGATGATCATGAATTAATGGCAGGCATGGTAGGGCTACAAACGTCTCACCGTTACGGCAACGAAACCATGCTCAACTCTGACTTTGTGTTTGGTGTCGGTAACCGATGGGCAAACCGTCATACCGGCTCTGTCGATGTTTACACTGAAGGCCGAAAGTTTGTTCACGTTGATATTGAACCAACCCAAATCGGCCGCGTGTTCTGCCCAGATTTAGGCATTGTCTCTGATGCCAAGGCAGCGCTGGAGTTAATGGTTGAAGTGGCGCAAGAGTGGCGTGACGCTGGCAAACTGCCGAATCGAAATGCTTGGGCAAGTGAGTGTCAGGAACGCAAGTCGACCATGCTGCGTAAAACCAATTTCGATGAAGCGCCAATGAAACCGATGCGTGTTTATGAAGAGATGAACAAGGCATTTGGCCGTGACACTTGCTATGTGAGCACCATTGGTTTGTCGCAAATCGCTGCCGCTCAGTTCCTGCATGTTTATAAGCCTCGTAACTGGATCAACTGTGGTCAAGCAGGTCCACTAGGTTGGACTACACCCGCTGCATTAGGCGTACGAGCGGCCGATCCAGATCGCGATATCGTTGCTATCTCTGGTGATTACGATTTCCAATTCATGATCGAAGAACTGGCCGTTGGTGCGCAATTCAACCTGCCATACATTCATGTGTTGGTGAACAACTCGTACTTAGGTTTGATTCGCCAAGCACAGCGCCAATTTGATATCGATTATTGTGTACAACTGGCGTTTGATAACCAGAATGCGCCAGAGCTTGAAGGCTACGGGGTAGACCATGTCGCAGTAGTTGAAGGTTTAGGTTGTAAGGCGATTCGAGTTCGTGAACCTGAGCAAATTGCCGCTGCGTTTGAACAAGCCAAAGAGTTGATGAATAAGCATAAAGTACCGGTTGTTGTTGAGCTGATTCTTGAGCGAGTGACCAATATTGCGATGGGCGTAGAGATCAACGCCATCAACGAATTTGAGCCACTTGCCGAAAGCCGCGGCGACGCTCCAACGGCGCTGGCGTACAAGTAATCATTGGCGTTGTTGCCTAAATTAGTTGAACCTTTTCCAAGTCCTGTGATCTGATCATTTGAAACGATTGGAATGGTGGTGATATGGGTAAAGCAAACAAGAAGATAACTAACTGGGCGGAGTACAATAAGGCTCTTTGTAAACGTGGTTCGGTTACATTCTGGATAGATGATTCAGCCGTAGATGCATGGCGATGCAAAACTCATCATGGTAAGCGTGGGAGAGGCTTTCAGTACTCTGATACAGCGATTGAAACCGCCTTGATGATTAAGGGCATCTTCTCTCTTCCTTTACGTGCTCTTCAAGGCTTTATCGACTCTATCTTTGAGCTATTAGATGTTCCACTAACGTCCCCTGACTACACCTGTATCAGTAAACGCCCGAAGACAGTTCAGGTCAAATATCGCAATAAATCGAGAGGGGCTATTCGCCATATAGCCATTGATTCTACTGGCCTCAAAGTCTTTGGTGAGGGGGAGTGGAAAGTGAAAAAGCATGGTCCAGAAAAACGTAGGACATGGCGCAAACTGCACTTAGCTGTGGATGTGGATACTCACGAAGCGATTAGTGCGGAAGTCAGTCTTGTAAATGTAGGCGATAGTGAAGTGTTACCGACGTTACTCAACCCACTACGTAGAAAGGTCGCTGCCGTATCCGCCGATGGAGCATATGACACAAAAAATTGCCACGAGACTCTGAAAAATAAAGGCTGTACTCCGTTAATACCGCCTCGAAAGAATGCAGCTCTTTGGGAAGACGGTCATCCCAGAAACAAAGCGGTAATGGCTCTGATAGATGGAACAATATCGGAATGGAAAACAGAGTCTGGTTATCACTATCGTTCAATATCTGAGACTGCTATGTCCCGATATAAAGGACTAACAAGCGATAAATTGAGCTTGAGATGTTACAACGCTCAAGTGGGCGAAATCATGGCGAATGTCAAAGCGATTAACAAAGTCATAGGACTAGGTATGCCCGTTAGAAGCTAACGGCTAGCTACATATGGTGTCGTTGATCTTCAAGCTGATTTGATCAACAACGCCGTAATCATTAAGTAATGTGTATCCGTAGAGCTGAGGTTTAGCTCTACGAAAAGTCTCCAATAGAGCGAGGCTTACTAAGCAACCGTAGCTCCACCAAATAACCGTTGCTTCACTAAACAGTCATAGTTTCACCAAATAAAGAATAAGGACAGAGTCATGGCAAAATTTGCAGCAAACTTGTCAATGTTATTCACGGAAGTTGATTTTATGGATCGCTTTGAAGCCGCCGCAGAAGCGGGCTTTCAAGGTGTGGAGTATCTTTTCCCTTACGCCTTTGATGCTCAGGCAATCAAAGCAAAGCTCGATGCTAATAACCTAGAGCAAGTGCTATTTAACTTGCCTGCGGGTGATTGGGACGCTGGCGACCGTGGTATCGCGGTCGACCCTGCACGAGTTGAAGAGTTTCAAGCGGGTGTACCTAAAGCTATCGCTTACGCAAAAGCGCTCGGTTGTACTCAAGTGAATTGCTTGGCCGGGATTGTTCCGCAAGGTGTGACCCAACAAGATGCGCAATCGGCGTTTGTGATTAACCTGCATTACGCGGCGAACGCGCTAGCAGCAGAAGGCATTAGCTTAGTGATAGAGGCGATCAATACCCGTGATATTCCGGGCTTCTTCTTGAACACGACTGAGCAAGCCAAAGCGATCATCAAAGAGGTAGGGAGCGATAACCTTTCTATCCAATACGATATTTATCACATGCAGATTATGGAAGGCGATCTTACGCCGACCATGCAGCAGAACATTGGTCAAATCGCACACGTTCAACTGGCTGACAATCCAGGTCGACACGAACCGGGGACTGGAGAAATCAATTACCCATTCGTGCTCAATTATCTTGATGAGCTTGGTTATCAAGGCTGGGTTGGCTGCGAATACAAGCCAAAAACAACGACGACAGAAGGCCTTGGTTGGCTACACCAGTACCGTTAATTGCGTCTGGTAACCCTCAAACGTTAAGGAGAACAACATGTCTAAAATTGCATTTATCGGAACTGGCATCATGGGGAAACCTATGGCGAGTAACCTTCAAAAAGCAGGTCACGATTTGATTCTGTCGGATCACTTTAATGCAGCACCTGCCGATCTTGTGGCAGCGGGTGCAACGGTCTGCCACTCACCAGCGGAAGCGGCTGAAGCAGCGGATATCATTATCCTAATGGTGCCGAATACCCCTCAAGTGGAAGATGTCCTGTTTGGTGACAACGGTGTTGAGAAAGGCCTAATGGCGGGCGGTGCAGCTGGAAAACTGGTTATCGACATGAGTTCAATTTCGCCAATCGCGACCAAAGCAATTGCAGCGCGAATCAATGAAGGTGGTGCTTCATACCTTGATGCACCGGTATCAGGTGGCGAAGTAGGCGCTATTAATGCAGCGCTGACTATCATGGTTGGTGGTGAGCAAGACGCCTTTGACAAAGCACGTCCGCTATTTGAAATCATGGGTAAGAATATTACGCTGGTGGGCGACAACGGTGCGGGTCAAACCTGTAAGGTGGCGAACCAGATCATTGTTGCTCTGAATATCGAAGCCGTGTCTGAGGCGTTAGTCTTTGCTTCGAAAGCAGGCGCTGATCCAGCGCGAGTACGTCAGGCTTTATTAGGTGGCTTTGCTAACTCTAAGATATTGGAAGTGCACGGTGAGCGTATGGTTGAAGGCACATTCGACCCTGGCTTTAGAATCTCACTTCACCAAAAAGACTTAAATCTTGCGCTAACGGGCGCACAGGAGCTAGGGGTTGCGCTACCGAACACGGCAAATGCACAAGAGCTGTTTGGCGAGTGTGCCGAAATGGGCGGTGAAGGTTGGGACCACTCTGCGCTTATTCAAGCGATTGAGAAACGTTCTGATCACTCGATTCGTTAATCTAGTTAACGGTTTGTCCGTTTAGTGGTTAGTCAATCAACCGATTATCCGTTAATTAATTAGGGCTGCTATCGATTCGTAGCCCAACAGTTTCAAACAGTTTGTTTATAAATCGCGTAGTTTCGTCTCCTTTTATACGCGTTCCTGATACGAGGCAGAGGTTGAAGTTGTTCCTTTCCAACTTGATCTTAGCAGGCACCCTTTGGCCTTGTATCGGGGTTCTTTTTTTCTCCGTCAACTAAGGAGTGGCTGATGGACATTGATGCTAAGCAGTTTCTACAAACCCTTTTCTCAAGTGCTGTTAATCAGGCGCTACCTAAAAATCACATCGAACCTTTTCTTCCTCAAGACATTTTTTATCGCTCTGCTAATCAAGCCGGGCGTACTGTGGTGATAGGAGCAGGAAAAGCGGCCGCGTCAATGGCCGCAGAGCTTGAAGCGGTTTGGCAGGCAAAGAAACAGCAAGATCTCGCACTGCGTGATCTTGAAGGCTTAGTGGTGACTCGTTATGAGCACACCGCACCTTGCGAACACATTGAGGTGATTGAAGCGGCGCATCCAGTACCAGATGCGATGGGCTTAGAGGTAAGCCAACGTATGCTGCAATTGGTGAGTGGTTTGAGTGCTGACGACACGGTTATTTGCCTACTGTCAGGCGGTGGCTCTGCTTTGCTAAGTTTGCCCGGTGGTGACATCAGCCTAGCAGAGAAGCAACAAATCAATAAGGCGTTGCTTAAATCAGGCGCTGCCATTGATGAGATGAACTGTGTTCGCAAGCATTTATCTTCGATTAAAGGTGGGCGACTAGCAAAGGCTGCTTACCCAGCAAGAGTCGTATCTTTGGCGATTTCAGATGTGCCGGGCGATGACATTAGTGTGATTGCCTCTGGCCCAACCGTACCCGACACCACCACGCGTTTTGATGCGATGGCAATTTTAGAGCGTTACCAAATAGAAACACCACGCTCGGCATTTGAATGGTTAAATAATCCAGAGTCAGAAACCGTAAAGCCAGATGACGTATGTTGGAAGAACGCGGAGCACCATATTATCGCGACACCAATGTCGGCATTGGAATCCGCTGCTGCAGAAGCTGAAGGCTTGGGTATTCCCGCTTATGTGTTGAGTGATTGCATAGAGGGAGAAGCGCGAGATGTCGCGAAGGTGCATGCTGCGCTAGCCAAACAAGTGGCTAATAACAAGCACCCATTTGAGACGCCTTGCGTGATACTTTCCGGCGGGGAAACCACGGTAACCGTTAAAGGGAATGGTCGCGGTGGGCGTAACTGTGAGTTCTTGTTGAGCTTGTATAACGAGCTTAAAGGCCAAGACAACATATTTGCATTGGCTGCTGATACCGACGGGATTGATGGTGTTGAAGACAATGCGGGAGCATGGATCGCGCCTCAAACATGGCAACTAGGTTCGAGCCTGTCGCTTAAAGCGCAAGACTATCTCGATGCCAACAACAGCTACGATTTTTTCAAGCAAGTCGATGTGCTTCTAACCACGGGGCCAACGCTGACCAATGTGAATGACTTCCGCGCGATATTGATTCTTTAACTTGAACAGTTCAAAAACACGGTATGGAATGGTCGCTTCTTAACAAATAGAGCGGCCATTTTATTGTTATCAATGCGGTGACCTTGAGTTCTGAGATTATCTTCTGGACTAATGAAGCACGTTGATTACTATGATTTTAGTAACGAGCTGTAAAGGATGCAATATGTCTAGGATCAGACAAAAGAATCAAGATTTAATCATCGAAGTCGCGTGTGAACAATTCGCCACTCATGGTTATGCCGCAACAAAAATGGCTGATATCGCAAAAGCGGCCGACATTCCCAAACCCAACGTCTTCTACTATTTCAGCTCAAAAGATAAGCTCTACAACGCTGTGCTTGAAACCGTCACTCAGCCTTTACTAGAAGCGTCTCGTCCGATTGAAGAGTTGAGCGATCCTGTTGAAGCCTTGTCTCAATATATTCAAACCAAGCTGATCATTTCTCGCGACCATCCACATGCTTCTAAGGTATTTGCCAATGAAGTGATGTCTGGCGCTAAAGTATTGCCGAAAGAGATTGGTGACGAGCTGTATAAGCAATCCCAGATGATTCTTGATAAGTTCTCGACATGGTCGGCGCAGGGCCTAATGGACGATGTTCCCGCTCATCACCTGATGTTTACCATCTGGGCGGCAACTCAAACCTACGCCGATTTTGGCTGGCAGATTTGCAGCGTGATGCAGAAGGACCAACTCGATGATAAAGACTATGCCGATGCCGCTCAGTTCATCACACAGTTAGTGATTAAAGGCTGTGGTGTGAAAAGCTAATGTTGTTTGAACGTTTATCTAGGTGTGTGAGTGACTATAAGCACAGAACCTCTTTTGTGACCTATTGTGCAATAACTCATTTATCTTGAATTCGGTTCGATTAGGTATGCCATTTTATTTAAATGACAGGTTATAGTATCGCGAAAATTGGCGGCACTTACTCTTCTGAAAAGCGAAAAGCTGGAAACTTATAGATGAAGCCGCTAACAATATTACACGCACAACATTAAGGTTTAGCAATGACGCTTAAAAGCTTGGCATGCACCATCAGCGCAGTTCTGCTTGCAGGTTGCGGTTCAACGGTCGCGACGCAAACATACAACGCTGATCTGATCATCACCAACGGACAGGTTCTCACCATCAATTCAGAAATGGATGTGATTGAAAATGGTGTTGTTGTAGTGAAAAACGACCAGATCATCGCAGTCGGTACCGAGGATTTAATGACTCAATATCGCGCAGAAAAAGTGATTGATGCTCAAGATGGAATCGTCATGCCGGGTATGGTGAACGCGCACAACCATTTACCGATGATCGCGTTTCGTGGCTTAGGGGAAGAGGGTATTTCGAATCGTCTGTTCGCTTACTTCTTCCCTCTAGAAGCCGAAAAGCTAAGCCGTGAACTGATTTACAACGCAACCAAGCTTGGCTCTATCGAACTAGCACAAAGCGGTGTAACCACTTATGCCGATATGTATTACCACATGGACGAAATGGCAAAAGCGACCAAAGAAGTGGGTTTGCGTGCTGTGCTCGGTGAAACCGTGATTAAGTTTCCAGTGGTCGATGCTAAAGAACCTTATGGCGGAATTGAATATGCCAAAGGTTTTATCGAGCAGTACAAAAACGATGAGTTAATCACACCTGCTTATGCACCACACGCGGTGTACACCGTGAGTAAAGATAAGCTGCAAGAAATCAACAAGCTGTCTGCTCAATACGATGTGCCAGTGCTGATTCACGTTGCTGAATTCCCGAATGAAGAAAAGCGCATCAAAGACGAAACCAAAGCCACGTCACCGGTCGAATACATGGATGAAATCGGCGTACTTGATGAGCGTGTTGTGATTGCTCACGGTATTCACCTTTCAGAGAATGACCAAAAGCTTCTCAAGCAAGCTGACGCGGGTATCTCATACAACCCAATGGCGAACGCCAAAGGCGCGACGGGAATTGCACCTGCGTGGGATATGTACCGTGCTGATATGCGTATTGGCTTGGGAACAGACGGCCCAATGAGCTCTAACCAAGTCGATATCATGCGTACTCTAAGCTACGCAGCCAACATGCAACGCTTAAAGCATTCTGACCGCACTATCATGATTCCTGAACAAGTCATTGAGATGGCGACATTAGGTGGCGCAAAAGCCCTACACATGGAAGATCAAATTGGTTCTCTTGAAGTGGGTAAGAAAGCAGATATCGTGATTGTAGAAACACAATCAGCGAACATGATGCCAAGTTACGACCCATACGCGACATTGGTTTACCAAGCGAACCCAAGCAACATCGACACCACCATCGTTAACGGCCAAATCGTGATGGAAAACCGCGTAATGCAGACAGTTCAACTGGATGATATCCGCCAAAGCGTCGATGAGTTTGAAGCTGACATTACTGAGTTTGCCAAAGAGCTTTCAAAGAAGGCTATTAAGTCTAAGAGCTTGATGGATTAAGATGTAAATCGGTTTCTAAAAATCGAACTGAATGAACAAGGCCGACATCACGTCGGCCTTTTTTCGCTTTTCTAGTTAGAGAGTATTTAATTATTCATCGCCAGTTTACCTAGCTTCATTGCAGCTGCATGGTGGCGGTGCATCAATTGTTCCATGTCTACGCCAATTACAGCCCCATCATTAACTCGCCATTTTCCGGCTACCATCACCTTATCCGCTTGTTGAGCGCCACAAAGTAGTAGTGCAGCCAGTGGATCGTGGCTGCCAGAGAAACGAATATCATCGAGTTTGAACATCGCGATGTCGGCTTGTTTTCCGACTTCTAGTGTACCGATATCCGTTCTACCCATTGCGCATGCTGAGCCTGACGTTGCCCAGCGCAGTGCGTCAAAGTGTGAAACATTGGCAGAACCATACTGCAGGCGCTGTAAGTACATCGCCATGCGCACTTCGGCAATCATATTGGAGCCGTCATTCGAGGCCGAACCATCCACGCCTAGCCCGACTTTCACGCCAGCGGCTTCAAGGTCGTTGTTCTTACAAATACCAGAAGCCAGCATCATGTTGGAAGTAGGGCAGTGGCTGATGCCAATGCCTGCTTTACCCAAGCGCTTGATCTCTTCTGGATTGAAGTGAATGCCGTGTGCAAGCCAAGTGCGTTCATTCAGCCAGCCGACATCTTCTAGGTAATCGACAGGGCGTAGACCGAACTTCTCGATACAGAAGTCCTCTTCATCGAGCGTTTCGCATAGGTGAGTGTGCATCATCACGTTCTCACGCTCACTGATCTTGGCGGTCTCTTTCATCAGGTCGGTGGTGACTGAGAACGGCGAACAAGGCGCGAGTGCGATTTGAATCATCGCCCCTTCATCGCGCTGGTGGTAATCGCGAATCAAGCGTTGGCTGTCATCAATGATGGTTTGTTCGGCTTGAATGGTGTGTCGTGGAGGTAGCCCACCTTCATCTTCCCCAAGGCTCATGGAACCGCGCGTGAATATCGCTCTCACGCCAAGCTTCTCTGCGGCCTCGACTTGTAAATCGATGGCGTGCTCTAGCCCGTTTGGCAGCAAGTAATGATGGTCTGACGCTGTGGTACAGCCCGACATCATCAACTCAACCAGAGCTAACTCTGTGGCAAGGCTCATCATCTCCGAATCGAGGTTGGCCCAAACTGGATAGAGGCTTTGTAGCCAATGGAAGAGTTCTTTATTGAGTGCGCCGGGGTAGGCACGCGTTAGGGTTTGATAGAAGTGGTGGTGCGCATTGATAAGCCCAGGAGTCACAACATGACGAGAGGCGTCGACGCTGTAATCTACGGGTAAGGTCGGTTCTTTGTGTTTGCCAACCAGCTCAATGATTGTATTACCTTTAATGACAATTCCGCCTTCTGCATCAGCCAGTGAGCCGGTGTAGATTGCGAGAGGATTCTTAATCCAGATGGTTTCCATTCATAGTAGTCCTTAGCCATCTCAGCCTTTTCAGGGAAGAGGGTCTTTATTGGTATTTGTAGTGAAAGATAAATTCGAATCAGGGCGTTAAAACGTTTAATGCTCTAATCAGCCCTGATCCTACGGAAATCGGTTTTACATTAGTCAGTGAACCAGTTAGTTCGTTTTGGGCTCAGGGTTATCTGATGCTGCTTGAACGTCTGCTTGAAGCGCTTCTTCAGCTTGTTCTTTCATTTCTAACTCAACTTGTGCTTGGCTCTCGGCTAACGCTTCTTGCTCTTCTGCTCGTGAAGATTTTGGCAGAACAAGGTTCAGCAGTACCGTCATAATAGTACCGGTAGTGATGCCAGAGTGAAGGAAATTGGCCAAATCGTGTGGCAAGTGTTGAAGCAATCTTGGTTCGAAGGTGACGGCTAAGCCAGACGCTAAACCTACACAGATTACCAAGGCATTTCGCTTGGTGTCTGCGGCTTTGATCAGCATGCGGATACCTGCGTAGGCAATCATTCCGAACATTACAAAGCCGACGCCGCCTAATACGGGTTTAGGAATCGTGACGGCAATAGCGGCTAATTTCGGGAATAAACCGCCTAAAATCAGCAAACCACCTGTTGCTGCCACTACATAGCGACTTGCCACACCTGTGATACCCACAATACCGACGTTTTGGCTGAATGACGCCAGTGGCATCGCTGTTAAAATCGAAGACAAGGTACTACCAAGACCATCGCCTAGCAGTCCACGTTTTAGATCTTTACCGCTGACTTGGGTTTGGCAGTTGTTGCCAAGCGCCATGAAGTCACCGGTTGCTTCAGCGATAACCACGATGTACACCAAGCTCATGCTGATGATGGCACTAGCAGAAAACGTAAAGCCATACTTGAATGGTTCTGGGCCACCGACCCAAGCGGCAGAACTGATTTGCTCAAGATCGACCATGCCGAGTGACAGCGCCACAATGTAACCGCCTGCTAGGCCAATCACGATAGCGGAGGCCGCAACCGCGCCTTTACAGTAAACCGATACGCCAATCACTATCCCCAGAGAGACCAGTGCGAGAAACAGTTTTGGTAGCGTGGCGAATTGTTCCGTGTTGGCAGGAGAGTCGCCAACCCAGTTCATGGCAACCGGTAAAATGGTTAAGCCGATTAGGGTAACCACCACACCACTTACCACGGTCGGGAACAGCTTGCGAACCTTGTCCATGTAGAAGCTGGCACCAATTACCACGAATGAGCCAATAAGCGCTGAGCCCATAATGGCAGCGACGCCACCTTCGTTACCGATCGAAATGGCCACACCTAAAAAGGCAAAGCTTGAGCCCATTACCACGGGCAGTCGAATACCCACTGGACCAAAACCAAGACACTGCGCGACGGTCACAATACCTGACGCCAATAGCGCAGCATTGATCAGTGAGACGATCTCGGTGTTGGGCAGGCCAATGGAGGCGCCGACAATAAGGGGGACAGCAACAATGCCACCAATCGAGGCGAGCATGTGTTGTAGAGCGAGTAGAAGGGTTAGCCCATGGGGCGGTCTTTCGTTAAGGGTGTACAGAAGTTTCATTTGATATTCCTCTGCCTGCGTTTCCGTTTACAGGCGGTTGGCGGTCAAATAATGACTTCTACAAACTGCGTAGGGTCATAAAAAAGGTGCATTGACTCATTGGGAGCTCTGCTCTCGAGTCATCAATGCAATTAGCTTTCTTAAAAATGTTGTCGTTGCTTGGCTTGCGAACCAGCCAAGCAACGTTGTGAGCAATCAAGAAATGACTGCTCAGGAACTATAGGGTTAACCGATGAACACCAGCTTGGCGATGAAGATAGCCGCTAGGAAGTACATCGAGATAGACACATCTTTGGTTTTACCTGTCGCTAACTTAAGCACGGTGTAGGTAATGAAACCCAATGCGATACCATTCGCGATAGAGAAGGTCAGTGGCATCATTAGTGCGGTAATCGCGGCTGGAGCACCGTTAGTAAAGTCTTTCCAATCGACGTGCTGCATGCTGCTCATCATCACGAATGCGACGTAAATAAGAGCACCAGACGTTGCGTAAGCTGGGATCATACCGGCTAACGGTGATAGAAAAATTGCCGCTAAGAACAACACACCAACCACAATCGCCGATAGGCCAGTACGTGCGCCTGCTGCAACACCGGCTGCACTCTCTACATAACTGGTTACTGGCGGACAGCCTACACACGCACCTGCCACGCTTGAAATACTGTCGGCTTTCAGTGCTTTGCTTAGGCCTTCAATCTTGCCCGTTTCAGGGTTGGTCAGGTTTGCACGCTCAGCTACGCCCATCAAGGTACCAGCTGTATCAAACATGTTTACAAAAAGGAAAGCCAAGATAACGCTGATCATCGATACGTTTAGTGCACCGGCGATATCCATTGCCATAAAGGTAGGCGCTAAACTTGGTGGTGCAGCGAAGAAGCCATCGTAGTGAACTAGGCCAAGCATCATGCCGACTAGCGTTACACTCAAAATACCGATAAGCACCGCGCCAAACACTTTACGCTCACTCAGAACCGCAATGATCAAGAATGCAATCGCAGCAAGCAGAGCTTCTGGTTTCGTGAAGTCACCTAGTGATACCAGTGTTGCTGGGTTTTCGACGACGATACCCGCTGTTTTTAAGCCAATTAGACCTAAGAACAAACCAACACCTGCAGTCATGGAATAGCGCAAGCTCTCAGGAATACTCTCGATTATCCATTGGCGGACTTTGTAGAAACTCATCCCGACAAACAAGATACCTGAGATAAACACCGCACCCAGTGCCACTTCCCAGCTGTAGCCCATTTCGCTTACTACCGTGAACGAGAAGAAGGCATTCAAGCCCATGCCCGGCGCAAGGCCGACAGGCCAGTTTGCAAATAATCCCATTAGCAAACAACCGATCGCAGCACCAATACAGGTTGCGACGAATACGGCCCCCGCGTCCATACCTGATGCGGCCATAATTTGTGGGTTAACGAAGATAATGTATGCCATGGTGGCGAAGGTCGTGACACCCCCGACCAACTCATTTTTCACACTGCTCCCGTGTGCCTTAATTTTAAAGAGTTTCTCTAAAATTCCGTTATTCGCATCTTGGTTGAGTATTTCTGTTTTACTCTCACTCATGTCAGCAAGTCCTTTTATGTTGTGATCCATTTATTGAATACAGCGAGATTTCAATATTAAGTTTTAAGGTTTTTTCCTAGCCGCTATTTCTTTAGCTATCAGTTGATTAGTCATCAACTTCTAACTAATAACGTTGTTAGTATTTTTATATGAACGTGTTTAGTGAGTGCACACCTTTTGGGATGTACACGTGAATTTTTTTATTATTCGATGGTTGGGCCTAGTTCGAAGTTCTAGGACACGGGACTAACTGCCCCGATAGGTTGAGAAACTGTAAGGCGAGACGAGAAGAGGAACGTGATAATGCGCTTCTGGATCATCTAGACCAAAGCGAATAACAACATCGTCTAGGAAAGGCACGCCATCCAATTCCACGCCTTTACTTCTGTAGTAATCGGCTACGTAAAACACCAATTGATATTTCCCCGGTCGGAAATCATTCCCTGCCAGAATCGGCGCATCGGTTCGGCCATCGGAGTTAGTGATTACCGTCGCCAACTTTTCTGTTGAGTCTTCATTGACCTTATAAAGCTCTACCTTGATCTCTGCACCCGGTAAGCCGTGAGTTGTGTCTAATACGTGTGTTGTTAATCTTCCCATAGTCCTTTAATAGCGCTTTTGGCGCTCCTCTGTTCCGTGGTTTATCTGTCTGTTTCGACCTTGCAAAGAATGCAACTGGTCACTTTGTTATCACTAACTATGTACGAACTGTACACAATTAGTAAAGCGAATTGTTGGAAAAATGTTAACTATTGTGTCGTTTTTTCTGACTTTATAGATCTTGATTATCGTTTTTTGGTGAGCTTTGACTTTATTAAGCTGTTGTTTTTAAATGGCAATAGTGCGTAAATTTAACTTGAATAACAAAATCTTTACATTGAGATAAATAATTGTATACAATAAATGTACAGGGGTAAGGTTACTCTGTTTATCGAGAATCCATTTGGTTGAATCATTTGGTGACTCACTTAAAGAGCGGCTAAGCCAACCACTTATGTTAGGAGTACTTGGATGAATAAGGATTATTCAAGAAATTTGATCGGTTACGGAGCTAACCCTCCAAACCCTCAATGGCCAGGTAATGCGCGCGTCGCGGTTTCTTTTGTATTGAACTATGAAGAGGGCGGTGAGCGTTGTTTGTTACATGGAGATGACGAGTCTGAAGCCTTTCTTTCAGAGATCCCGTCAGCACAGCCGATCAAAGGCGAACGTCACATGAGCATGGAGTCCATCTATGAATATGGTAGCCGTGCGGGTGTATGGCGTGTTCTTCGCTTGTTCGATGAATATGAAATCCCACTGACCGTATTTGCGGTTGCAATGGCGATTGAGCGTCACCCAGACGTAGCCAAAGCCATGGTCGAAGCGGGGCACGAAATCTGTAGTCACGGTTATCGCTGGATAGACTATCAATACATTGATGAGTCAGAAGAGCGCGACCACATGACCAAAGCGATCGAGATCATCCAACAAGTGACGGGTCAACGCCCTCAAGGTTGGTACACAGGTCGAACTGGGCCAAATACGCGTCGCTTGGTTGCAGAAGAGGGCGGTTTTCTTTACGACTCAGATGCCTATGATGATGACCTGCCTTATTGGCACACCGAGACTGGTCATCCGCAATTGGTGATCCCTTATACACTCGATGTGAACGACATGCGTTTTTCAACAGCGCAAGGCTTTAACTCTGGTGAGCAGTTCTTCCAATATCTGAAAGACACGTTTGACACCCTTTATATGGAAGGCGAAACCGCACCGAAAATGATGTCGGTTGGGCTGCATTGTCGTCTGATTGGTCGCCCCGGTCGTATTGCTGCATTAAGACGTTTCTTAGATTACGTAAAACAGCACGACAGCGTGTGGTTATGTCGTCGAATCGATATCGCCAACCACTGGCACCAACATCATCCATATCAACCAAATAACGCTAATCATCAACATCAAAAGTAGCAGTGAAGCAAGGAGGCTTAACGTGACTGAATTTCGATCATGCCAACCAACAACTATGGACCGCGATACCTTTGTCGCTCACTTTGCTGATGTCTACGAACACAGCCCATGGGTTGCAGAAGTGGTGTATGACCAAGGTTTGAATGCCGAAGACGACCATATCGAGAATCTTCATCTGAAAATGGCATCGACCTTGTTAGGTGCAGACCAAGGCAAACAGTTGGCTTTGATCAACGCTCACCCGGATTTAGCCGGTCGAGCAGCAGTAAACGGCGAACTCACCGAGTCGTCGACCAAAGAACAAGCGGGGGCGGGCATCGACCAGTGCAACGCCGAAGAATTTGAAAAATTCACTTCTTACAACAACAGCTACAAAAGTCGCTTCAATTTCCCTTTTATCATGGCGGTGAAGGGAGCCAATCGTTACCAAATTCTTGAGTCGTTCGAGATGCGATTAGGAAATGATAGTGAAACTGAGTTTGCTACGGCGATTCAAGAGATCAACAAGATCGCGATGTTTCGTCTCTGGGATATGTAAGTTAACGGAGTTAACAGCTATCTCAGCCCAGTCTTAGTGCGTTAAAGGTTTGATTTGTAAAAACATAAGCCACTAAGTTCTCATTTTATTATTACTTGATTAATTTCATAGGATTACACGGACATGACCCATAAATTTGAACAGTACATAAACCTTGCAGACGAAAAACTCGGCGCAGAAGCTATCTTCGCAACCGACGATTTTTTCGCAGATAAAAGCCGTCTACTCAGCCACGCAGCGCCAGAGTGGAAAGACGACTTATATGACGACAACGGCAAGTGGATGGACGGCTGGGAAAGCAGACGCAAACGCGGCGAAGGTTACGACTACTGTGTCGTTCGCCTTGGCCTAGCTGGCACCATTGCTGGCGTTGATATTGATACCTCATTCTTCACAGGTAACTTCCCACCTTCGGCATCAATCGACGCGTGTTATTCACCACAAGGTGAGCCAACAGATTCAACAGAGTGGCAAGAAATTCTGCCTTCAATGGCACTACAGGGTGATCATCATCATCTTGAAGACATCGAAAGTGACCAAGTATTTACGCACCTACGTTTGAACATCTACCCAGACGGCGGTGTCGCACGTCTACGTGTTTATGGCCGACCAAGCGTGGATTGGGACGCAATAGATTCTCAGCAACAAGTTGACCTAGCAGCCGTTGAACACGGTGGCCGAGCACTCGCATGTAGCGATGAGCACTACGGTAACAAAGCCAACATCTTAGGCCCAGGCCGTGGTGAAAACATGGGTGATGGCTGGGAAACAGCACGTCGTCGCACACCGGGTAACGATTGGGTAATCGTGGCATTAGGCCACCCAGGTAATATCGAACGTATCGTTGTAGATACGGCACACTTCAAAGGTAACTACCCAGACAGCTGCTCAATCCAAGCGGCTTACGTGAAAGGTGGCACCGACGACCAAGTGGAAACACAAAGCCTATTTTGGCGTGAACTCTTGCCAGCACAAAAGCTGCAAGCGCATGAGATTCACGAATTCATTTCTGAGGTAAACGACCTTGGTGCGATTACCCACGTACGTGCAAACATATTCCCAGATGGTGGTATCAGCCGTTTGCGTCTGTTTGGTACGAAAGCGAAATAGGTAAGGAAATGAGTATGAGTAATGGAATACGTCGTTTATCTATCGAACCGTTAACCAAGCAGGCTTTTGCAGAGTTTGGCGATGTTATCGAGTCCGATAATAGTGATTTCTTCATGATCAATAGTGGATCAACACGTCGCTACCACAAGCTAGCGACAACGGATGTGCAAGACCAAGATGGAGAAGCGATCATCAGCATCTTCCAAGCCACACCGTTGAGCTACCCACTGACCATCAAAATGTTAGAGCGTCATCCACTTGGCTCTCAGGCATTCATTCCATTACTTGGTCAACCCTATTTAATTGTTGTTGCGCCAAAAGGCGACGATCCAACATTAGCCAATAGCCGAGCTTTCTTGAGCAACGGTCGTCAAGGAGTGAACTATCACAAAGGGGTGTGGCATCACCCAGTGCTCGCCCTCACCAATCAAGACCAGTTCTTGATCGTCGATAGAGGCGGAGAAGGACATAACTGTGATGAAGTTTATTTTGAGAACGACCTAGTGGCATTGCATTTGGAAGATATGCCAACGGAAGACAACAAGGAAGAGCAACGCTTAGCTAAAGCGTTGTGATACAGGAGTTTATTATGGATCCGCATATTACAGAATGGTTGAACTTAGCAATACGCTGGGCTCACATGATTGTTGGTGTTGCATGGATAGGCGCATCATTTTACTTTGTTTGGTTAGAGAACAACCTTAACCGAGTAAACCCAAAAACTGGCCTTTCAGGCGACTTATGGGCAATTCACGGCGGTGGTATTTATCACCTAGAGAAGTACAAACTTGCGCCACCAGAGATGCCAGAGCACCTGCACTGGTTTAAATGGGAAGCCTACTTCACGTGGATCACCGGTGTGTGTCTACTGGGTGTGGTTTACTACCTTAACGCTGAAATCTACCTGATTGCACCGGGCTCTGGCCTTGATTCAACAACGGCAATCGCGATTGGTATTGGTTCATTCGTTGCTGGTTGGTTTATCTACGACTTACTGTGTGACTCGCCTTTAGGTAAAACCCCCGTGTTGCTTGGCGTTGTGCTGTTTTTGCTGCTCGTCGCTGCGACGTACGGCCTAACTCAAGTGTTCAGTGGCCGTGGTGCTTACATTCATGTGGGTGCAATCATTGGTACCATCATGGTGGGTAACGTATTCCGCGTTATCATGCCTGCACAACGTAACTTGGTGAAAGCGATTGAAGAGAAGCGCGAACCGGATCCGGCACTGCCAGCGAAAGGTCTACTGCGTTCTCGTCACAACAACTACATGACCCTGCCAGTGCTGTTCATCATGATCAGTAACCACTTCCCAAGCACTTATGGCTCGGAATACAACTGGCTGATCCTTGCTGGGCTAGCGATTTTCAGTATCTTGGTGCGCCACTACTTCAATACCCGTCACGGTAGTCAGAAGTTTGCATGGACAGTGCCAGTCGCGGCATTGGGTATGATCACGCTTGCGTTTGTGACCTCACCTTACGCGAAAAAACAGATGACTCCGGTTGTGCAAGCACCTGTGGTTCAAGAAGTGCAAGTCAGCGCGACTGAATCAGCGACAGAAGAGCTTGCTGGAAACGACACAGCGTCAACGACGACTAGTTCTCAAGCTGTACCTGCAGACCACGCAATGCAAACGGCTAGCGCAGGTGTAAGCTTTGAAACCATTAACAAAGTCATTCAAGAGCGCTGTTCTGTGTGTCATTCATCAACCCCGAGCCACGCCGCTTTTGCTGCTGCGCCAGCCGGTGTGATGTTTGATACCCCTGAAGAGATTAAAGCCAACGTCCCAAGGATTGTTGCTCAAACCGTAACAACCAAGGTGATGCCGCTCGGCAACATGACTCAAATGACCGACGAAGAACGCGCACTCATCGGCACTTGGGTAGAGCAAGGCGCTACGCTTCAATAATGATGTAAATCCTTTACCTAAGAGCATGAGTCTTAGGTGAGGCTTGGGGAGAGTTTGGTTTACGGGCACGCGCCAAACTCATCCCACCCTGTTTCCCCGGTTCTTATAACCGGGGCTTTTTGTTGTTTTTGGACAAAGGCATATTAGAAACTTTATTAGTATGCATCCTTAATAGTTTTATGAACCCACCGACGTGAGTTCGATATTTGCGTTACATGACATATTTAGTTGCATATAAATTGTTGTTGGTCATGAAATTTAGGCTGTATGTTTGGTATGTGTATGTTCTGAAAGGAAAGCTTGTTGAAATTCAAAGCTTTTGATTGCGAATATTCACAAAGAACTAGTTAGATACCCAAGTATAAATTTCATAAAAAATAAGGAAATATAGTAATGAAATCAGTTTTTTCGTTCGACTCAATGTTAACTCCTAAGTTAGTTACTGGCCTATATTGGTTGTTGTTGCTAATCGCTGTAGTTTCAGGACTAGCAACCATGTTTGGAGGATATGGAGGCGTAACATTTGAGAAGTTTATTCTTGGTGCGTTTACGATATTAGGCGGCGCTATAGGTGCGAGAATTTGGTGTGAATTGATGATAGTTATCTTCAAAATTAATGAAAACCTGCAGTCTCTAAAGGACTTAAAAGGCGAGACTGAAGCCTAGTATTCAGATGCGTGACAGCTAACACTTCGATGTTAGCTGTCTAACATGCCGAAGCTGCAATTCACTATGTTGCGCCTGTTGGTGAGAAAGAAGACTCTGTGAATCATTGCATGTCGATAGTAAGTACTTACGTTTAAACTGATTCATTGCGTGCGCAGTCCTGTATAAGGTTCTTGATATGAATCTCTACCCATGGCATTTTTAGTCCAAATTGACTTTACTTAGGACAAAAATGGAAGACTTGATAGTCGCGTATTTTAGGGCATTGAGCTCATTCTTTAGGTATCTGTTTCAGTCGATCTTGATTGAGTTCATTGGTTACGGAGCTGGCTGGATAGTCTGTAAAGCATTCACACTAGGGCGCTTTCCCCCATTGATTCCAACCGACAAAGAGCGAACCAGAATCTCTTATATCGGAGCTAATAGTATCGTGTTGCTTCTGTTAGCAATTGGTGTCTTCAATAGTTTGTGATTCGGAGTGAGGATATATGAAATTTTACCCCGCGGAACAATACCAAGCGGCTTGCAACGAGCTGTTTATCCGATACGAACGTGACATCAAAAAGCTAATCCCTAACGCGAGAGTTGAGCACGTAGGCGCATCTTCTATTCCTTTTGCCGTGTCTAAGGGCGATCTAGATATTTTCGTAGGTATTGAACTTGGTATGTTGTAATCCACATCTGCTGATGATGTGGCCTTGCAAGTGGTCAGTGTTATTGACTATGAGTGGAACTTAAATGTTGATAGCCTAGTGAAGTTAGACTATCAACATTTATTGATTATGATTCTGCAGATTCTGCTTTATCAAGAACTGAATCGTTATAAGCTTTGGTGCCCTTGTAACCTAGGAAAAGCGAAACTATCCATAAAATAAATGATACTGGAGAAGCAATAACGGTGATCGCGCAAACTACGATGAAAATTAAGTTAACAACTCCCCACATGACGCTCCCTGCATACATCTGAGCGCCTCCTGGTATTACAAAACCTAACAGTAGCGCTATCATAGGATTTTTCATTTTGTTTTGTATGCGAGCTTGTTGAATTGCGTCATTCATAATTATGCTTCCTTATGCATTTAGTTGTTATTCTCGCACTCTATATCTATCTTATTTTTAGTCAAGAATTTAGTTAAATATTTGATTTGATTGATTGTTTTGTGATCTGATATTTGCTGGGTTAATGAGTCTTCCGGTTTTATTGTGTTTGGTTTATGGTTTGATCTGAGATATATAGGGAGGAATATCGCTCTATTGTTTATTACACTACTTTTTGTGCTGTTTTTACTTTCCCCTTACACTCTTTTCAAGTATCGAACCTAGTATCAAATTTCTCTTTGTTATACAGGCAAGTCTCTCATTATGAAGAACTTCTTTGATAGCGAACTCATGCTCTCTAGCTCCTTGAATTTCGTTTTGCTATCGCTTGGGCTAACGCTCCTTTTTCATCTTCCGATTTGGTGTGGGTTCAACTTGAGCCGACGAAAGTGGAAGCTCATGGATTATTTATGGCCGTTTCTAGCGGGTATCGGGATGCTGGGTGCAGTGTCTGAGATTCGTGCGAAAGTAGCGGGCGATTGGGTTGAAACAGAACAAACTAGAGCGGTCGCGATTTTAGAATCGGTTCAGCAGTTTTCTTTGGATAAATTAAGAAGTGATACCTGCACTGGTCAGCCATCTTTAGATAATCACGCTCAGCACCACGAAGCGTGTTTGTGGTATTTGAATACGGCGATCACGTTCAAAGATGTCGATTTTACCTTGTTACCCAACGCATCGGATTTTACGGTTCCTGCGCCTAGCGTGTCGCTGGTTGAAAGTGATGCAGTGTGGGTGGATGGTATGTTGAGTCAGTATGAGAAGCAGAAAAACCAATACATAAAAACCAGAGAAGCGCAGGTGAAGCAGCCATTAGAAAGCCTCTTCTGGTATGTGAGTCCTTACTTAGTCTGTTTCGCTATTGCGTTGCGTTTGACGAAAGTGACCGCAGAGCTCAAATTAGATAAGTGCGCATAGTTTGAGTTCCTATACCCAGATAGAAAAGGTGAAGTAATGAATGTGAGTGAGTTTTCTCGGTTGGTGGGTTTGTCAGCCCACACGCTTCGCTACTATGAAAAAATCGGCTTGTTGAAAAATGTTCAGCGAAACAGCAGCGGGCATCGAGTCTATACATCGAAAGACGTTACCTGGATTGAGTTCGTGAAGCGCTTAAAAGACACCGCAATGCCACTGGATGAGATTTTAGAATACGCAAAGCTAAGGGAATTAGGGCCAGAATCGACTTCGCAGCGCCAAGTGTTGCTCGAACAACATCAACAGAATTTGAGGTCCCATATCGAAGAGCAGCAAAAGCATCTGGCTGCGCTAGAGCAAAAAATTAGTTTGTATCGAGATGGAAAAGTCCGTTGACTTAGAGTCGACTCTAACTTGTAAGGTGTTCCTGTGAACTATAAATACAGGAACAAACTCATGAATCAATCACGTTTCGACATTGGCTTAGAAAGACTTAATCATATCGACGGAGAAGCAGGGCAACAGGTTATTGAAAGCCTGCAAGACATCTGCCCTGATCTTGCAAAATATACTATCGAGTATCCTTTTGGTGATATCTATTCACGCCCCGGTTTGGATTTGAAATCACGAGAGATCGCGACCGTCGCTGCCCTTACCGCACTCGGTAATTGTGCCCCTCAGCTTAAGGTGCATTTGAATGCGGCACTCAATGTTGGATGCAGCGAGGAAGAGATCAAAGAAGTGATATTGCAGATGTCGGTGTATGCGGGATTCCCAGCGGCGTTAAATGGCATGTTCGCATTTAAAGAGGTGCTTGCGGAGAGAGGCACAGCTTGAGATAAATAGAAAATATAGTCTGAAAAGGGAGCGTCAACTTTGCTAAGTTGCGCTCCCTTTTTATTGATTGGCTAAGTTTTAAAGGTCGTAAACCTGAAGGTTCGCGGTTCTTTAAGATGACATAGACAGCGCGAATGACAGCAAGATAGGTAAGGTAACCACGCTTAGGAAGTTGCCGAACAACACCATAGACGCGACCTTGGGTGGCTCGACATTGAACCTTTCTGCGAACAGGTAGTTCATCACGGCAGGTGGCAGCATGGTGAACAGCACCATCATCTGAAGATGCAGCGTAGGCAGCGGGATAAAGAAGTAGATGATGGCGAAGGCGATGGCACCAGTAAACAGCGATTGAGCCGTACACAGCAAGCCAACTTTTAATCCACTTAGCTTCAAGTTCACCATTTGCGAACCCAACGACAACAGCATGATAGGCACGGCTGCTTGGCCGAGTAGCGATGTTGCTTCGTAGATTGGATTCCATACTGCAATTCCAGACAGGTTGAGCGTCATCGCTAATGCTGCGGCTAAGAATATCGGCATCTTGAGGATCTGTTTGATCGGATTACCTTCACTCAACAGCGCCAAGCCAACACTAATGTGCACGCAAGCCGACACCACAAACAGCAGTACTGCAGGGGCTAATGCGCTCTCACCAAAGGTATACGTGAACAGAGGAATCGCGAGGTTGCCACTGTTGCGGAACATGTGTGGCGGCGCCCAAGCTTTGAAGTTGAGCTTAAAGATCTTACAGATTGGTATCATCAATAAAGCGGGCACCAACACCGCGACCAAAGAAGCGGTGATGAGTGGCAGTTGTTCGGTGTCGAGAGGCATGGTGGTCAGCGAGGCAAACACTAGCGCAGGAATACACACATCCATGTTGATGCGATTGATCGGTTTGAAATCGGGCTTGAGCCAACGACCCACCGCAAAGCCAGCACTGGCTAAAGCAAAAACGGGAAACAGAATGCTGACGACCTGTTCGAACATAGAATTCCTTTCTAGATTGAGTGCTTCCATTTAGCTGAGAAACGAATGTTTTAGAGAGACGCTAAAGTGAAGTATGAAGTCGATATGTATAAACATTAACCTATCAATATAATGACTTGGCGTCACCGAAGATCGTTGTTTGTGAACGGTTAATTTATATTTCTTTGAATGAAGCACAAAAAAGACCAGTGGCATCAGCAACTGGTCTTTCAAGGCTAGATAAATCTGGACGGATTTTTAATTAACGACGGCTGTCGCTGTCTAGCGATTGTTACTCGGTTTTCAGTCTAGCTAACGAGCTTTTGATAATCTTTGAAATTCACATCGTAGGCTTTCTCGCCGTAGATGTAAGTCTCGCTGACGGTTCTGTCGTCACCCAGGCTCATCAATACAAATAGCTTCTCTTCAAGCTTGGTCGCTTGTTCCATTCTAAAGCGCATCAATTGTGTGGCGTGTAAGTCCAACACCACGAAATCGGCTTCTTTTCCTACTTCCAAGTTGCCAATCTTGTCTTCTAAATGCAGTGAACGTGCACCACCTAATGTGGCTAAGAATAGCGACTTAGCTGGGTGCAATTTCTTATGTTGAAGCTGCATGATCTTATAGGCTTCACTCATGGTTTGTAGGATTGAGAAGCTAGTGCCTGCGCCGACATCAGTCCCCATACCAACACGAATGCCGTGCTCTTCCATTTCTGGTAATCGGAATAAACCTGAGCCTAAGAACAGGTTAGAGGTCGGGCAGAAAGCAATGGCAGATTCCGTGTCGGCTAGGCGCTTACATTCGCAATCAGACAAGTGAATGCCATGGGCGAAAACCGAACGTTTGTGCAGTAGGCCATAGTGGTCATACACATCCAAATAGCTGTCGCGCTCTGGGAACAGTTCTTTTACCCATTCAATCTCTTTCTCGTTTTCAGAAAGGTGCGTGTGCATATACACATCTGGGTACTCTTCTAGCAATTTACCAACGGTAGCCAATTGTTCTGGTGTACTGGTTGGCGCGAAACGAGGTGTCACGGCATAAAGCAAACGGCTGCGGTTGTGCCATTTCTCAATCAGTTCTTTGGAGTCGGCGTAGCCAGATTCTGGCGTGTCGGTGAGGTAATCAGGCGCATTGCGATCCATCAAAACCTTACCCGCAATCATACGTAGGTTGCGCTTCTCAGCTTCTTCAAAGAAAACGTTAACCGACTCTTTGTGTACCGTGCCGAACACGAGTGCCGTGGTTGTGCCGTTGCTTGCTAGTTCGTCTAGGAATAGCTTCGCCACTTTGTGTGCGTAGACTGGGTTTTTGAAGCGCTTTTCTTCTGGGAAGGTGTAGTTCTCTAACCAATCAAGAAGTTGCTCACCGTAAGACGCGATCATCCCTGTTTGAGGGTAGTGGATGTGCGTATCAATAAAGCCAGAGGTGATCAGCTTGTCTTTGTATTCTTTGACTTCGAGTGTTTTAGGTTGGCGAGCCAATACCTCGTCGACATGGCCCAAGTCGACGACATGGCCGTTCTCAACCACTAAAACACCGTCTTCAAAATAGTCGTAAGACTCATCGATGCCGACGTCTTTTGGGTCGGCGACGCTGTGTAAAATACTGGCGCGATAAGCTTTGCGTTGCGTTGTCATGTTTACTTCCTTTTAATGACTTCAGCGACGTTATGGCCACTGAAGCTTTGCGACTTGTGTTAGGCGATCTTCTCTTCCAATGGTGGTTCGCCTACGTCGCTTGGTTGACTGTGTTGATCGGTCAAACCCTGATTTCGATATTGTTTGGTTGGGCGCTTTTGTTCAAGCGCTTGGCCTTGATAGTGTGCGATCAGTTCACCCGCAACCGATACCGCAATTTCGGCAGGATGTTTGCCATTCACAGCACTAATGCCAATCGGGCAAAGCATGGTTTCGATTTGTTCTTGGCTGTAGCCGCGCTGCTCTAAGCGGAAGTCGAACTTCTTACGCTTGGTAAGCGAGCCGATCATGCCAAAGTAACGGCTGTCTTCACGGTCAATAATGGCTTTGGTTAGGTCAAAATCGAGCTGGTGGTTGTGGGTCATCACAAGGTAATAACTGTTTGGTGGCATGTGTTTCACTTCACCGACTGGGTCGTCTGAGACAAGCTTTTTAACACCGTGTGGCAGCGTTTCAGGGAACACTTCTTCACGTTCATCAATCCAGGTCACACGGAAGGGCAGAGTCGCGACAATGTGCAGCAGCGCTTTGGCAACGTGCCCAGCGCCAAACAGCACAAGGTGATTCTGCTGAGTGCCAATCGGTTCAAAGCTTAATGTTGCCATTCCGCCACAACACTGGCCCAAACGAGCGCCTAGGTTAAAACGTTCCACTTTGAGCGACTTTTCACTGGCAATCAGCATCTCTCGAGCCATTTTAGTGGCCACATGTTCAAGGTGACCACCACCAATCGTAGCGATGATTCGGTCACGAGTGACAAGCATCTTGGTGCCCGCATCACGTGGCACTGAGCCTCTGTCTTCAAGAACCGTCACCATCACACACGGTTCGTAGTTCTCTTCCAGTTTTGCCAGTTCGTGAATCCAATTATCCTTAAACATATGTCCTCCTAAATCCCTTCTGTGCTTCCTAAGCTGTTTATTACGCCCTATGCCATATCTGTCAGCTCTAAGCCGTTTCTGATTGAGCATCGACCGAAGTCGGGGCTGTTTCAGAGACTTCCTGAATCGCCATCAAAATACGCTCTGGCGTTGCTGGTGTGTTGAGCTTAGGAATCGCTCCATCAACGGCCACGTAGCTAATCGCATCTTTCAATGCACTCCATACCGACATACCCAACATGAAAGGCGGTTCACCCACAGCTTTCGAGTTGAAGACGGTGTCTTCTGGGTTGTTACGGTTTTCTAAAAGATGCGTTCTAAAATCAATTGGCATATCAGCAATCGCCGGGATCTTGTAACTCGCAGGACCATTGGTCATCAAGCGGCCTTGCTGGTTCCAAACCAACTCTTCCGTCGTTAACCAACCGACACCTTGCACAAAGCCACCTTCGACTTGGCCGATATCAATTGCTGGGTTCAATGAAGCGCCCACGTCATGCAAAATATCGACACGTAGAATCTTGTTTTCACCGGTTAGGGTATCGACGATAACCTCTGAACAAGATGCTCCGTATGCGTAGTAGTAGAACGGGCGACCGCGTGCTTTCTCGTGATCGTAATAGATCTTCGGAGTGCGATAGAAGCCAGTGCTTGATAGCGAGATTTGGTTGAACCAAGCCAGTTCAACAAATGAGTTGAAGGTCATGAGCTCATCGCGGATCTGCACCATGCCGTTTTTAAACACCACTTCTTCAGGCCACACTTTGAAGTGCGAAGAAGCGAAGTCGATCAGGCGCTGCTTAATGGTTATTGCGGCGTTTTGCGCGGCCTTACCGTTGAGGTCGGCGCCCGATGAGGCTGCGGTTGGTGATGTGTTCGGAACTTTGTCTGTGTTTGTAGCGGTGATCTGGATACGTTCGACATCGACTTGGAACTCCTGTGCAACGATTTGTGCCACTTTGATGTTCAAGCCTTGCCCCATTTCCGTACCACCGTGATTCAAATGAATACTGCCATCGGTGTAGATATGGATGAGCGCACCTGCTTGGTTCAAGAAAGTCGCAGTAAACGAGATGCCGAATTTCACTGGTGTGATAGCAAGGCCTTTCTTCAAGATAGGGCTCTGCCTGTTGAACTCAGCGATTTCTTTACGACGTGCGTGATAGTCACTGCTGCGTTCAAGCTGTTCGGTTATCTCAGGTAAAAAGTTGTCTTCAACGGTTTGGTAGTAATGGGTCACATTACGGCCTTCTTCGCCGTAGTAGTTCGCTTTACGTACTTCCAAAGGATCTTTTTTCAGGTAACGCGCAATCTCGTCCATGATGTGTTCAATCGTCATCATGCCTTGCGGGCCACCAAAGCCACGGTAAGCGGTGTTCGATGCTGTATTGGTTTTGCATCGATGACCGACCACAGTTGCATCACCTAGATAATAGGCGTTGTCTGAGTGGAACATCGCGCGGTCGACAATAGAACTTGATAAGTCTGGCGAGTAGCCACAGTTACCTGCAACGGTAATATCGGCACCTTGAATCACACCATTGTCGTCAAAACCGACCGTATATTGATTGTAGAACGGGTGGCGTTTACCAGTTTGCTGCATGTCTTCATTGCGCAGCAAACGCATTTTTGTAGGTCGACCTGTAAGGTGAGCAATAACCGCAGCCATACATGCTGGAGAGGCCGCTTGGGTCTCTTTACCACCGAAACCACCACCCATACGACGCATATCAATCACGACTTTGTGCATCGGTACACCAATCACTTCCGCAACCAGTTTTTGAACTTCGGTCGGGTTTTGAGTCGAGGTGTACACGATCATGCCGCCGTCTTCGGTTGGCATCACGCTACTGATTTGAGTTTCTAGGTAGAAGTGTTCTTGTCCGCCGATCTCTAGGTCACCAGAGATCACGTGTTTCGCTTTTGCCAGTGCGGCTTTCGAGTCACCACGTTGTTGAGTGTGGCTTTCTGTTACGAAGTGTTCTTTCTCTAGCGCTTCTTTTACATCAAGAATCGCAGGCAGCTCTTCATATTCAATGATTGCAGCGTGTGCGGCTTTGCGTGCCGTTTCTAAATCGTTAGCTGCCACGGCAATCACAGGTTGGCCGTAATATTCGACTTTGCCGTCGGCAAGCAGTGGGTCACCTGGAAGAATCGCACCGATATCCAGCTCACCCGGTACGTCTTTTGCTTGAATGGCAATCGCCACGCCTTCGAATTCGTAACACGGTGATAGGTCTATTTTGGTGATGTTAGCGTGCGCTTGAGTGCTCAGGCGTGCGTATACATGCAGCTGATTTGGGAACTCAAGGCGGTCGTCAATGTATACCGCTTCGCCCGTTACTTGCTTGGCTGCACTGTCGTGTTTAACGCTTTTACCTACGCCAGTTTTTAGGTCTTGTTTTGCAATGGTAACCATCTCTTCGTGGGTCATCGCATTGCTCTTGTGAACAGAGGAATTTGATTTAGACATAAGACGTTACCCTTGTTTCGATTTGGTTGTTTTTGTTCTGCTGTTCAATGAAGTAACGACGCAACATATTGGCTGCCGACAATGAACGGTATTCTTGGCTGGCACGGAAATCAGATAGCGGCTCAAAGTCGTTATACAGTTCCTGCATCGCTAACTTAATATTAGCGTCTGTCCATGGTTTGCCTAATAACGTATTTTCACAACGCGCCGCGCGCTTAGGTGTTGCAGCCATACCGCCGAAAGCGATACGAGCGTAAGAAACCTTGCCGTCTTCGATTTGAATATCAAACGCACCACACACCGCAGAGATGTCGTCGTCTAAACGTTTAGACAGTTTGTAAGCTCGGAAGCTGTCGTTAGTTGGCTTAGGAATGATGATCTGTTCAATGAACTCACTCTCTTTTTGCGCCGTCACTTTGTAGCTGATGAAGTAATCTTCAATCGGCATGGTGCGTGACTCGTCACCGCAACGAAGTTTGATCTTTGCGTTAAGGGCAATCAGCAGAGGAGGGGTGTCTCCGATAGGCGAGGCATTCGCCACATTACCGCCGATGGTGCCTTGGTTACGTACTTGCAGTGAAGCAAAGCGATGCAGTAGTTCACCAAAATCTGGGTAGTGTTTTTTCAATAGTGAGTAAGAATCACTGATAGGCAGGTTGGCACCAATGATTAGATCGGTGTCGGTCTCTTCACATACCTTCATGTCTTCAACAAGATTCACGCTGATCAGTGTTTCAATCTCACGATGGAATTGCGTCACTTCCAGCGCTAAATCCGTACCGCCAGCAACCAGCTTAGCGTTCGGGTGGGCTTGAAAAAGCTTGGCCAACTCATCGGTGCTTTTTGGGGAAAAAGCGGTGAGGTGACCAAGGCGTAAGTTGGCCTCAGTGTCTTGAATGCTTTCTAGCTTCTTGATGGTGTTGCGTTCAAGTTCAGCAAATTGGTCAATCAAAGGCTGGTCTGTTGAAAGCGACATTGCAGCATCAACAATTGGTCGGTAGCCTGTACAACGACATAGGTTACCCGCCAGTGATTCCATGACGTCTTCTTTGCTCGCATCGGGTTTGTTTTTGCCTAGCGCAAACATCGACATGATGAAGCCCGGCGTGCAGTAACCACACTGTGAACCGTGAAAATCAACCACCGCTTTTTGCACTGGGTGCAAAGAGCGATCTCGGTTTTGTAGATCTTCTACTGTGATCAATTGCTTGCCATGCAGCGCTGAAACGAACGTCAGGCAAGAGTTCACCGAGCGGTATTGCAGTTGTCCATCAACCACTTCACCGAGAACTACCGTACATGCACCACAGTCACCCGACCCACAACCTTCTTTGGTACCCGTTTTATTAACCTTGGTACGAAGGTAGTTGAGCACTGTCATATTTGGCGACAGATTATCTTCACGTCTTATTTCCTGATTGAGCAAAAAAGTAATCAAGAGACCTCCTTGTAAATCGACATTTTTCCATGTGTATTCTTTTTGACTTCTAGGTCAATAATTATCCATCCTGACCCTGTGGTCAACTATTTATTTACAAAAATGTAACAAAGATGGCTTGTCGTGAATTGTATACAATTTAATTTTGGTCATAGTCGTCTGTTTTATAAGGGTTTGGATTGAGATTGAACAGTTTTATGGTGTGAATGAATGGATAGCTATGTATACAAGATAAAGACAAGATTTATGGCACTGTTGGGAGTGATTCTGTAGAGGCTAAGATCGTTGTTGAGGCTAGAATAGACAGTGTTTTAGATGGATGTGAGCCGATCGTCGTCTTTATTTTTAGGGGAGAGGGCACAAAAAAGAGAAGTAAACACTAAGGCTTACTTCTCTCCTGTATTGTTAATAAAAAGCTGTTAACAAAAAGCTGTTAACAAAAAGCTGTTAACAAAAAGTTGTTAACGGATGGTTATTAAGCGCTTGTTGAATCGTCTATGACTTACTCTTAAGCAGATCTGAGAACACGACATGCAGATCACTAGAAGCTGTGCTGCTGTCTAGGTTGAGCTTCGAACGAATATGGCTTAGGTGTTCTTGCATCAACTCTACGGCTTGTTGTTCATTGCCTGACTCTATCGCATCCAGTAAGCCTGAGTGTTCGTCTAGAGAACAGTTCGAGTGGTTGCCCGTTTCGTACTGAGCGATCAGCAGTGAAGTTTGCGATACCAAGCTGCGTTGGAAAGCCAGCAGTGGCGCGTTCTCTGCCATTTCAGCCAATTTGATGTGGAACTCACCAGACAAACGTAGGCCAGAGCCGTAATCGCCTTGGTCGAAAGCACAGTTCTCTTTCGCGACTAATTTTCTGCATTCTTCTATTTGAGCTTTGGTTGCGTTTTTCACCGCCAGCTCAGTGATAGCAATTTCCATCACTTCACGTGCTTTAAATATCTGCTTGGCTTCGTCTACTGTTGGGGCTGCAATCACAGCACCTCGGTTAGGACGGATCACCACAACTTGTTCTAAGGAGAGGCGCAGCAAGGCACGGCGGATAATAGTACGGCTAACGCCAAAGATTTCTGCTAACGCTTCTTCGCTTAATTTGGTGGCTGGTGGCAGCCTTTGTTCTAGTATCGCGTCGAAGATATGGCAGTAAACAACATCGTCTTGAGTCTGGCCTGTTACTTTTGTTTTTACACTTTTGGAGACAGAGTTTTTGAGAGCTGTCATAGAGATAAGGGCCCTTGTTTAGTCGAGTCGAGTTGGTCGAGAATAATTCATGAGTATTACTCTATATTGTATACATTTATCTATACAATGCCACCAGATGAAAGTGCGATGCACGCTTATTTGTTAATGACTTATAACATTTTGTTTGCAGGGAACTGTGTGCAATCTTTAGCTTTAAGCCATTTCTAATCCAACTAAACTCGATTATCGCCGCAGCTGTACGCCACGATCTGGCTGATTTCGCTCAGGCTCCGACCTGACTGTTGCTGCCATTCGTTGAAGGCTTTACCCGCTGCCAGTTGTGCTCGCTTGGTGTTACGACCGCTATCAACCACATCGGTACTGCGCAGGTGTGCTTCAACATCTGATGACAAGATGAAGGTATCTTTACCCATTTGGCGCAGAGTGTAGGCACCAGTGTTACCGCCTAATCGCTTGCCGTGTTTCTTCAGATAATCCCAAAGTTCAGTGATACGTTCTGATGGCCAGTCGGCAACCATTTGTGAGAAGGAATCCGCCTCACGCTTAGCATTGTGGATCATGGTGGCATTGGCAGGGATGGTCATCACCTTAGTGAGGTGGCGAATAATGCGCGGGTCTTGTGCTTTCTGTTCCCACATTTCATTCGGCAGCATCAGCATTTTTTCGATATTGAATTCAAAGAACACTTCTTCAAATTGCGGCCACTTCTTTCTCACCACATTCCATGAAATACCACATTGGAATACCTTTTCGGTAAAGGCTGCTAGCCAACGGTCGTCGGTGATTTGCGATAACTCGGCTTGGGAAAGGGGCGCACGAACAATCTTTTCGAGCTCGGCTGCTCCGCCTTTACGGTGAGCTGCACGTTGGTAAATGGTGTCGAATTTTTCTTGGGTCATTGAAGGTTCCAAATTACATCTGTGTATCTTGAGTGTGTAGCCATGCTTAATTATATGGGGTCAAATTTGGCAATTAAAACAAGTCTCTTAACTAAAACCAGTCTGACAATTAAAACAAACTAGCTGAGCTTTAATTCCATTTGATATAGAGGCCAGGTTTTGCCATTGAATTCTTTGAACTTGGGTTCTTTGTCGACCACTTGAAAGCCAGCTTTGTCGTAGCAACGTTTTGCTCCGATATTCTGTTGAAAGACCGCCAAGCTGATGGTGGTGACATCAGGGATTTGTTTCGCAGCGTCTAATGCACTTTCTATCATGGATTGCCCAAACCCTTTGCCTCGTTGGTTTGGGTGAATGGCCACTCGGCAGAATCGAAGTTCACTGTCTGACATACGTTGAAACTCCATAAACCCGATCAGTTCTGAGTTATTGCCGTTCGAATTCAGTTCAGAGAGAGCACTAGACTCAGAGAAGGTATATAGCTCAACTTGAGGCTCTTGAGAGCGTTCGATGATGGAGGCGGCTTCTAACGGCCAACCAAAGGTTCGTCCGCCCCACAGTACATAGTCTTCGAGTGATGTGAACCAAGTGACGATCTCATTGGCATCGGAGGCTTTAAAGCGGTTTATTTCCATATCCTTGTCTCTTCCTTATCGCGAGTCTCTTTTTCTAAGCTGCTAACTCTAAACCGCTAAACTTCCGCGCCCAACTGCTCAAGAAAGCCACGCATGTAGTCGGTGCGCTTGTTGGCTTCTAACTTAGCGGATTCTGTATTCATGGTTTCAGCGAGCTTAAACAGCTTCACGTAGAAGTGGTCGACGCTGTAATGCTTGTCATCTAAGTCACGATGTTCAGCGAACGGGTCTTCGTGGTTATACAGCTCGGCATTAAAGCTCTGACCCACATACAAGCAGCGAGCGATGCCAATTGCTCCGAGCGAATCAAGGCGATCGGCATCTTGGACTATCTGATCTTCTAAGGTTTCAGGTGTGATGTTGGCGCTGTAGCTGTGCGTGACAATGGCATGATGGATCTCATCAAGATAGGACGCGGGATAGTCGATAGATTTGAGGAAAGAGATCGCCTTGTCTGCTGCCATTTGCGAGCTTTTGGCTCTGTCTGGATGGTTCTTAGGAAAGGTGAAACAATCATGAAGGTAAGCGGCGGGTAAAACGACTTCAAGCTTAGCCTGTTCTTGAGCACACAAAGCCTTAGCGGTTTTGACTACGCGCCTAATGTGGCTAATGTCGTGTGCTGCATCTTGTGTCATTTCTTGCTGTGCAAACTCAAGCAGTTGGCTTTCAAATCTTTCAATCACGCGTTTCTTTCTCCCTTTCTAGACGTTATCAATGTTGCTTGTCACTTAGCGTCAGTTTCACATCGACTGTAACAGTTTCTAGCGTGATTTTTTATCTTTTATAAAAGGAATACCCACAAAAAAACCGACTCTGTGAGTCGGCTTAATATTGGTCTTTATTTGTTGTATTGGCTTTTAAGCTGCGGCTTGTTGCAGCTGCGCCAATACATGATGCAGCGATGGGCTGATCGTGTGGCCAAGCGCTTTTACTTCTTCGCAAGGCTCAACCAAATCTGGAATTTGGAAGCTGATCATGTTGGCTGCCATTGATGCACGAATACCGTTGTTTGAGTCTTCAAACGCTAGGCAGGTTTCAGGTGCAACACCTAAGCGTTCTGCCGCTAGCAAGTAGATTTCTGGGTGAGGTTTGCCGTGAGTCACTTCGCAGCCTGTGCTTAATGAGGCGAAGTACGAATCTAGGCCAGCTAGCTCAAGCTTCTTCTTTGCGATATCAAGCTGAGTGGAGGTCGCTACCGCGATTGGAATGTCATTCGATTTTAGCCATTCAAGCAGCTCAATCACGCCATCTTTTACCGGGATTGCTTGGTTTTTAACAATTGCACTGTAGCGGGTGCGCCATTCATTATTCAGCGCTGGGTAATCTAACCCTTCACCGTAACCATTTCGAAAAATCTGTTCGATGGTTTTTGCGTTACAACCAATGATGCCTAGGTAGACATCTTGCAAAAACGGAACACCTTGCGCGTGACATGCTTCTTCAAAAACTTGCATACAAAGTCGCTCGGTGTCGAGCAGCAGCCCATCCATATCAAAAATAGCAGCTTGAAAATTCATATCCGTGGTTCTTTATGTGTTGTCATCGTGAGGGCGGGTATTTTGACATAGTGTCTAGTGATAGGCGAGTCAACGTTCAGTAAGAATATATCCAATCGGCTCGGCAATATGCTTCTGCATGACTTTAAATGTGATTGGTTGTGGTTGAAATAATATCGTTCAGTTATGAGCCTGATATTTTATAGGCCATCCAGATCTAACAGAAACAATTATGATTATTCCACATAACAAATCTAGCTTGTGCGTCTGGCTTCTTATTACATTTCATAAACTTACAGGTCTGTTTACGTGACCATAATCTTATAAAAAACAATTACCGGGAGCCTGCAATCATAGTGTGACCAAGCAATAAGTAAATGGCTGAGCTTAGGGAGAAAATAACATTAGTCCACATTTTTAGCAGGGTTGCTTATGTTGTATTTTGAGTTTCTATTTTTATTAGTCGTCCTTTATATCGGATCTCGGTATGGCGGTATTGGCTTAGGTGTTGTTTCGGGTATTGGTTTGGTTATCGAGGTGTTTGTCTTCAAGATGCCACCAACCTCTCCACCTGTCACCGTAATGCTGATCATCCTCGCCGTTGTTACTTGTGCTTCGATTCTCGAAGCGGCAGGTGGCTTGAAATACATGCTGCAAGTGGCGGAAAGGGTGCTAAGAAAGAACCCGAAACGCGTTACCCTGATAGCTCCGTTCGTGACTTACTCGATGACTTTCCTATTGGGTACTGGCCACGCGGTTTACTCTATCATGCCGATCATTGGCGATGTCGCACTGAAGAACGGGATTCGTCCTGAGCGCCCAATGGCGGCTGCGTCTGTTGCGTCTCAGCTAGCTATCACGGCATCACCAATTTCTGCTGCTGTGGTCTATTACCTCGCGCAACTTTCTGATATCCAACACTCTATTACTCTGCTTTCTATTCTGATGGTGACAGTTCCTGCAACCTTGTTCGGCACACTTTTGCTTTCTCTGTATAGCTTGAAACGTGGTAAAGAACTGAACGACGATCCTGAATACCAAGCTCGTCTAAAAGATCCAGAGTGGAAAAAGCGCATTGAAAGCACCACTGCGACCTCTTTGGATGAAGTACTTCCAACTTCGGCTCGTAATGCGGTATTGATTTTCCTACTTTCAATTGTCGTGATTGTTATCGTGGCGATGGTGCCTGAGATCAGAACGATCGTAGACGGCGACAAGCCAATCAAGATGTCGGTGATCATCCAAATGATGATGCTCTGCTTCGGCGGTATCATCTTGCTGGCAACTAAAACTGACCCGCGTGATGTGCCAAACGGTGTGGTATTCAAATCGGGTATGGTGGCAGCAATTGCTATCTTCGGTATCGCATGGATGTCGGATACTTACTTCCAATACGCAATGCCTCAGTTCAAATCTGGCATCGTGGAAATGGTGACCAACTACCCGTGGACGTTTGCTCTAGCACTATTCATCGTATCGGTTGTGGTGAACTCTCAAGCCGCTACTGCACGTATGATGCTACCTGTTGGCCTTGGCTTAGGACTAGACCCAGCCTTGTTGATCGGCTTAATGCCAGCAGTTTACGGCTACTTCTTCATCCCGAACTACCCATCAGATATCGCAACGGTTAACTTCGATGTCTCTGGCACCACCAAGATTGGTAAGTGGTACTTCAACCACTCATTCATGTCGGTTGGTTTGATCGGTGTAGTAGGCGCATGTTGCTTAGGCTACGCACTGGCACAGATTTTTATCGCTTAACCTAGCTTTCGGTCGCTTAATTAAACTAGCGATAACGAGATAAGAAACGAAAAACAGCGCCTATTGAGGCGCTGTTTTTGTTTGTTCTGTCTTGGGAATTAGCTTTGATACGAGCTCTAAAGCAATATTAACGTAGCTCAAAAGCCAAAGACTGAATCGCTTCTTCTATCGTTAAGAAGTGGATCTTCATCAGGCACACTTCAGCTTTCTGGAACTCGTGGTTTCGAATCAGTTTGGTCACGCTTTCAACCGAATACTGGTCTGCTCGTTTAGCTAGAGACAGTTGGTTAGAACTTGATTGAAGCGAATAGCTGTCGCCAACTGAATCAATCAGGTAATCATCTTCACCCAAGATCATGTCTGAGCATTCTGCTTGAAATTCGTGTTCGGATGCGACGTAAATAAGTTCATCATCACCGTCGAGTTTTACTAAAGATGGCCAACTGATCATTACTGCCCTTTCTATGTGCCGCTTACTGCTTTTAATAGTGGTGACGACAAGCAATTATGTAAAAGTTATCGTCATCGGCTTTATACACTAATCGATTCTTGTCATCGATTCGTCTTGACCAAAATCCAGACAGGTTGCCGACTAGTGGCTCCGGCTTTCCAATCCCTTCAAAGGGCGTTCTTTTGGCAGCTTCAATCAACTTATTTAGTTTCTTGAGCGTTTTCTTGTCTTGGGTTTGCCAGTATAGGTAATCTTCCCAAGCATTATCTGTAAATACAATCTTTCGATCATTCGTCATTATTCAATTCTCGAACGGTTGTATTTCCGGCTTCGAGTTGAGCAATGGATTCAGCTAATCTTTCAGCGTTTTTAGGCGAGCTCATTAGGTACAAGGTTTCTTGCATTGAATTAAAATGGTCAAGAGACATTACCACGGCATCTTCTGAATCTCGTCTGGTTATTACCGTAACATCAGAATCGTCTACCACTCTATCGAGCACAGACTTAAGGCTATTTCTGGCCTCAGTAAAAGAAACAATATTCATCACTTATTTACCCTGTTGTTTTTGGATATGTTTAATCTTTCTATATACACAGAATAGTTAATCATTCATGAATTAACTATTCTACATGTTCCGCTTGTTGTACATGTTATATCAGAGCTTACACATGATCAACTTATGGTACATGTCATTCATTGTAAATATGCAGAGAGTTACTGACTCAAAATGCTATTTACTCAAAGATCGGCCTAATGGTGCGAAGTAACCTTGCAGGGCTTGGTATATCTGTTCTCGGTGCGCCATATCAGGATACACGGGGTACATATCAGGCTTGGTTGTGCCATCCACTAGATAAGCGTTCTTGATATCGGAACACGATTCAATCACGGATTCAAAAGCGCGCGCCATCATCTCTGTGGGTAGTGAGAAGTAACGGGCAGACATCGCTTTGTCGGCAATCACACTGCGAGCCACATAATCGTGTTTGTCCAAGTTATTGTCGCTAAGCAGTGTGGCATCAAACAGAGACATCAAACTTTCGTTTAATGGATGAGGTCGCACCGTTCTATCGTGCAACCAACAGTCGCTGGCGAACAGGATCTGCTTGCGAGGGCCAGAGGTATCGCCGATTTCAAACGCTTTCTCAGCGATATAGTGGTCAAATGCATGCCAAAACTCGTGAGCGAGCGCGCCAGCTCCGGCATTCTTCGCGAGGGCTAATTCTCGTTGGTTCGGGGCATAGTGTGCTTGTACGCCTTTTCTGCCGCCACTGCCGAACGCTAAGCCTAATGTGCCGCGAAGGCCAATCGCTTCTGGTGGCAAAGCCAAGATGTAAGCCAAGTCGGCTAGCGAATCGAATATCAGATTTGCGGCCAACTCTTTTTCTTCTTTCGTCACCCAAGCACCCACACGAATGCTGCCCATACCGAAGGTTTGTTTGATGTCCATGAATGACACCTGATCGCCATGTCGGTAGTCTGGGCCTTCGCGCGTTTTGTATTTAAAGTGAGTTAACTTCAAAAGGGTCCTTGGAAACAGACGTAAGAATGAATAGTGTGCTCAGTGAGATGCGCCTGTGTGAGATGCATCTCTTGGAATTAAAGGACGTTAGCACTTTTGATAGCAAATTGCCGAACAAAATTAGTTTAGATTGAGTTCGAAAGCTTCCCATGAAGTTGGGTTACCTTCACGAGTGAGTGGAAAGAGTGGCTGTTGTGGTTTTGCATAGCTTAATCGGTGCAGTCTTTGAGTTACGTGGTAGCTATCAAGCCCTGATACCGTGACCAAATCCAACGCTTCTAAATCAAGGTAGCCATCCGGCATCACGGCGCGTTTGGGTGCGTGAATCGTTATAACTTCACCGATCAACATTTGCGTTTGATTGCTTTCGATTGTTATCTGTTCTTTGAACGCTAACCCTATCTTTAAACTGCTCTCCAAGACGAAGGGAGCGGGGAATGTGTCGTCATAATAGGCCGTTAAGCCGACCGCGTTGAATTCTGAGACTGGTTTAGGGTAGCGAGCCGAGGTTTGATGGGCCTTTTTAACAAAGTCAGCACCAATGCTGTTAACGGTGAAGTACTTAGTTTCTAGGATGTTTTCTAGCGTATGACGTCGGCTTTTATCTGGGCGAACAATAAAACCAAGCAGCGCGGGATCAGACCCTAGGTGAATGACAGAGCTCACTATCGCAAGGTTTTCAAGCCCCTGTTTATCACAAGTACCAATTAGGTTGGCGCTTTTAAATCCAGATAGGGAGTTAACCAAACGAATGCGGTGGCGCGGGTCCATTGTTTGGATATCTTGTTTAGAAAGGGTCATGTCCTTCATATCTTCTCTTCTTCTCATTTATTGTTATCTTCGAGCATGCTCACTAACGGACTTATATGTACGAAGAATCCGCTTTTATCGATCAAAGAGCGCTTATTGGCCGTGGGCAGTTTGTCTCTTTTATCTCTGCTACAGCACAATGAACGAGATCCTTTGCATAGATTTACGTACGTTGACGTCCCTTTACATCACAGGAGCTAAAGTAATGATGTCGTCTTTATGAGTGTTAACAAATGAAAACAGTCCGCAATATCATTTGGGCAATGATTGCCACAATGTCAGCCTTTTGGTTTGCGATGGAACCGCAATTATTCGCTTCAAGCGATGTCTTTGAATGGCGCTCAGCCATGATTCAGTACTCAGGTATTTTGTCTCTGGTGTTAATGTCCATCACAATGATCTTGGCGATGCGTTTGCCTATGGTTGAGAATTGGCTGAAAGGTATGGATAAAGCATATCGAGTCCATAAATGGCTCGGTATCGGTGGTGTTGCACTGGGTGTGACACACTGGTTGTGGTACCAAATACCTAAGTCATTGGTGGTGTCTGGTGTGTTAGATAAGCCTGTTCGACACGATGGTTCAGGGCCGCAAGCTGTTTTGACTGGATGGGAGTTATGGGTCAATGAATTACGCGGTATTGCTCAGAGTATTGGCGAGTGGGGCTTCTACTTGTTGCTCATTTTACTGGTGACGTCACTATGGGCGGCAGTGAAGTACAAACCGTTTAAATTGTCGCACCGTCTGATGTCGGTTGCGTACCTGTTTATCGCTTTCCACTCAGTAATCCTGCTTAAACGAGCGTATTGGGGAGAACCTATTTATTATCTAACTGTGGCATTTGCTTTGGCTGGGTCTATCGCAGCGATTTACAGTTTGTTGGGCTTGGTTGGGCGTCGTAATCGTCACTCAGCGACGATTATCTCGACTCGCTATTTTCCACAAGCTGAAGTGATGGAGCTGGTGTTAAAACCGGAGGCATCTTGGCAAGGTCACAAAGCTGGGCAGTTTGCGTACTTGCGTTTCGGTAATGAAGACCCGCATCCGTTTACCATTGTTTCTGGCAGTGATGATCCAGAGCTGCGCTTTTTGATCAAAGAGCTGGGTGATTTTACTAATGGCCTATATGAACGAGTGAAAGCGGGCGATGCGGTTACGGTTGAAGGACCCTATGGTCGACTTTATTTTGACCTAAGCAAGCCACAAATTTGGATTGCTGGTGGTGTCGGGATAGCGTCGTTTTTTGCAACACTTGAAGCGCTCAAAACAGAACGAGATCATCCTCGTATTCAACTGTTTTATTGTACTCGCGGTGTTGATAAGCAATTAATCGATGAGTTGTGGCACCTAGCACACGCGGTTGGTGTGAAGTTGACCGTGATAGATACCTTGCACTCACCGCGGCTAAACGCCGGAAGAATTGTCAATCAATGTGGCGACCTCAACGAGTACGAGATGTATTTCTGCGGGCCGGAGTTGTTCTCTACATCACTGAAAAAAGAATTAGACACCTATCAATTTGATATTGAAAAGCACTACCACGAAGAGCTGTTTGTGATGCGTTAAAGCCAACTATTGGAGCTGTGATTGTTAAATTAGTCAATCGGCACAGTGTAAAAAGGCGTAAAGTCACTCAATTTGTTATTGCAGCGGTTTGCTATTGAGCGATACCATATAGGGCTGTTTCTTTGGTAAAGATGTAATTATGTCAGATGAAAAACTCGCACTCGAATGGATGCGCCAACAAGCTCATAAAGTTGACCCATACGTTATCGATCCATCGTTTGATGAATGCGTTGAGTTGCTTGATCCTGCCTTCAAGAAAGGCAAGAGTGTTGCTCAACTCAAGTATCTGTTATCAGAAGCAGATCGCCGAGCGGGCGCGGCAGAACGTAAGCATGCGGCTTTAAAATACGCCAAAGAGAAAAGCCCAAATGCTGGTCAAATCTTGCGACTGCAAAGCAAGCTTCAACAAGTTCAGTTGGCTCTCAAGCTTGCCACTGGCGATAACAATATGACCATATCTCAGTTCTGTTCAGAGTATGACGTGACTAAGCGTGACGGCAATACGGCATGGAATGAAAAGTTGGTGGAGCAGGGGAAGAGAAAGTAGCGATCTCTATTTCTATTTTTTGATTTAGTCGTTTTTCTATTGAACTTTAAATCATGCTCGCAGAGCCGTTAACTCGGTATCTTGAACCCCAATCATTGATATGCATTGCCGTGGTTTGAGCGCGGCGTATTGTCTCAACGATGCCCTCATTATTTTGGTGACGCACTCATGAACCTCTCCCAGATTGACCTGAATCTTCTTTTCGTTCTTAAGCATTTACTCGAAGAAAAACACGTCTCTAATACCGCAATGTCTCTGAACATGAGCCAGTCTTCGGTAAGTCGTACGCTACAAAAAATGCGTACCTTCTTTGATGATGAGCTGCTGGTACGTAAGAAGTATGGCTATGAGCTGACCCCAAAAGCAGAGTCGATTAAAGACGATATCAACACCGTTATTACTAACCTGGAAAAGTTGGTTCATAAGCAGTCGTTTGACCCAAGCAAGGTTGATAGTACTGTGAAATTTTATGGCTTACTGCCTCAAATTAATACCTTAATGCCCAAGGTGATCGCTAAGATCCGCAAAGAAGCGCCGAACATGATCGTGAGTTTAGATTCTGCGCCCAAGCGTCATTTCGAAGCCTTGGTCGCAGGTGATGTGCACTTTGCCTTATCTTCGCATCAGCCGCCTTCTGCTGAGCAAAATATCTATCGTATGACAGTGGCGAAGCGCACGTTCCGTTTGTTGATGAGCCGAGAGCACCCATTGGCGAATGAAACTCTGACCCCACAAAAGCTGGCGGAATATGATTTTGGCCAAGTCTCTCTACAAGGTGAGAAAAGGCTTTCTTTCGAACACAAATACCAAGAACTCGGTTTAGCCAATAAAAAGCAGCGCCTGTCTGCACCTGTGCAGTTGAGTAACTTCAGCTCGGCGCCAAGTATTGCTGCTGAAACCGACATCATCTTTCACCTTCCAACACCTTTTGCAGAAGCAGCGTGTCATGATCCCCGCCTGATCACCAGAGAAGTCCCAGAAGAACTCCACTTGAGCTTTCAAGAAGTTTATTTGTACTGGCACAAGCGATTTCATGATGACCCGATGTGTGAATGGGTACGTGAAATATTCAAAGACCTCTATGTAGGCAAAGATACGTACTCTTAAAAGAGAGTGACTTCTAGTTAAGTAAGCACCGAAGTCTGAGTGATTTGAGAGCCGTTATTCGCAACATCATCAGTTTCATATCAAGCATAAGATGAAGGTAACTATCCGTCTGGCGGATAGCGATATTCTATTTTGGCGATAGCATTATGCTTGAAGCGAATGATTTACGCCGCTCTAATTGAGAATGATTATTAAATGCAATCTCAATTTAAGTAGAGCCAAGATGAACACTATTCAAACGTTTACTCGTTCCCCCCTTTCTAAGTCTATAGCTGCTGCGTGTTTTGTATTCCCTGTGATGGGCTTTGCTAACGAACAAGTAAATCAAGTTGATACCGAAGCTTTGACCATTGAAGCGACGACTATGGAAACCATGGTTGTGACAGCAGCTGGTTATGAGCAGGTTGTCACTGAAGCGCCAGCGTCGATCAGCGTGATTACTCGTGAGCAGCTGGAAAACCGATCGTATAAAGATCTGACAGACGCGCTGCGTGATGTACCTGGTGTGATAGTGACAGGTGGTGGTTCGAGCCAAGACATTTCAATACGTGGTATGCCTGCAGAATACACGGCGATTTTGGTCGATGGACGCAAGCAGTCTGGCCGTGAAACACAACAAAACAGCAGTGGTGGCTTTGAGCAAGATTGGCTACCACCTCTAAGCGCGATTGAGCGAGTTGAAGTCGTGCGTGGCCCAATGTCGACGCTTTACGGTTCAGACGCGATTGGCGGTGTGATCAATATTATCACTCGTAAAGATTATCAAGAGTGGTATGGCAGCGTACGTGGTGAAACAACACTGCAAGAGAACTCAGACTCGGGCAATTCATATCAAAGCCAAGTGCATCTAGCGGGCCCTCATATTGATGGCTTGTTGAGTGCTTCTTTCTCTGGTTTATATCAAGAGCGTAAGGAAGATGAGATTCTTTACGGATACGGAGGCAAAACATTAGAGAGTTACCGTGGCGCACTACACTTGACGCCTACGGATGACGATACTTTCTCGTTTGATTACACCTATCACGATCAAGAACGAGTGACGACGGATGGAAAATCGAAAACCACAGATTCTGAGCGTGTGAACAATCGTCAATCATTGGGCCTATCTCACTCAGGCAACTACGACTGGGGCTCGGGCACTTCATACATCAACAATGAAACGGTTGAGAATGAAGGCGGAGAAATGGAAGTGGAAAACCTGACTCTGAACTCACAATGGTCTATGCCTGTGCTTGAGGCGCACTACCTAACTATCGGCTTCAACTATACACGTCAGGAGCTGACAGATTCTGCAGAAGATCATGTCTTCAAAAATAACCAATGGTCACTGTTTGCGGAAGATGAATGGTACATCACCGATTCTTTTGCTCTAACAACTGGCCTCAGATTTGATCAAAATGGCGTGTTCGAGTCTCATCTGTGCCCTCGCGTTTATGGTGTGTGGAGTGTCGACTCATATTGGACAGTGAAAGGCGGTGTTTCAACGGGATATCGAGCACCAGGCTTAACTGAGATGGAAGCGGGTTGGGCGCAAGACAGTTGTGGTGGCGACTGCTCGGTTTACGGTAATCCTGATCTAAAAGCCGAGACGTCAGTGAACAGTGAAATGGGCGTGTACTTTGTTGGCGATGCCGATTTAAGCTCGAACATCACCGTATTCTACAGTGACTTTAAAGACAAGATCGACAAGAAAGAGCTGAGCACTAACTGTGGCCGACGTGGTTGTGATTCTACCTACGTGAACATTGAAGACGCGATTACTTACGGTGCTGAATACACGATAAACAAAGGCATTACTGAGGCGATTTCTGTCGGTTCGACGTATACCTATACACATACTGAGAAGCAGTCTGGTGAAGATGAGGGTAAGCCACTAACACAAGTTCCTGAGCATTTAGTTACCGTAAATGCAGATTGGCAAGTACGTGATGATGTCCAATCTTGGATGCGAGTGACATACCGTGGCAAAGAGTCAGAACCGACAACGAGTAGTTCAAGAACACAATACGAAGCGCCATCAATTACTTATGTTGACTTAGGTGCCAACTGGTATGTGCAAAAGAACCTTAAGGTGATGGCTGGTATCTACAACCTATTTGATGAACAAACCGATTACGAAGAGTTTGGCTACGTTGAAGATGGTCGTCGTTACTGGTTAGCAGCAGAAGCGTCATTCTAGATAAGAGGTTCATAATGAAAAAGATAACAAAATTACTGATGCTTTCATTTGTTGGATTATCGGCTGTTAATGCTAATGCTAATGCTAATGCGGTATACACAGTAGAAAAGGACATCTTGTTTAAGACGGTAGAAGCACGAGAGATCAAGCTTGATCTCTACCTTCCCAAAACAGAAGCAAAGGTTGATGGAAAATATCCGTTGCTCGTTTGGGTACATGGCGGTGCGTGGAAGCGTGGCACTAAAGACGATATTCCGACTAAAAACCCGTTGTTGCTTAATTCTGTTTTGGATGAAGGTTATGCGTTGGCTGCGGTCGATTATCGTTTAAGTGGCGAAGCAACTTTTCCAAAACCAGTCGCGGATATTAATGATGCTATTAACTATCTTCATGACCATGCTAACAAGTACAATCTTGCCGCCGATAACGTGGTTATGATGGGGCGTTCAGCTGGTGGTCATTTAGCGGGATTGGTCGGCGCAAGTAATACGTACGGTGACATTAGCTTTTACTCAGAACCTAAGTATCGAGTGGCTGGAGTTGTAAGCTTTTTTGGCCCGACGGACCTGCTGGAACTAGGTAATAAAGGGAACAGACCAACCAGTAAAAAGTCGTCGGTGTCACGCTTTTTAGGTGATATCCCGAGTGAAGTACCAGAGCTAGCGGCACAAGCTTCAACGACCAGTTATATAAACAGTGATGCTCCGCCTTACATTCAGTTCCATGGAACACTGGATAAGCGAGTGCCTTTAGCGCAAAGCCAGATCCTCAAACATGCTTTGGACAAGTACGGCATTGAGAATCAGCTGTTTATCGAGGAGGGTGTTGGTCATAGTGCTCCAATTTTTGATACCGATAAGTATGTACCGCATGTGATTGCGTTTTTAAAGCGACATTATCCAATTAAATAATCTCTACTTTTGTGACGTTACAACGCGCTAGAAAGCATTCATTGAGCCATTTAAAGCCAAGTTGATCACTAAGGTTCAACTTGGCTTTTTTATTGGAAGCTTTCATAAGTATCTGGATTCATTTCTAACTTCCCTTTTATGATTCGATCGTCATTTATTAGATCGAACAAAACCGTGTTCACCTTCGATAATCGAGTTATTCATCAGTTAAAGGTGGTGGTTATTGTGTGTTTCATCACGCTTTGTTCGTAACTGACTCTAGCTTATCGACGACCTTGATAAAGGCTTCAATGTGCGCGATACACTATTTTTCGCCCATTAATCAATTTCACTTGTGACAAAGTTATCAGAATTATGCATTTTCGGTAACGTTCCCGAAATTATCGATCTATCATCCACTCAGATACAAAAGTGAAGTAATCAACACGACTGATTTCTATTTCTTCTTCGATATAGAGCTTATACATCAAAAGTATAAGCCGAAATGTGCTTACGAATTATTTTGGGAACGTTTGCAGATAATCCAAAACAATTAACGTGAGAACATCAGAATGAAACGACACATTTTAGCGGTTGCTGTAACAATGGGGCTAATGACTACATCGGTATTAGCAAGTGAAGACGTTGCAGCATTAGAGCAACGTATTAATGAATTAGAACAAAGGGTTGCACAAACAGAGCAGGTCTCTACCGAGGCCAATGAAAAGGCTTCTTCGTTTGAGTTTCACGGCTATGCTCGCTCTGGGTTATTGATCAACGACGACCTAAACGGCGCGACAGGTACTGGTCCTTACATGACAGCGGCGGGTGCCATTGGAGCTCCAATTGGACGTCTTGGTGTTGAAGATGATCATTACGTTGAAGCGAACTTGATTCATAAGCGATTTGCAGACGATGGCTCTAGTGCTTTGTTTCGCATCATGTTGGCCGACAGTACTGAGACAAATAACGAGTGGACTGCCAGCGAAAGCCAGTTGAATGTGCGACAAGTGTATTCAGAACTGAACCGTCTGAGCATGTTCTCTGAATCTGAAGCGTTTTCTGAAGCAACGTTTTGGGCGGGTAAACGATTCGATCGCGACAACTTTGATATTCACTTTTTCGATTCGGATATTGTCTTCTTATCAGGTACTGGTGCGGGCTTTTATGACGTTCAGATGAGCGACAACTGGAAAGCGAATTTCTCTATTTATGGCCGAGATTTTGGTGAGATTGATAGCTCGTCAACAGATGTAGAAAACTACATTGCAACCATGAATAACCGTATTGGCCAATGGCAAGTGATGTTGAGCGGTATGACCTCAGCAGACAACGATAGCCGCCTAAATGGCGCAGCTGAAAGCGGTGTACACGCAATGTTTGCGTACCATGGAGACAACTTCTTTGGTCTGAGCGAAGGCTTCTCTAAAACGGGTATGTTAGTGGGTAGTGGCCTAGGTGCAGAGCTAAAAGGCATCGGTTCAAATGGTGATCTACTGGATGACGCGAAAGCCGTTCGCCTGTTTAGCTACGGTGTCACTCGCATTGGCGACAACTGGCGCTTAGCACCTGCATTAATGGCAGAGCATAGCCAAGACCGTTTGAAGAAGAATGACGAGTTCACATGGGCTTCTTTAAACGTTCGATTAGCTCAAGAGTTCACAGAGAACTTTGAGATGGTTTACGAAGGTTCATTGCAATACATGGATTTAGACAACTCGACAGAGCAAGCAAGCGGCGGTTTCTACAAAGCGACAGTTGCACCAACACTGAAGCTTTCAACTAGCACTGGTTTCTTTGATAGGCCTGAACTGCGTTTCGCTGTGAGCTATGTGGATTGGAGTGAAGACCTGAATGGTTACTCGATTAGCACTGAAGCAGATGCTGCAACGATGGGAGAGGGCGGCGAGGTTCTGTTTGCACTGCAGATGGAAACTTGGTTCTAATTGCTTGATATATCGTTTAGATAGAGAGTGTTACTCATGATGTGATAGTCGCATCACCAAATGCCAACCTTATCGTTTCAACTCGAAGGTTGGCATTTTTTATCTTGGGATAACCTGATCTCTGAAATAAATCGCTAGCAAGACTCTCGGTCAATAGTGGTGAAGGTCAACACCATCTTGCTCATTTCAAAGCCTTTTTTCTCAATACGGTCGAGTAGCAGCTTGGCTCCATTTTCTCCCGCTTTATCAAACGCATAGTTAAACGTAGACAGCGTTGGTGTGCATACTGAAGCGAGCTCATCGTCACCTACACCGAGCACCAATATATCCTTTCCTGGAACGAGGCCCGCTTCCTGAATGGCTCTGATCGCACCGATTGCGATACGGTCAGTGGCGCAGAATAGGCCGTCGAGCTTGGTGTGCTCCTTGAGATACTGCTTCGCCAGTTGGTAACCTGATTCTATGGTGAAGTCGCCACGGGCGTGAAATTGCAGTGTGAGGTCGTTAAATTGAAGCGATTGAGCGAAGCCTTCCGATCTCATCTTATCAACCGCAATATCATCACCTTGCACACCGATGAATCCCATATGCTTACAAGCTTTCGCTATGAGGCGATTACCCGCTTCAAACCCTACGCGAGTGTCGTCGTGCACAATGCTTGGGATGTTAAACATTGACCCGTCTTGACCAACCAATACCACGGGTACGGCAGAGCTTTGAATCGCTTTGACTAATTGGTTGTCGAGGTGGGTCGCGTACAGGATGATGCCTTCAACACGCTTCTGGTTAAATATCTGAATATATTCAAGTTCTTTATGGTGTGTTTGGTGTGTGCTCGCTAATAATACATGCTTGCCCGCTTGCTCTAAGACGGCGGTTAAACCATCGACACCCTGAGAGGTGGCATGGGAAGAAACCCTAGGAACAATCACGCCAACCAGGTTGGTTTTTTGGGACTTTAAGTCTTTAGCGACTTGGTTTGGGAGATAGCCACACTCTTCAACCGCTTTACGCACCTTCACCTTGGTCGCGTCTTTTACGCCATACTCATCATTGATTACTCTTGAAACCGTCGACTTGGAAACTCCAGCGAGACGAGCGACATCATGAAGACTAGCCATTATTCATTATCCAATTGTAATTTTAGTTTTGGGATTGTTTGCAAACAGAGCATCAAATTTACCTGTTATTAGGGGATTTTAACCCTGTCTTCTTATCCTAGGGAGATAATTTGAAGATCATTCTCACACTATTGAGCAGTTATCTTTGATCATTTGTTATTTCTAGGCAAAAATTTGTTTTGCAAACGTTCCCGAAAATTCAAAAGCTCAAATGATAATCCAATGGGGTATGTAATGAATTATCCAAAAATAGCAAAAGAGCTGCTTTCTCTATTAGGTGGTAAAAGTAATATCACCGCACTCGCACACTGCGCGACTCGTCTGCGTCTTGCGGTTGCAGACCAAGATAAAATTGATGAACAGGCGATTGATAACCTAGAAGGGGTTAAGGGCCAGTTTAAAGTGGCAGGTCAATATCAGATCATCTTTGGCTCAGGCATCGTAAACCAAGTTTATGCTGAGTTGGCTAAGCTGACTGAAATGACGGAAATGTCGACCAACGATGTGGCGTCTGCAGGTGCTGACAACCAAAATATCCTGCAACGCGCGGTGAAAGGCCTGTCTGATATTTTTGTACCAATCATTCCGGCGATTGTTGCTGGTGGTTTGTTGATGGGTATCTACAACCTATTGACGGCTCAAGGCTTATTCATTGATGGCAAATCTTTAATCGACGCTAATCCGGGTTTGACCGACTTAGCAAACATGATCAATACATTTGCTAATGCTCCTTTTGTGTACTTACCTATTTTATTAGCATTTTCAGCGAGTAAGAAGTTTGGTGGTAACCCATACCTTGGCGCGGCTTTAGGTATGTTGATGGTTCACCCAGACTTGCTTAACGGCTGGGGCTTCGGTGGCGCATCAGTGTCGGGCAGCATTCCGGTTTGGAACATTTTAGGTTTCGAAATCGAGAAAGTAGGCTATCAAGGTTCAGTACTACCCGTTCTTGTTTCTGCGTTTATTCTAGCGAAAGTTGAGCTTGGGCTGCGTAAAGTTATTCCTTCGGTTCTGGATAACTTGCTAACGCCGCTATTGGCGATTTTCATAACTGGTTTGTTAACATTCACGATTGTTGGTCCATTTACTCGTGATATCGGCTTCCTGCTTGGTGACGGCCTAAATTGGTTATACAACAGTGCTGGCTTCATTGGCGGTGCGGTGTTTGGTTTGATTTATGCGCCGTTTGTTATTACTGGTATGCACCATAGCTTTATTGCTATTGAAACTCAGCTGCTTGCGGATATCGCAACGACTGGCGGTACGTTCATCTTCCCTATCGCGGCGATGTCTAACGTGTCACAAGGTGCAGCGGCACTGGCGGTTGGTTTCATGAGTAAAGATAAGAAAATGAAAGGTATCGCGATTCCTTCTGGTGTGACTGGCTTGCTTGGTATTACTGAACCTGCAATGTTCGGTGTGAACTTGAAGCTTCGCTATCCATTCATTGCTGCGGTTTGTGCCGCTGCGATTTCAAGCGCGTTTATCACGATGTTCAATGTGAAAGCACAAGCACTGGGTGCGGCGGGTATTCCTGGCATCATCTCAATATCACCAGAAAAGATTGGCTACTACGTGGTAGGTATGATTATCGCGTTCGTGACTGCCTTTGCTCTGACCGTTGTTTTAGGTCTGCGCGAGCGCAGCAAGCAAAACATTAAAGCAACAGCTTAACGTTTCTCCCTAGAAGTGAAGCCCCCCTTTTCACTTCATTTCCTAAGCTTTGGGGTGCTAGCTAGGTGATTTGGCTTAGCTAGCCTTTTTATATTTTTACATGACAGCGTGAAGTGTCACCTTGCTTTTGGTTGCTACTGCTTTCGATTGCCATCGCTTTCGGTTGTCATGATTTTCAGTTTTAAGGTAAGAAAGATGAATCAAGTTTGGGTAACTGGAGACGCCGTCGTCGACCTCATTCCGGAGACTGACGCGACATTATTGAAATGTCCGGGCGGTGCGCCTGCTAATGTCGCGGTAGCGATTTCTCGCCTTTTAGGCAAAAGCGCATTTTTTGGCCGAGTGGGTAACGATCCGTTTGGCACTTTTATGGAAGTGACTCTGCAAAAGGAAGGTGTGAATACCGAGCGTTTGGTGAAGGACCCTGAACAACGCACGTCAACCGTGGTGGTCGATCTTGATGACCAAGGCGAGCGTAGCTTTACGTTTATGGTTAAGCCAAGTGCCGACCAGTTTATGTCTGTTGAAGACATTCCCGAATTTAAGAAAAACGAGTGGCTACACGTCTGCTCGATCTCTTTGGCTAATGAACCAAGCCGAAGCAGTACCTTCGAAGCGATCCGACGTATGAAAGCCGCGGGCGGTTACATCAGCTTCGATCCAAACCTTCGTGATGAAGTGTGGCAAAACCCATCTGAAATTAAGTCTGTGGTCATGAAAGCGGTTGAATTGGCTGATGTGGTTAAATTCTCAGAAGAAGAACTGGATTTCTTAACCGATTCAACTTCGATGGAACAAGGTTTGGCTAACATTGCAGATCTTAACAACACGCTTGTTCTGGTTACGCAGGGCGCGAAAGGCGTTTGGCGAGTATTTGAAAACCAAGGTGTGTTGATTTCAGGTCGCTCAGTGACGCCAGTGGATACCACGGGTGCAGGCGATGCTTTTGTTGGCGGTTTGCTTGCAAAGCTTTCTCAAGATGATGAGTGGAACAATCAACAAGTCGTCGATTCTGCAATTCAGTGGGCGAATGGGTGTGGTGCACTGGCGACCACGCAAAAAGGCGCAATGACCGCACTTCCAACGCAAGAAGCTCTTACTCAGTTTATTCAAAAAGACTCTTCAAATACGAATGCCGTAGAGGAGAGTGTATGAGTTTGAACTCGAACTGGACAGTAGAGCAAAGATATCGCCGTATAGAAGATATTTCTCTAGAGAGTATTGATGCGATGGTAGAGCTTCGCAAACAAGACTCTGGCTATCCAAGCTACCATATTGCGCCTAAGTTTGGTCTGCTTAATGATCCGAATGGTCTGTGTTTCTTTAATGGTGAACACCACCTATTTTACCAATGGACGCCAGTTGGCCCCGTCCATGGTATGAAGTACTGGTACCACCTTTCTACCAAAGACTTCGTTCATTTCGAAGACCACGGCATTGGCTTGCACCCAGACCAAGATTACGACTCTCACGGTGTTTACTCTGGTGGTGCATTGGTTGAAAACGACAATGCATTGTTGTTTTTTACAGGTAACAAGCGCGATGGAAATTGGTTGCGAGTGCCAACTCAATGTTTTGCCAAGATGTCTGCTGACGGCAAAATAGAAAAGCACGGCGTGGTTATCGAAAACGATCACTACACCGAACATTTCCGAGACCCAAAAGTGTGGAAACAGGGCGGCGATTATCTGATGGTTGTGGGTGCTCAAACGCCTCAAAATACTGGCTCTATGGCGCTATATTGCAGCCGAGACCTGATGAATTGGCAGCACAAAGGTCCAATTCAAACTCGTTACAACAACCTTGGCTATATGTGGGAATGCCCAGATTTCTTTGAAATAGAGAATCAGTCGGTGATGCTGTTTTCTCCACAAGGTGTGTCTAGCGAAAATCCATACGATTTCAAAAATATCTACTCGGTGGCTTATATCGTCGGTGACCGCTTAAATCTCGATTCGGTAGAACTGGAAAACCACCAAGATATTGCGCAGCCAGATTATGGCTTCGATTTCTATGCACCACAGACTTATTTAGATGATACAGGCCGCCGTATTCTGATTGCTTGGATTGGTCTGCCTGAGATTAATACACCATCTAATGAGTATCAGTGGGCGGGCATGTTGTCGTTACCACGCGAACTTCAAATCCAAGATGGCTATCTTGTTCAGTCTGCTTTACCTGAATTGAAAGCGCTACAGGGTGAAGCTGTGGTGGTTGAAAATGCTCTTGAATTGGATACAACCAGCTTCATGGTTGAGCTCGAAACGGATACTGACGAGTTTGAGTTTACACTTGCTAACGTTGCGGGTGATAACATCGTGTTCAGTGCTACAGAAAAGGAGTTCATGCTTGATCGCAGTAAGATGTCTCAGCTCTACGCGGAAGAGTTTGGCTCAGTGAGAAAAGCACCGAGGTTGAGCACCAAGCAAACCATCGAGGTTTATGTTGATAAGTCAGTGATCGAAATCTTTATCAATGGCGGTAAGCACACAATGACCAGCCGTTTCTTCATTGATGACTTGAGTTCATTGTCGATGACTGGTGACGTGAACACCGTTTATCACTCGATGAACCCAATTAAAGGGTTGGACAACTAACCTCCGCTTATCTCCATCAAGAAAGCCGCTGATCATCAACAGCGGCTTTTGTTTGGTCTGCGACATCACTATTGTGCTAACTCTTTGACCTTGTCCATTCCCCGTAGCCCTGAATCTCAAGTCCATTTAGAACAAACAACCAACGCTAAGGTCGAATGTTATTGAAACTGACCTTCTGCGTTCCGTCATCTTTATTCAATAGCTCCACCACATCGCCTTGATAGTAATACGGTTCCATTGGCATCTCGCTGTTGGTCGGCCTTGCGTAATGCAATACTGCTGGCTTCGCGTCAACTTGCTGTGCGTATAGATAGCCAATCAGCGCATGTTCAAACTGGTGATAACCGTTGCCCCAATGGAAAGCTTTGGTGCGTTTTGGCTCAAGCCCGACACCGCCGTATTTATGGTCGACCCATACATCATGAAAAGTGGGTAGGGTGTATTGCAGGACGTCTTTCATTGAATCATCGACAAGTGAAACCGTCATTGCTGCTTGATCAAGCTCCGCCCATTCCCATGATGAAGCCCAATTTGTGTTTGGTCTGCTTTGCCAGCCAGTTATCTCTTGTCCTTTCCACGCTTTCTGAAGTTCTTCGCCATAATATTGGGATACACTCACGAAATTTTTCTGATATTGCGCATGAACGAGAGTGTGTTTCATCCCTTTGATGCCAAACTCTTTCCATTCAGAGTTATTCAATGTTTGGCCTGTAAGGTAAGTCATCCAATACGCTTTGATGGTGTGCCCAAAATCGTTGTGATTAGCATTCGGCATCTTGGCGGCTTTGCTGTGAATGGCCCCGTAGAAGCGTTGTTCATCTTCAGAGTGGTAGTGCTCGACCATGGTTTGTGTCAGCCAACTTAGATCATCAAGCCATCTTGTCTTGGTGGGCTCTTTTAGCAGGGGAGCGACTAACAGCATGTAACCGTTAATCTGATCAAGTTGTGCGACCAGTTCACGCTGTGTGGCTTTGCCATCTTCACCATCCGCAAGTACCCAAGCAAGACCGCTGTTGTCGCTAAGTCGATATTTATCAAAGATAAAAGCTTGTTGTGCGATGAGTGCTTCTTCTACCTTTTTGTCTTGAGTCAGGTAGTAGTACATGGCAAGGCCAACTAATGCATACGCTTGATCTTGAGAAGTACGCTGCTGCCAATTCTGGCCTACTTTTCCCTCTTTTGTGTAGCCGATAAAGCCGCCGTTTTGCTTATCTTCTAGCTGATCAATGATGTAGTAGGCTCCTTGCTTGGCAAGCGCTAAAGCCTGCTTATCGCCACTAAGGTGGTAGAGCACGCCATAGGCATAAGTTTGACGTGACTTCATCCGCGTAAACTCTTTGCCAAAGTGTGGCGTGATCCAGCCTTTGTTTAGTTCATGGCACACATCAGAAACATCGAGCAAGGTACCGTCATCACAGCGGAAAGTAGGGAAGTTTCCTACCGGTTCTCCTTGAGCGCTAGGCATTAACCAATAAGGTGCAAGCCCTTCAGTCGCATGGTTGAGCCACTCTTCTCCAGAAGGAAGATGGGCGTTGGCAGATACGGCGAAGCTAGTAATACTGAGTAATGCGATCGTTGCTCGTAACATGATGTTTATCTTAACTATTTGAATTTCTTTGAATATAAACAATCACATCTGCACATTGTGATTAGGCGATCACAATCGACCAAATTAATAAGGTTTAGATAAAAGCTCACAGACTAGTGAGCTTTGGAAGGGTGTCTTGTATTTTATACTGGCTTGCCCGCCTCATCTTCTTCAACCACATCGGTTTCTAAGCTTGCCTCTGCCAGCCATTTTTGTATTGATGGACTGTTAAGCACACGTTGTTGATACTGCGATGCCTTTTCGGAAAGTTGTATTCCATAGGTTTCTACGCGCAATGCGACGGGTGCAAACATCGCATCGGCAATCGACCATTCACCAAATAACCATCCCTCTGGGTATTGTTCCATTTGTGCAGACCATATTGCATCAATACGAGCGATGTCTTTCAGTGCGTCTTCACTCAGTGTGAGCTTTCGTTGTGCGCGGCAGTTCATCGGTATTTCATTTCTGACGGCAAAGAACCCAGAGTGCATCTCGGCGGAAATTGCTCGGGCATGGGCGCGTTCTTTCACTGAGCTAGGCCACGCTGCACCGTCCAAATAGGCATCGTTAACGTATTCGAGAATCGCCAATGAATCCCACACCGCAACATTACCATCAACTAGGGTTGGAACCTTGGCCGTTGGCGTCACTTTCGCCAGAGTGTCGTAAAAATCAGAGGTGAACAGCTTGAGCTTGATGACTTCTGCATTCAGGTTGTAGTTGTCGAATATTAGCCATGCGCGCAGTGACCAAGTTGAGTAGTTCTGGTTTCCAATATAAAGCTGCATCGTTGCTTCCTTGCGTTTGGTGGGCATGCATTTGAGATTAGGGGATTGTATTGTGGCGCACTAACGGATAATTTTGATGCAATACATTAACAAAAACGATGGGTGGTGATTTCAATATGGATATTGATGCTTTGCGAGGCTTTCTCGCGTTTGTAGAAACCAGTAGTTTCACTCGTGCAGCGAAACAGATAAATCGCACCCAATCGGCATTCAGTGCTCAGATGCGTAAGTTGGAAGAAGAACTCAACGTCACTCTTTTCCAGAAAGAAGGACGTAATTTAATACTGACTGAAGCTGGCTTAGCGCTGCGATCTCATGCCGAACAGTTGGTCGCCCTTCACAATACCGCACTTAAGCAAGTAAAGCGTTACGAAGACAAACAACCTCTGCGACTCGGCTGCCCTGAAGACTACAATGACACCATTCTGCCGAAAGTGATTCGCCTGTTGCAGAAAGCAGAACCCACCTGTTCAATCCAAATATTCAGCCTGCCCAGCATTACGCTGAGAGAGTGGTTGGATGACGGCAGGCTTGATGCGGCGATTGTCACCCGAGCGCCCGATAGTGAAGAGGGTTACTGGCTCACTCATGATATCGGAGTATGGATAAGCAGCCCTGATTATGTGTTCGATGAGTCTAAACCAGTCCCACTAGCCTTGTTTCAGACCGATTGTAAGTACCACGCAGCGGCAGTGAATGGCTTAACCAAGCAGGGCACGCCTTATCAGTTATTGGCGTGTAGCAATACCGCTTCAGCGCAGCGTGCAATCGTGAAAGCAGGATTAGCGATTGGTGCGATGGGTAAGCTAAGCGTGACTTCAGATTTGAAAATTCTTGATGATATGCCGCCGTTGCCTTCGGTCGATATTGTGCTGATCCTAGCGAGTAAGCATCACCCGGTATTGGATAAAGAAGTGCTCAATCAACTTGTGGAGCTGGGTTCTGAGTAGCTTAGGTTCATCTTCCTATTGGAGGATTCCCAAGCTTTTCAATTTTCGATAAATGGTATTGCGGCTGATACCGAGTATTCTCGAAGTCTTACTTATGTTGCCTTGGTTGGCTTGATAGGTTTGCAGCAAGGTTTCTTCAACGGTACTTCTTAAATCGTTATTAGCTGTACCTTTGGTGGTATTAGGAGGCGTGAGTTGATGCTGATTATCGTGTGCTAATGACGTGAGATGTTGAGCAAGGTGGCTGGGCACATGCTCGAGTGTGAGTTGGGGTTCATCACTTGCTAATAGAGCAGCAACCTTAAGTAAGTTGTCTAATTCGCGGATATTACCCGGCCAAGAATAGGCGCACAGTAAGCTCATCAAGTGCGGGCAGATTGTCTGTTCGTCTTCGGCGTATTTACGATGAATGTGCTCGATTAAAGCGTGCTTGTCTTGTCGGTGTTGTAGGCTTGGCAAGGTGAAGGCTAAGCCATTGAGTCTGTAATACAGGTCTTGCCTAAACTCACCTGTTGCGACTAACTGCTCGAGGTTTTTGTGAGTTGCAGCGATGATCTGACAATCGACTTGATAGCTTTGATTAGAACCAACTGGCACCACGGATTTGTCTTGCAGAACATGCAGTAGTCGGCACTGAGCTTCTAAAGGCATGTCGGCGATCTCATCTAGAAATAGAATCCCTTTATCTGCTTGACGGATCTTACCTTGGAAGCCCTTGTGGCTTGCTCCCGTAAAGGCGCCCGGCGCGTAACCAAACAGTTCAGATTCTATAAGGTCTTTAGGCAGCGCGCCACAATTTACCGCTACCAAGGGCGAAGACTTACGCTGGCTTTGCTTGTGCAGCGCTTTAACAAACTCGCCTTTGCCAACTCCTGTTTCTCCTAAGATCAACAAACTGATCCCTTTATCGATTACCTTGTTGGCTTGCTGCCAAGCGTGTTCGATTTGTTGCTCGCCATGGTGCAAATCACACGATGCTGAAATGGAGCGCGTGCGTTTGGTGGTTGGTTGTTTGAGGTGTTGTTTCTCAAATACAAAAGGCGTGTCTAATGAGGTTCGGTTGAAGAGGGTATCGATACTCTCACCGACGATCGAGGTTTGATCCAATAGTTGAGAGGCGACCTGATTGTGTGCCACCACCTCCCCAGCTTCATTGGCTATTACAATCCCTTGCCAACCACTGTGTAATAACGATTTCTCACATGCGAGGTCGATGCGAGTGGTGCCTTGTGGGATGTGGCTCAGTAGCTGGTTTTCAACAAGCTGAACCATATTTTGAACCAGTAGCTGCACCGAACTGTCGTGCTGTTGCTGCTCACTGGTAATGTCCAATACGCCAACCATGTTCCCTTGGTGATCAAACACAGGGCTTGCTGAACAGCTGATAAATCGATGCTGGTGGATGAAGTGCTGCTCACCAATGATGGTCACGGGTTTAGCTTCAACAATCGCGGTGCCAATCGCGTTGGTGCCCTTAAGTTGTTCCTGCCAACACGCTCCTGAGCTGAGTGCAATTGATGTCAGCTTCTCCTTAAACCGCTCCTGTCCCCAACTCGCCAGAATCACCCCTTCAATATCGGTCAGAATCAAACGACTGTCGGTACGAGCAAACATCTGATTAAACAAAGGCAGCGCATTGCGTTCGACGATGTGGATCAAGTCAGCCGATTGATGACGTCGCTGCTTAAGAATCGATTGTGGTAGGCGAATGTCTTCAGGAAGTCGTCTCTGTTTTAGACCCGCTTCTGTGCTGCGGTGCCAAGAGGACGAAAGCCAATCTGAGGTGTTTGCTTGTTGAAGGTGCATGACTGTTCCATGTCGTAACAGTGAGGGTGTACCAATTTGGAACAGTTGAACACTGGAGTGGTTTCCATACGTCCGTTCAATGCCAACTCACTTTGGGTTGTAAACGTTTGGTAATCATAGTTTTACAATTTATTAACAACAAGTTTTGAAGTTCTGGCGTGTGATTTGCGTTGTTACTGTTGTGAAGAAAACACGAAGTATCAGTGTTTTAAACAGAAAGCATAAACATGGGCGTCTCGCCATGAGTTCTTTTCTCAAGGGGAGCCGCCACAAAAATAAGACAGCTCTAGCTCAATAACGAATATCAAATCGAAGAAGGATCTAACTATGATTTACGCACAGCCGGGTAGTGACAACGCAGTGGTGAACTTTAAAGCGCAATACGATAACTTTATCGGTGGTGAGTGGGTGAAGCCTGTCAGCGGCGAGTATTTTGATAACACTTCACCAGTGAATGGTCAGGTGTATTGCCAAGTGGCGCGTTCAACAGAGGCGGACATTAGCTTAGCACTTGATGCCGCGCATGCAGCTCGTGCGAGTTGGGCTGCGACCAGTGTGACAGAGCGTTCGAACATCCTACTTAAAATTGCTGATCGCATTGAAGCGCACCTAGAAGAGATCGCAGTTGCTGAAACGTGGGAAAACGGCAAGCCTGTGCGTGAAACTCTGGCGGCAGACATCCCGTTGGTCGTTGATCACTTTCGCTACTTTGCTGGCTGTATTCGAGCGCAAGAAGGCAGTGCAGCCGAGCTAGATTCAAACACCGCGAGCTACCACTTCCCAGAACCCATCGGTGTGGTGGGGCAGATCATTCCTTGGAACTTCCCGATTTTAATGGCGGCTTGGAAATTGGCGCCAGCACTGGCTGCGGGTTGCTGTGTTGTGATGAAGCCAGCGGAGCAAACACCGACATCGATCTTAGTGATGATGGAGAAGATCGCTGATCTTCTACCTGCAGGCGTAGTCAACATCGTCAATGGTTTTGGTAACGAAGCGGGTCAAGCGTTAGCAACCAGCGATCGTTTAGCGAAATTGGCCTTTACCGGTTCGACAGAAGTCGGTCACCACATCTTGAAATGTGCGGCTGAAAGCTTGATTCCATCAACGGTTGAGCTTGGCGGTAAGTCTCCAAATATCTATTTCCCAGACATCTTTAACCATGAAGACGAATACCTTGATAAGTGTGTCGAAGGCATGTTGCTGGCGTTCTTCAACCAAGGTGAAGTGTGTACCTGTCCATCACGTGTGCTGATCCATGAATCGGTGTACGACAAGTTCATCGCCAAGGTGGTCGAGCGTGCTCAAACTATTAAACAAGGTAACCCGCTAGATACTGATACTCAGGTTGGCGCACAAGCTTCAAAAGAGCAGTTCGATAAGATTCTGAGTTACCTTGAAATCGGTCGTCAAGAGGGTGCGAAAGTGCTGACAGGTGGCGAAGTTGCGCAGCAATCTGATGATCTCGGTAATGGTTATTACATCCAGCCAACAATGTTGGAAGGGCACAACAAGATGCGAGTATTCCAAGAGGAGATCTTCGGTCCTGTTATCGCGGTGACGACGTTTAAAGATGAAGCAGAAGCACTCGAGATAGCCAATGATACCGAATATGGCTTGGGTGCAGGCGTGTGGACGCGTGATGCAAACCTCGCGTATCGAATGGGTCGCAACATTGAAGCCGGCCGTATCTGGGTGAACTGCTACCACGCTTACCCAGCTCATGCCGCGTTTGGTGGTTACAAGAAGTCGGGTATCGGCCGTGAGACACATAAGATGATGCTCGATCACTACCAAAATACTAAGAACCTGTTGATCAGCTACGATACTAACCCACTAGGATTTTTCTAAAATAGATAGGTTCTAGAACAGTCTATTAGGAAGTCACTAGCAACGAGATGGCTTAAACAATACAAGTAAAATGAAAAGCAAAACGCCAAGTTCTTATGAGCTTGGCGTTTTTATGTTTGAATCGCTTTAGTTTTTCGAAAAGAAGATCTCTGGCTTATGGTTCGGGCCATAGTTGCCTTCTAGTTGGGTAAGTTCTAATCCTTGTTTGCCTATCAAAGAGCCGACCAATTGGCGGTTGAACGGGTAGCTGTCGGGGTTGTTAATATACTCTTCAACATCAATCCATTTAGCTTCTGCAATTTCATCTGTGTCTTGAATCGCAATCTCTTGAGTTTGAGCGATAAGGTGACAAACAAAGTAGAGGTTAGACTTTCCGAATTGATACGGGTGTCTCGTCGCCATGCCAACCACTGAAACGAACGTGGCTTCGATGCCAGTCTCTTCTAAGGTTTCTCGAACCACGGATTCTTCAATGCCTTCACCCAACTCAATATGACCGCCCGGTAATTTGTAGCCCGTCATGCCGTGTTCTTTAATCATCAGCACTTGGTTGTGTTCGTTAGTGATTAACGCGCCAGCACCCAAGGTGTGGGTCGGAATGAAAGGCACAAACTCTACAATCTCGGATTTGTGGATCAGCGTAATCTCGTCTTCTAAGCAGTTGTGAAACACAAAGCCAAGCTCAGTCGCCACCGGAATAAGGTGCGAGAGTGAAATAGGTAAGCTAATCCAAATGATGCCTTTGTTATTCTGCTTTGAAAATTCGGTGATCTCGCTGAGTTCGGCATTGAATGAGTCAACATCGTGAGGGGCTGTTGCTGGGTCAATGATGATGCCGTTAAATTTGTCGAGCGTAAATTCCACGGGTGATCCTTTATTATTTTGATTTATTGGGCGTCGAGCATGGTCTGAGCTTATCGTATCTAAAGAGCTTATAACACCTTGAGAGCAAGGGCAGCAGTGAATCAAAAGTAGGCAATGCAGTTTATGTCGAACGGGTCGGGATAAGTGGAGGGTGTTGCTAGAAACAAAAACTGCGCTTGGAAGCCAAAGCGCAGTTTTAAAATGAGGTTTATTGCAGTTCGATTTTAACGAATATAGTTCGCGTTAATACTCACGTACCAGTGTTGAAGCTTGCCATCAGATTTCTTGATCCACAAATCGTTGGTGTAGCTATCAATCTTGCCGTTAACCGTAAGGTTGAATGTGTTCTCGTCGAATTCGCCAAGCTTCACGAACTGGTCCGTGGTAATCAGGAATGGGTCCATGTCGTCTACACCAACCACATCTGAAATCACATAGTAGTGGTAAGTCAGCGGCTTGCTCGCATCATTCGGGTTGCTGCGATACGCAACAAGCTTGAATGGTTCCGTTAATGGAACGTCGAGCGTTTGCTTGTCCATGGTCGCTGGAATTGGAATAAACAGCCAAGCGGTAAACAGACCGCTCAATAAAACCATCAGGAAGAAAAGAGTCTTAATTGCTTTCATAGCAACCTTCAAAATATGGGGGATGTTAATGGGGCTATGGTAACTAGGGAGAGTAAAGATGCAAGCTCTGTTATTACCCTATCTTATCTCAGCTTAATCTAGCGCAAAGAAAGCGGTTCGGTTAACTCGAAATGTAAACACGAGTGCTTAACTCTTGATTATGGCTTAAGAGAATTCGTTATTTGAACCAATCTTGGTTTTTAACCAGTCTCTCGAAACAAGGCGAAGAACTGTCGCGAAATGACCTATATAGATAAAATTCAGTACGATAAGAATAGCGCATGAATATTTTTTGAGCGTTTTCTTATGCATTTAAATCCACGGTTAAGTGGCGAATACCATTCTTATGTCGATCACTCATTTCGTATCGATTGTTCACTTGGCTCCAATCCATTTGGCGCACCAGAAATTCCTGAACATGTGATCAAAGATATTATCTACGGTATTGATAAGTACTATTGCCACAGGGAGCTTTCGGAGCTGACTTATCTGACTCGCCAGTTTATTGGGATTGAAGATTGTCGTATTACGTACACCACGGGCTCTCTTGGGGCGCTAGAACTTATCTTCAATAAACTTATCGATCACAACAATCGCACCATGATAGGCATTGGCCCTCAGTTTGTTGAAGCAGTATCAGAGTTCACTTTGGTGGGCGGGAAGTACCAGTCCATCAACATGTTTGATTATCAAAACGAGTCGGATCTGTTCGGTGTGTTGGCATCAAAAATAAGCAGTCAAAATCCTGCCTTGGTGTATATCGATAATCCCAACAACCCAACGGGTCGAATCTACGACAGAGCTTATCTGGTCGAGATAGCGAGAGTATGTGAGCGTTCTGGCGCTATTTTGATTGTCGACGAGGCATATGGTGAATACCTGACCCCTGAGCAGTCTATGCTCGATCAGACCTTAGTCTTGGACAACTTAATAGTTTTACGAACCTTTTCTAAAGGTTTAGGGCTCGCTGGGATTCGACTCGGTTACTTAGCCAGCAGTGAAAACCTGACTTCTGCAATCGAAGCTGCGGTGAGTGTGTTTACGCCGACTTACCCCTCAATAAAAATCGCATCGGCGACCTTACCCAATGCAAAACACTTCTTAGAAATGAACCGCAGCAAAACTGAATACTTTAAGCAGCAAATGATCGGCTTGTTGTCTGAGAACAATATTGAGGTGGTTGGCACGTCAATATCGACGCCCATTATGTTGTTGAAAAAGAGAGGAACTCACCTTTCAAAGCTATTTGAGAGTATCGGTATTAAGACATGTTCGGGTGTCAATTTTGCTATTACGTGCGACGCGATGACTGAAGAGTATGTTCGATTACGAATTGTTGGCAATGATATAGATTTAGAAGCGTTAAAGCAGCGTATTAAGCAGTTATAAAAGCAACCGTTATAAAATCAGTAGGCATAAAAAAGCCCGCACCTTGCGTTTACAAAGTGCGGGCTAAATTCATCTGGCTACTTGTTTAAGTAAGCAGCGTGGAACTCAATGTGTTCATCAATAAAGCTAGAGATGAAGTAGTAGCTGTGGTCGTAACCAGGCTGCATACGTAGATCTAAATCGGCATTGGTTACCTTAGCGGCTTCGACTAATTGCTCAGGTTTAAGCTGTTCAATCAGGAAGTTATCGGCTTCACCTTGGTCGACCAACATTGGCAGTTTAGTGCCTTTGGTTTTTAGAAGCTCAGAGGCATCGTAGTGTTTCCACTCTTCAATATCCAAGCCTAGGTATTGGTTGAAGGCTTTTTGTCCCCAAGGGCATTGCATTGGGTTGGTGATTGGGCTGAATGCAGAGATAGAACGGTAGCTATCTTCGTTTTTAATGCCAATCGTTAGGGCACCATGTCCGCCCATGCTGTGACCAGAAATCGATTTTACGGATGTAACAGGGAAGAACGACTCAATTAATGCAGGGAGCTCTGTTACCACGTAATCGTACATGTGGTAATGGCTGTCCCATGGCGCTTGAGTGGCATTCACATAGAAGCCTGCACCTTGGCCGAGATCGTAATTTTCATCGTCGGCAACACCTTCGCCACGTGGGCTAGTGTCTGGTGCAACAATCGCGATGCCTTGCTCAGCCGCGGCTTTGAAAGCGCCGGCTTTTTGCATGAAGTTTTCATCGGTACAGGTTAAGCCTGACAACCAATACAAAACAGGAACTGGGTTTTCTTTGCTTGCGTTAGGTGGCAAGAAAATCGCAAAACGCATGTTGCAGTCAAGCGTTGCAGAAAAGTGGGTGTATTGTTTGTGCCAACCACCAGCAACCTTTGCTTGGCTAATGTTTTCGATTGTCATCTATTGTGCTCCGTTAGGTTGATGGTTTGGGAGTAAATTTGTCTATATTACATAAAGTTTCACCACCCACCGGGCAGGAGGTGGTGAAGACAGTTTGTTGCTATTCATTTGTAGCTGTGGCCTCGATGCTCGAAAGAATCGAGGCCAAGATGTGTTACTTATCCATGTGTAGAACAGTACGGATAGATTCACCTTTGTGCATTAGGTCGAATGCTTCGTTTACGTCTTGCAGACCCATTGTATGAGTGATGAACTCTTGAAGGCCAAACTCACCCGCCATGTAACGGTTTACGATTTCTGGAAGCTCAGAGCGGCCTTTAACACCACCGAAAGCAGAGCCACGCCATACACGACCAGTCACTAGTTGGAATGGACGAGTTGAGATCTCTTGACCTGCGCCTGCAACACCAATGATGACTGATTCGCCCCAACCTTTGTGACAGCACTCAAGCGCTTGACGCATCACGTTTACGTTACCGATACACTCGAAAGAGTACTCAACACCACCGTCTGTCATCTCAACGATAACATCTTGGATTGGCTTGTCGAACTTAGTTGGGTTGATGCAGTCAGTCGCGCCAAGCTGTTTTGCTAGCTCGAATTTGCTCTCGTTGATATCTACACCGATGATGCGGTTAGCACCAGCCATGCGAGCACCAATGATTGCAGAAAGACCGATACCGCCTAGGCCGAATACAGCAACGTTGTCGCCTTTTTCAACTTTAGCTGTGTTAAGTACCGCGCCCATACCTGTTGTTACACCACAACCTAGAAGACAAACTTCTTCAAGTGGTGCTTCTTTGCTTACTTTCGCTAGAGAGATTTCTGGAAGTACAGTGTACTCAGAGAAAGTAGAGCAACCCATGTAATGGAAAATTGTTTCGCCATTGATAGAGAAGCGGCTTGTACCGTCTGGCATTAGGCCTTTACCTTGCGTTTCACGAACGGCTTGGCATAGGTTAGTTTTACCCGATTTACAGAACTTACATTCGCCACATTCAGCTGTGTAAAGTGGAATCACGTGGTCGCCAATCTCAACACTTGTAACGCCTTCGCCGATCATCTCAACGATACCGCCACCTTCGTGACCAAGAATTGAAGGGAAGATACCTTCTGGATCGTCACCTGATAATGTGAATGCGTCAGTGTGACAAACACCAGTAGCAACGATGCGAACTAGAACCTCACCAGCTTTAGGAAGTTGTACATCAACTTCTTCCATTTTTAGTGGCTCGCCAGCTGCCCATGCAACCATTGCTTTTGATTTGATATGCGTTTGACCAGGTTTAATTTCGATTGTCATTGGATGTTTCCTATATATGTCAGTACAGCGGATAACCGTGCAATTAAATTCAACCCGTTAAGCGTAGTTGAGCTTAATTGTTTCCGCTCTCTCGTTTTGTTGGAGCTAGTATAGGTGTGAGTGCATGTTTTGATAATCCCCTTAAATAGAAAATGATTATTACGTATTTGTAATAATAGAGCATTTAGGTTCCTCGTGTTAACCGAAAGTCACACTTAAGAATTTTTAAGGTACGTCATAATAATTGCTTACTGAAAATCACATGAATTGGAAATAAAACTACAATATTCTGAGCGCCGTATTTAATGTTGTGGACTCATACATGCTTTTATCTCTTCCGCCTCCAGTGATGCTGTCACTTGCCATCGTGCTTGAAGTTGTCGCGACTTCTTTATTGCCTAAAACGCAGCAATTTACTTCCCTTCCTGCGACCGCCGCAGTACTCGTCGGTTATGGCTTTGCTTTTTATCTGTTGTCTCTCACGGTTCAAACCATGTCTTTGGGTGTGGCGTATGCGATTTGGTGTGGCGCAGGGATAGTGTTGGTCGCGGCGTTGTCTTGGTTGGTCTACGGGCAAAAGCTAGACATCTACGCGATCATTGGCATCGCTTTGATTCTGTCTGGTGTGGTGGTCATTAACCTGTTTTCAACGTCGGTGAGTCACTAAGAGTCTATTTCCTACTTCTGAAGGAACAAACTAATTGGAATCTAGAGTAGTTAGCCTTCAACTTAAGGTATTGAATATAATATAGTAATTCCAATAAATGCATTTTGTGCATGTATTTTATGAAAACAGCTCACTTTACTCATAGATTGGTCGGTTTAGTATAGCTAGCAGAAACCAATGATTATAAATAATCATAGATATTATATGTTTATCAATAACTTAGGGGTCATTATGACTATTCCGACAACCGATATGATGGAAGCTTGGACGGGATTTCAAGCTGGCGACTGGCAAACATCCGTTAATGCACGTGATTTTATTCAGCGAAACTACACCCCTTATGAAGGCGATGAGTCTTTTCTTGCGGACGTGTCGGAGTCGACGACACAGCTATGGGAGTCGGTGCTAGAAGGTATTAAAGAAGAAAGCCGCACTCATGCCCCTGTCGATTTTGATACTGATATCGTTTCCACTATCACCTCACACGATGCCGGTTACATTGTAAAAAACCTCGAAAAAATCGTGGGTCTACAAACCGATAAACCACTGAAACGCGGCATCATCGCCAATGGTGGTATTCGAATGGTGAAAACGTCGTGCGAAGTGTACGGTCGTGAATTAGAGCCACAAATCGAAAAGATCTTCACTGAGTACCGCAAAACGCATAACCAAGTAGCGTTCGATCTTTATACTGACGAAATTAAAGCATGTCGCCGTTCTGGTATTATTACTGGTCTGCCAGATGCTTATGGTCGTGGACGCATTATTGGCGACTACCGTCGTCTTGCTTTGTACGGTATCGACTTCCTAAAATCAGACAAAAATGAGCAGTTCAAATCAACTCAGAAGATGCTTGAAACGGGTGGTGATTTAGATAAGACATTGCGTTTACGTGAAGAGCTTACTGATCAAATTCGTGCCCTTGATGAAATGCGAGAAATGGGTTTGAAGTACGGCATTGATATGTCTTCTCCTGCTCGTACTGCGCAAGAGGCAATCCAGTTTACCTATTTTGGCTACTTAGCTGCGGTTAAGTCTCAAAATGGTGCTGCGATGTCGCTAGGCCGCACATCAACCTTCCTAGATGTTTACATCGAACGTGACCTTAAACTTGGTCTGATTGATGAAAAACAAGCGCAAGAGTTGATTGACCATTTCATCATGAAGCTTCGTATGGTTCGTTTCCTTCGCACTCCTGAATACGATTCATTGTTCTCTGGCGACCCAATTTGGGCAACAGAAGCAATGGCTGGTATGGGCGTTGATGGTCGTACTCTTGTTAGCAAAACGACTTTCCGCTACTTGCACACATTGCACACGATGGGCCCAGCGCCAGAGCCGAACATGACCGTCCTATGGTCTGAACAACTGCCTATCGCGTTTAAACAATACGCGGCTAAAGTGTCTATCGAAACCTCATCACTTCAGTATGAGAACGATGATCTAATGCGTGCGGATTTTGATAATGACGATTACGCGATTGCGTGTTGTGTGAGCCCACAGGTGGTTGGCCAACATATGCAGTTCTTTGGTGCTCGTGCAAACCTTGCTAAAGCGTTGCTTTACACCATTAACGGTGGTGTTGATGAAAAATCTAACATGCAGGTTGGTCCTCAAGTTGCTCGTATCGAAGATGAAGTTCTCGATTTTGACCGCTTAATGCCTCGCTTTGATGGCATGATGGATTGGCTTGCAACGCAATACGTCACTGCGCTGAACGTGATCCATTACTCGCATGACCGTTACAGCTATGAAGCATCGTTAATGGCATTAATGGATCGCGATGTTCATCGCACAATGGCTTGTGGTATTGCAGGGCTGTCGGTTGTTGCTGACTCGTTAGCGGCTATCAAATACGCGAAGGTAACACCAGTACGTAACGAAGATGGCATCGCTGTCGACTTTGATATTGAAGGCGAATATCCAAAATTCGGCAACAACGATTCACGTGTCGATGATATTGCTTGTGATTTGGTTGAACGTTTTATGAAAAAAATTCAGAAAATGAACACCTACCGTGAAGCGGTTCCAACTCAATCTATCCTTACGATTACTTCAAACGTTGTATATGGTAAAAAAACCGGTAACACACCAGATGGTCGCCGCGCAGGTATGCCATTTGGCCCGGGCGCAAACCCAATGCACGGTCGTGACGAGAAAGGTGCGGTTGCTTCACTTTCTTCAGTTGCCAAACTGCCGTTTGAATTCGCTAAAGATGGTATTTCTTACACCTTCTCAATCGTACCAAATGCACTAGGTAAAGATGACCTAAGCCAAAAAGTGAACCTAGCAGCACTAATGGATGGTTACTTCCACCATGAGGAAAATGGAGGATCGATTCGTGTTGAGGGTGGGCAACATCTTAACGTTAACGTGCTTAACCGTGACATGTTGTTGGATGCCGTCGAACATCCAGAAAAATACCCACAGTTAACCATCCGAGTGTCGGGTTACGCTGTGCGATTCAACTCGTTAACACGTGAGCAGCAACAAGATGTAATTAGCCGTACGTTTACTGCTAAGATTTAACCGTAAACTTCAAGTTATACGGTTCTAAAAAAGCGCGAGAATGACATCCGTCTCTCGCGCTTTTTTGTGCGTCGAGTATGGCGGTAATCATGTTGTTGGACGTCGCGTTGTCTTGGCTGGTATATGGGCAAAACCGATATTTACGCGGTGATTGGAATTACTTTGATGCTTTTTTTTGGGGGATTCGCTTGTTTTTTATGTCAGAGATCACTAGGAGCTCTAACTTATCTTTGCCCCAAAGTGAGCCAGAGAGGGGGTGAACTCTGTTTCAAACTCAGGAACTTGCCTTACTTTTCCTCATGCCTAGAGTTCTAACTTTGTCCCCAAATTTCTAACCCACTAGACCACTAGAGACTGATCTTCAATCACAGCTACGCACGAATACGTTGTTTAAGTGTTTCTAAGCTATTGAATAGTCGATAACTAAATGGAAGTTCTTCAGTGATAACGTGCCTTGAATAGGAAGCTATGTGTGTTTGCACGGTTTGCACCTGAAAATCGGATTTATACTGAATTATGTGCTTATTTTTCAGTTGGTTAAGCAATGAATTTCGGATATGCTGAAAGTGTGAATTCGTGCCTGCACGATATTAAAATGTTAGCCCCCCTATTTAACATATAAGGAATAAAAATGAGTACAGATGTAATAACAGCAAAAGGGACTGCATTACTAAGTGCAGATACTACTAAATTTGAAGAATACCTTGGGCACCTCGGTCTGCCTACAGAAAATATAATTGCAGAGTTGTCTGAACGACAGGTTATAGAACAAAACCTCCCGAACTTTATTGCATCGCTATCTCCTGAAGTACGTAGAGATGCAAGGTATTTATCAAAGTTTGTTGCAGGAGCTGCGATTGGATTATTTGATGCATCCTTAAATTATGTATGGAATGAAGTTGTAATTAACTTACGTCATAAAGCTATTGTATATGGATTAGATATGTTTTTTGATGCTGCTGTTGGTGGTAACCGTCGGGAATTTTATTCAACAGAAGATGATCTATCAGGGATCAAAGATAATACATTAATTAATACTTGCAGAAAATTGGAACTAATTTCAGACATTGTTTACACGAAACTTCATCATATATTGACAATGCGGAACGATATTGGAGCCTCACATCCAAATAGCTATTCAATTAATGGTTATGAATTGTTAGGTTGGTTACAAACTTGTGTTAAGGATATACTCAATGACAAGCCATCAGAATCAGCTATTCAAATAAAATCATTTATTGATAATTTAAAGGTATCTCAAACAGTTCTTGATGAAGCAACAATTAAAAGTATGGAAAAGCCATTGACTGAGCTTTCCTTACAAAATACTGATAATTTACTTAATAGTATTTTTGGTATTTATACAACAGAAAAAACGGGCAATATCGTAAGAAAAAATATTGCGTTATTTGCTTTACATATCTGGAATAGAAGCTCAGAAAATGTTAGGTACAAATTAGGCGTAATGCTAGATGGTTATAAAAACAACTTACATGAAGAAAAACACAAATTAGGTTGTGAGTTCTTTACTTTTTGTAACGGAAATAGATATCAATCATTAGAGTCTAGAATAATAGCACTTGATTCTCATGCTGATGATCTTTTAGAGGCTAGGTATAGCTGGGATAACTTTTATAATGAACCTCCGCATATAAGAAAAATATTATCATTTTTAGAAACTGAAAATGATATACCTAGTGAAAGGATTAATAAGTTTCTTAAAATAATCCTAATCTGTCGTATTGGTAAGGGGATTCAGTATAACACTGGTGTATCACCAAGTGGACGTCCATTGTACGATAAGTTTTTTTCATTACTTGGTGATGACAATATAATATTAGCAATAATTGCCATGCACTCTAATGATGTGAGAGTTCATCTTGATAATAAATATTGCCAAGACCATATGGAAGCGGTACTTAATATTTTTAAAGAAAATGCTAGAAGTCCAAGGATCCAAGAAATTCTTGATTACTTAATAACGAATAAGAAAATTTTAAATAAAATTCATAACGATAAGGGTTATAAGGACGTAACTAAAAATCATATCACGTGGGGCTAACAATCGCATCAACACGATTTACTACACTCGGCATCTCTGGTTGTCGGGTGTTTCTCGTTTTAAGGCGTCAATTTTAAGTATAATTGCATAGTAGTAAACGTGTTATGCAGGCGTTATACAAACGGAGGCAGCAACAAAATATGAGTAAGCAAGAACATCCTAGAAAAGCGGTAGAAAACTTTAAAGCGATCATGCAATTACTCAGTCCGTCACGGTTGAAGCTTATAGCTTTCTCGGTTTCGTTCGTTGTGCTTGTTGGCTATTCAGTCAATTCAGAACAATTTACCTTGTTAAAATCAATTTTGCTTGTTTACTCATACATCCTTGGTCTTTCTGTTTACTCATTGAATAGACTATCCCAAGTTAAGAATGACATCGAGTATTTGTCTCAGGAGTACTTCGGTGATTTTCCTGTACGACAACCAAATGGTTTTGCTTGGGAAACTCCAGACGGACAGCGCCTAGAAAGCGAACGTTTGAACAAGCACTATAGCTATCGTATAGCGTTAATGTTTATTGGGTTTGTTCTCTTGGTTTTTGGTCTGTGCTTGCTAACAGTGTTTGTATAACAAACGTTTAAGGTTTCAAGATACTTTTTCTAATCTGATTGAAACCGTTTAGATCAAAGAATCTAAATGGTTTCTGTCCAGAGCCTTCATAAGCTGAATTTTTACCCGTGGTACTTCCTAGTTCGAAAGTCCCTCTTTCCAACTTAGAACCGATCTCAATATGAGTTGTCGGGAGATTTTCATTTACCCTCCCGACATCAAACGGATACATAGCTGATCTTCCTAGCGACTTACAACGTAAGAGGTTAGCTAAAAGGGAGAAAACAATATGTCCACCGTCTATGTCAGCATCGGAAGCAACATTAACCGCGAACATCACATCACAGAATCTCTCAAAGCGTTGAATAGTCACTTTGCACCTCTGAACATTTCTAATTTCTACGATTGTGAGCCTGTTGGTTTTGAAGGGGACAACTTCCTAAACCTAGTCGCAGGGTTTGAATGTGACCTTTCTATCGCTGAACTGGCTAAGGTTCTGCATCAAATCGAATTAGAAAATGACCGCAAGCGAGAAACTAAAGAATATGCCTCGCGCACGATGGATATCGATATCCTTCTTTACGGTAACGAAGTAGGCATTATTGATGGAGTAGAGCTGCCTCGAGGTGAAATCACCGAGTACGCTTTTGTGCTTCGACCGTTAGTTGATGTTGCCGCGCAAGAACTTCATCCCACTCTAGATATCTCTTTTCAGCATCTCTGGAACAACTTCGATCAGCTGAGTCAGAAAACCGAACTTATACCGTTCGAGGTCAGCTTCACTTAGTCCCTGTAACTGCTTTAAACAGAACGCTTGAGCTTTATTGATCTTTTCCTCTAATAGGCACGTAACTCACTCTACCTTCTAAGGATCGGAAACTGTTATGAATCACAATGCGATTATCACCATCACAAATCTCAGATTAAGAACCTTCATCGGCTTCAACGAAGAAGAAAAAACCAAGCAGCAAGACATCGTCATAAATGCGGAGATCCATTATCCCGCGAACAACCTTTGCCTCTCTGATGATGTGGAGAACGCACTTAACTACAAAAATATCTGCAAAAAAATTATTGAACATGTTGAATCTGGACGGTTTCTGCTTTTAGAAAAGTTAACCAGCGACGTACTCGGTATTTGTATCGACCATTCATGGGTCCGATACGCTCAGGTGAGAATTGACAAGCCTCATGCTCTACGTTTCGCCGATTCCGTCTCGCTCACCCTGAGCTATGAAGCAGAACTTGAAGATTAACTCATAAGGAGCGACTCAATGCTAACCACAGAAGCTGAAAAAGTAAGAGAAGCTTTGCTCGAAAAGGGGCTTGAAACCCCGATGACATCGAGCGAAATGAACCCCGACCAGAAGTACAACCGCATCAAAGGGCTTTTGACGGAAGTTGTCAGTACGCTCGGGCTGGATTTAACCGATGACAGTCTCGCTGAAACACCTCATCGCATTGCAAAGATGTACGTTCACGAGATATTTTCAGGGCTCGACTACAATAACTTCCCCAAAATTAGTGTTATCGACAACAAAATGTCAGTTGATGAAATGGTTAAGGTATCGGATATAGATTTAACTTCGACGTGCGAACATCACTTCATCACCATCGATGGTTTAGCACAAGTGGCTTATATCCCAGAATCCAAGATTCTTGGGCTATCTAAAATAAACCGTATTGTTCGATTCTTTGCTCAGCGTCCGCAGGTTCAAGAACGCCTTACACAGCAAATCCTGGTCGCGATACAGACTCTAGTCGAAACAGAAAATGTGGCTGTGACGATTAAAGCAACTCACTACTGCGTTAAATCGAGAGGCGTTATGGACGCTAACTCTGAAACCACCACAACCGCGCTTGGTGGCAGTTTCAAAACTAACCCTCAAACTAGAGCTGAGTTTTTACGATGAGTGAAACGATTCTAATAACTGGAGTGGGGAAGCGTTTAGGATTCGCTCTGGCGCAGCAACTTATATCTGACGGATACAAAGTCGTTGGCACTTACCGAAGCGACTATCCCCAGCTGAAAATACTGCGCGACAGTGGAGCCGACTTGCAACAGGTAGACTTTTATCAACAAAGCAGCCTAGAGGGCTTTCTTCATTACGTTGGTCAAGAATATAAGACACTTCGTGCCATCATACATAACGCTTCCGACTGGAAGCCTGAGAACAAGACAAACCCCAGTGAAAATGCATCACAAATCATGCACCAGATGATGACGATTCACGCCACCGTGCCTTATCTGGTTAATTTAATGCTCAAAGACCAACTAATGTCTGGCGATAAAACGTCGGACATCATCCACATCAGTGATTACGTTGCGGAAAAAGGCAGTAAAAAACACATCGCTTACGCGGCCAGTAAAGCCGCACTCAACAACTTGACGCTGTCGTTCTCAGCGATGCTGGCTCCCAAGGTGAAAGTCAATACTCTCTCTCCTGCCATGATAAAATTCAATGAACATGATGACGAGGCGTACAAAACCAAAGCTCTGAAAAAAGCACTGATTCCCTCAGAGGCAGGCTTTGAAGAAGTGATAGATGGCATTAAGTTTGTTTTGGCTAGTCACTATATGACAGGAAGGACTTTGCACCTTGATGGCGGCAGGCACTTGAAGTGAAGTTCATGCGTTGTGATCTTGAGGCAGGATAGTCAACTAATCTATTCGTCTTTCATATCGTCTAACTACATTTTTTTAAGTTGTCCCTCGACACTTTTTGGGTTTTAGACATTAGAACGTGTTTGCATGGGCGACTCACCAAACAACTGCTTGTAGCTTTGGCAAAAATATCCCAGATGAAAAAAACCAAAGTCAAAGGCGATTTCATTGATGCACCGTTGTTCGCTCGGATTTTGCAGAATGCGCCATACCTGGTTGAGACGTACATTTTGTATAAATTGTTTTGGTGATATGCCACAACAGGACTCAAAGGTGTATTGCAGCGTACGGCGACTGACATAAACCGCATCGCACAGTTCAGACACGGTGACGGGTTTACGGTACTGCGAGTTATCTAGGTACTGCCTAATTCGACGCATGGTGTTCTCACGCTGTGAGGCATTGGTTTTTTGCATATTTTGATTAGACGATTGAGCGAACAATTCGACCAACATATCTTGAACAATGGATTGATGAGTTTGAAAAGACCAGCGAGATTGACTCGGGGAGAGTAGTAAGCTTAAGTAAGCTTTTATTTGTTGGGTGTAGTGTTGAGAGCAACCAAGAAAGTGGCTCTTGCTGTTTAATGATTCAATCTCTAGCTGTTGCTGAATCATTTCAACCAGTGAAGGGCTTATGACTAACCCATAAATAGAAAAGGTTTCTGGCGTAAGTAGCTCAAAATCCGCCCCAGCCTCACGGATCAAAATACTATCAGGATTACCTTGTGCGTAATTGATGTGTAAAGGTCTATCGTTAGCACTGATCCCTAACCAAATCCCTTCATTAATACGACATTGCTGCTTGAGTTTTCGGTTGCTGTCTTCTCGAAATAGGTGCACGTGAGAAAATTTTCGTTCACGGATCTGACCTAGAAAACTTCCTTGACTCAGTTGGTCATATTCTTGCTGCCAGTTAAAGAGGCTGGCTGCCTGCTGATTTGCATCAAATGTGTTGAATGTGCACAAATTAGGTGCATAACGCATCAATTCTTCATCCTTTCTCATCATTCCATGACCTACCCATGTGACCCATATTAGTACAGTGTGTCTTTAAGTTTATGTTTATTAATGCTTTTTTATGTTTGCCGATTCTTGATATTCATTCGGTTCAAAAATCGCTTAATTACTCATATATACAAAAGGTTATTGAGCAAGAACTGAACCAGTTTATGAAGAGGGAATTTATGACAGCAGCTTATCGCCGACAACAAGGGCACCTGGTTTTTAACTTTGAGTCGTTAGCAGATCTGATGGCAAAGGCTACGCCAGAGCGTTCAGGGGATGTTTTGGCTGGTGTATCTGCGACTTCTGCTGCAGAGCGTGTTGTAGCTCAGATGACACTGGCAGACTTGCCCCTAAAGACGTTTTTAAATGAAGCGGTGATCCCTTATGAAAGTGATGAAGTTACTCGTTTAATCATTGATAGCCATGATAGAGAGGCGTTTAAAGCGATTGATCACCTTACAGTGGGAGACTTTCGGAACTGGCTGCTAAGTGATGAAGCCGATAGTCTCACGCTTGCAAAGCTGCGTCCTGGTTTAACTCCAGAAATGGTGGCTGCAGTGAGTAAGATCATGCGTAATCAGGATTTGATCCAAGTCGCCAAAAAATGTCGGGTAGTGACTGCGTTTCGTAACACCATTGGCTTGCCTAGTCGTTTATCCACCCGTTTACAGCCCAATCATCCAACCGATTCTCTCAATGGCATTGCCGCCAGTATTTTTGATGGTTTGATGTATGGCAATGGTGATGCTGTGATCGGCATTAATCCCGCAACAGATAATGTACCACAGGCAATTAAGTTGATGAATCTGATGGAAGAGGTCATTCAACACTACCAGATCCCGACCCAATCTTGCGTATTAACCCATGTTACAAACACGATTGAAGCGATTGAGATGGGCGCTCCGGTGGATCTCGTCTTTCAATCTATTGGTGGCACTCAAGGTACGAACGACACCTTTGGTATTAACCTTTCGATCCTTAAAGAAGCAAACGAAGCGGCGCTTTCGCTGAACCGAGGCACCGTTGGAAGTAACGTCATGTACTTTGAGACAGGGCAAGGAACATCTCTCTCTGCCAATGCTTTTCATGGTGTGGACCAACAAACTTGTGAGACACGGGCTTATGCCGTAGCGCGTCATTTTAATCCATTGTTGGTTAATACCGTGGTCGGCTTTATCGGCCCTGAATATCTCTTTGATGGAAAACAGATTATTCGAGCAGGGCTTGAGGACCATTTTTGTGGCAAATTGCTTGGCCTGCCGATGGGGTGTGATATCTGCTATACCAACCATGCCTATGCCGATCAAAATGATATGGATAACTTACTGACATTGCTCGGTGTCGCTGAGTGCTCGTTCATTATGGGGATTCCGGGTTCCGATGACATCATGCTCAATTATCAAACAACCTCGTTTCATGATGCACTTTATGCACGCAAGGTGTTGGGTTTAAAACCTGCGCCGGAGTTTGAGGAGTGGCTAACTCAGATGCAGATTTTTGATGATGTAAAAGATGTGCGCCTAAATGAACGACTCTCCGGCTCATTTGCTGGCGCTCTAGCACAACTTAATGGAGGCCCCGCACATGGGTAAGGTGGTCTCTATGGCAAAACATTCTGCTTCTAAGTTGGTAACTCAAAACCCTTGGCACGAGCTTAAAGGTTTTACATCGGCACGTATTGCACTGGGTCGAAGTGGAAATAGCGTTCCAACTAAAGAGTTGCTTTCATTTCAACTCGACCATGCACAGGCGATGGATGCCGTTCATTGTGCTTTAGATGTGGATTCATTGGTTGAGCTCATCGCTCAATCAAACTCGGTCATTCAACACACTTCTCAGGCACCAATTAAGGCGCACAGCAAAGCGACAGACAGATTCATGTATTTGCAAAGGCCGGATCTTGGTCGTGAGCTTGATGACGTCTGTTGGAATCAGTTGCAAGCCGTTCTTCATTCAGAGTCTCCCCCGTTTGATCTCGCGATAGTAGTGGCTGATGGCTTGTCTTCAATTGCCATTCAAAATCATGCAAATCCAGTCATTGAGCATCTGCTTTCTTTATTAGGGGAAGACGAAGTGCCGTGGCATGTTGCTCCTATTACTGTTGTGAGGCAGGGCCGAGTGGCAATAGGAGATGATGTTTGCGAGTGCTTACAAGCCAAGATGGTGGTGGTTTTGATTGGTGAACGCCCGGGACTGACCTCTCCAGATAGCATGGGTATGTACCTGACTTGGCAGGCAAGAAGAGGAGCAAAAGACTCTGATAGGAACTGCATTTCTAATATTCGCCCACAGGGGTTGGCTTATGAAGATGCGTGTAAGCGAGCGGTATACCTATTGAAGGAAGCTCGTCGGCTAGAGCTTTCTGGGGTCAACCTTAAAGACCGTTCGAGTATCGAGGAAGAAGGTGGTGAGCAGTTAGAAGACAAGCACACAGGCAATTTTTTAATTGGATAAAAGACAAAAATAGAGGGATTTACAATGTCAGAACATCAGGAATATTTGGCGCAAAGACAACTTAAAAGGGGCACTGCTGGGTGGATTTTGCTAGCAGGGTTAGGCGTTTCATACGTGATCTCTGGTGACTTTGCAGGCTGGAACTTTGGTATCGGTCAAGCTGGTTGGGGAGGCTTTCTTATTGCTGCAATTGCTATGGCGGTGATGTACTTTACCCTTGTCCTTTCTTTGGCGGAGATGTCTGCGGCTATTCCCGCTGCAGGAGGTGGCTATAGTTTTGCTCGACAAGCCATGGGACCAACGGGGGGATTTTTTACCGGCTTATCCGTCTTAATTGAGTATGCCCTTGCACCTGCCGCGATTGTCATTTTTATTGGCTCAGCGGTGAATGAACTAATGGGTATCGATGGTCCTCTTGTTTACGCGATCTTTTATGCCATCTTTATCGGTATTCATATGGCAGGGGTAGGAGAAGCTCTGAAAGTCATGATGGTCATCAGTGGGTTAGCCGTACTAGCAATTCTTATGACAGCAGGCGTATTGGTTAGTGAGTTTGATGCTAATAATCTGTTTGATATCGCTCCGGCAACCGCACAAGCCACAGAACTACTTCCTTTTGGTTGGTATGGTGTATGGGCGGCACTACCGTTTGCAATGTGGCTTTTTCTTGCGGTAGAAGGGGTTCCACTGGCTGCTGAAGAGGCGAAAAACCCGGCCAAGGATGTACCCAAAGGTATTATCGGCGCAATGTTATTCTTACTGGTCACCGCTACCTTAGTCGTTCTGCTGCTTGCGGGCGCTGTGGGTTCTGAAGCGATTGCGAATAGTGCCGTTCCTCTAGTCGATGCCTTGAAGTTGACCGGTAATCCAACCGTTGCAACGGCTGTTAATATACTAGGACTTGCAGGACTTATTGCTTCATTCTTCTCGATTATCTACGGTTATAGCCGCTTAGTGTTTGCATTGTCTCGTGCGGGTTACTTGCCTCAAAGCTTGTCGCTTACAAACAAAAACAAAGTGCCTGCTCGTGCTTTAGTGGTGCCGGGTGTGTTTGGTTTTGCTGTGTCATTGACCGGAGAAGGCGACCTGATCTTGGCGATGGCGGTAGTGGGGGCGACAGTGTCTTATGCATTAATGTCGCTTAGTCATATATTGTTGCGTATCAAGCAACCAGAGCTTCACCGTCCATACAAAACACCGGGTGGCATGCTGACTTCCGGCACTTCACTAGTGCTGTCGCTTATTGCAATGACGGGTGTTTATGCTTTTGACCCATCTGCATTCTTTATGACTATGGGACTCTTTGTGATTGGTGGTGCTTATTATGGCCTATATAGCCGTAATAAATTGGTCGCATCGACCGCTGAGGAAGAGTTTGAGATGCTGTCGGTTGCAGAGAAAGAGCTTGAGGCTACTAATTAGATTCAATTTCTAATGGTATTTAAGGCTCTAGTGCTTTGCTGGAGCCTTTATTACACTACTTGTAGTAACTTGCGTGTAAACCCCAATCGTCATCACCTCTAACGATAAATATTAATTTAGAAATAGTGCTGTTTTAGGATCATTTTCTTGGAACGTTTTTGTCCAGACACTTGTCATGATTTTTTATAACGAGTTAGATTCATAGCGACGAGCCCCGAAGTTCATTGATAGTGAAGTTTTCATCGCGCTAATCATGTCGATTGCCTTTCTCTAAAGATAAGTTGAAATGATGCAAAGGAAGAATTCGGCATAGATTATGAATGGGATTGATTCAGTAGACGGAATATATGATTCACTAGTAATTAGGATGAATTACTGTTCGCATGTGTATATGTAGCCTACTCCAGACTAATTTCCCTCACACCCCAACACTGCGACAAACGCATCCAAATACTTTTCTATAGTTAAATCCGCAGAAACGGGCGGTAGTTCTACAGTAATGCACGGTAGGTTTCTTTCCTGACACCATGTGCCGAATGAGCCTGGGGTTTCGTAATCGACGTCTTCAACGAGCGGCAGGTTGAATTGCTTACCTAGCCAAGTGGTGAGTTCTGATCGATCGGGGTCATCGACCATGGCGAGTGGTTCGTGAAAAGAGATGACGAATTTAGGTTGGCGCTGTTCGATGAGGTTTATGAGCGATTGCACTTCAGGTTCAAGTTGTTCGGCTTGCCCGGTTTTCACTTTTACATCTCTGACTGGTGTGTGGGAGCTCCAGCGATACACGGTGCCGTTTTCTGTCCAGTTTTGAGTTGGGAAGGCGCGGTTCAGATCGACTTGGTTGGCGTTGGCGCGAGTGCCTAATTGATTGCCATCTGGGTTCATCGACAGGATCACATCGTGTCTCAAGTTGGCGGCTGGCAAGCTTCTCAGCGCACAAGATAATCCTGCAATAGAAGCGGTTTCATCACCGTGTGTGCCTGCTAAGATCAGCCCGCGAGACTCGCTTTCTATTTGCGCGGGGAAATAGAGCAAAGGCGCACCCAACACTGATTTTCCATATGACAGCGGCTTTATTGAAAACGCAGCTCTTTCCGTTCTTGGAATTAAACTCACCTTAATCTCCTGATTGATCAAGTACTATCAAGTATTCACTATTGGCTATATTAATCATTAACTAAGTCCATTAGATGAACCCCTTTAAATAAACCATAGCGTCAAAACTCGTCAACCGTCGCATTGTTAATTTTATTACTTGCTTCAAAGATAGGCTAGGAGAGCAAACAAACATGGATTTTAAAAAACATTCAACGGCTTTACTCATTTCATTTTTATTGACCCCTTTTATATCAGTGACTGCCGCTGCTGAAACCTTACCTGCTGGTGTTTCGCTGGCAAAAGACCAACACTTAGTTCGTGCTAATGATGCAGAAGCGGCGACGCTTGACCCTGCGAAAGCAGAAGGCCTGCCAGAAATGCACATTCTACGTGACCTATTTGAAGGTTTAGTGATTCAAGATCGCGATGGCAATATTACTCCAGGTGTCGCGGAATCTTGGGAAACCGAAGACAACCAGACGTTTGTATTCCACCTGCGTAAAGACGCGAAATGGTCGAATGGCGATCCGGTGACGGCCGATGATTTCGTGTATGCGTTAAGACGCGCGGTCGACCCGAAACTCGCGTCTCCAAACGTGTGGTACCTCAAGCTCACCAAAATCAACAACATTGCTGACGTAGCAGAAGGTAAGAAGCCAGTTGAAGAACTCGGTATTTCCGCTGTCGACAAGCACACGGTGAAGTTCGAACTTGATAGCAAAGTGCCATACTTTGTTGCGATGACGGGCCACACATCCATGATGCCCGTTCATAAGGCAACGCTAGAAAGTAGCGACAAGCCGTGGAGCGACCCTAAGCAATTTGTTGGTAATGGAGCATTTGTGCTAGACGAGTGGGTGGTGAACGAGCGCATTGAGCTTAAGAAGAACCCGACGTACTGGGACAGTTCAGATACCCACTTAACCGAAGTAACTTATATTCCGTTTGAGAATCAGAATGCCTCGATTAACCGTTATGCGGTGGGCGAGGTCGATATTACTTCGGACGTGCCTACACACATGGCGCAGCAGCTTAAAAGCAAATATCAAGATGCGTTTACCACAGTGCCTCTGTTGTGTACTTACTACTACGCATTCAATACTACGCGACCACCTTTTGATGATGCGCGAGTACGTAAAGCTGTCTCTTATTCTATGATGCGTGACGTTATCACCAATGGTGTGACTCAGGTGGGCAACTTACCGGCTTATACCTTTGCTCATGAGTACACGGCTGGTTTTGATGCAACACAACCTGAATACAGCACGTGGACTCAGAAAGAACGCGATCAAAAGGCCAAAGAACTATTGCAAGAATCGGGCTACGATGCGTCTAACCCATTGGATTTCAAACTGCTTTACAATACCAGTGAATCGAACAAGTCGATTGCAGTGGCGATTGCATCAATGCTGAAAGGCAACTTAGGCGCACAAGTTGAACTAGAAAACCAAGAGTGGAAGTCTTACTTGGTATCGCGTCGCCAAGGTGATTTTGATGTGATGCGCGCCTCTTGGTGTGGTGACTACAATGAAGCATCAACCTTCTTGAGCCTATTGCGTTCTGGCTCTTCAGGTAACTTTGCTCGCTACAACAATGAAAAGTACGACGCAGCAATGGATAGCGCACTAGCCGCAACCAGCGAACAAGATCGCCAAGGTTTCTACGACCGGGCAGAACAGTTGCTGGCAGAAGACATGCCGATCGCACCAATTTACTACTACATGCAGGCTCGCCTAGTGCGACCAAGTGTCGGTGGTTTTGCGAAAAACAATGTGGAAGGGCGTATCTACTCTAAGGATCTCTACATCAAAGAGTAATTGCGTTTGATTCACGCGGCGACACACCGCTAAGAACATGAAATAAAGAAAAGGGACGTTGATCATAAATATCTGATCAACGTCCCTTCGTCATTAATCTGTAACGGTAAGCGCAAAAAACTGAAACCTGATTGAAGTATTTTTCACTTTTATTTCAATCAGGTGAAGCCATGTTACCCCCTCTACGTGCCCTTGTTGCGTTCGAAGCTGTTGCCCGCCTCGGTTCTATTGGCGCTGCTGCGCGCGAGCTTTGTGTTACCCAAGCTGCGGTGAGTCAGCAGCTTAAAAGTTTAGAAACCTTTCTCGATACCACATTGTTTGAGCGAAGCTCCAAAGGCGTAAAGCTGACGTCAGCTGCCCAGCACTATCAACCGATTGTTGCGGGTTCATTAGCACACCTGAAATTACAGACTCAAATCCTCTTCGGGGAAAAAGAAACCGACGTGTTGAGCCTGCGCGTTAATCACACCTTTTGCCATAACTGGCTGCTGCCTCGCTTGCCATCTTTTTATCAAAAATACCCTTTTATCAGGCTCGATATTCAGCTGGTGGACTGGCCATCAACCAACCCTTGTCAGAATGTCGATATTGAACTGACCAATGGCAAGGTCGAAAGCGAAGACACTCATAGTGAGCGACTCTTTCAAGAGCATTGGCAGTTGGTGTGTAGCCCAGACTTTAAAAACCAATATCAAGACTCCTTGGTTGAGCATGATTTTTCTGCTCTGCCGACCGTGCAAGTAAAAGGCTACCGAGAGAACTGGCTGCAATGGTTGAGTCACAACCAATTCGAGATGACCCTACCGAAGGTGTTATTGGAGGTGAGTAATTCTTTGCACGCCTTAGAAGCGGTCAAACATGGCATTGGCGTGTTGTTGGTGCGTTCGCTTGCGGTGTCTGAGCTGTTAGAGAAAAACGATCTGGTTCTGGCGACAGAGTCCTCAATGCCTGCTGAATCTGCCCACTATTTGATTACTAAACACCGACGCAGTGCCAAGGTGAATTTCTTCTGTGATTGGCTTTATCACCAGATGGAAGACGGTGAACTGGAAGAAAGATTTTCTAATGGGTAGCCATAAAAAAAATGAAGGGCGCTCTTACTAACCTGTCACACAAACCCCTTAATTTAACCGCATACAAATAAGGACGAGGTCACCATGAGTGCTTTCTCAGAACCAATGAAAAACCGCTTAAAGGTACTGCTATTTACTGCACCGTTGTTGGTGCCACTGTTTACTTTTTGGCTCGTACCATTTGGTTATTCGATTTACATCAGCTTCACCGACTGGGATTACATCTCGCCAGATTATTCGTTCATCGGTTTAGAAAATTACGAGTACATGGTTGAGGATTACGAGTTCATCCAAGCGATGCTCAATACGTTTTGGTTCTCTGTGGGTGTGGTGATTCCCACCATTATTCTTGGCCTTGTGTTTGCGATGCTGCTGCACAAAAATTTCAAGGGCAGCCAGTTTTATCGTGCGGTGATCTTCTCTCCTTGGATTACGCCAACGGTAGCAGTTTCGATCGTGTGGTCTTGGGTGTTCGAGACCAAATCGGGCTTGGCAAACCACTTACTGGAGTCGGCAGGGTTTAGCGCGATTCCATGGTTAGAGAACGGAAACACGGCTTTGATTGCGGTGATTATCGTGACGGTGTGGCAGGCGATTGGTTGGACGATGCTGTTCTACATCAGTGCACTCAACAAGATTCCAGAGTCACTGTATGAGGCTTCTTTGATTGATGGCTGCAGCAGCTTAACGCGCTTTTTGAAGATTACGCTTCCACTGATTTCACCAACCACTTTCTTCTTAGTGGTGGTCAACATTATTACGGCAATGCAGGCGTTCGATCAGTTCCAGATCCTAACGCAGGGCGGGCCGGGTGGTGAGACACGTACCTTGCTGTACTTGTTCTACCAACAAGCGTTTGAACGTTACGAAATGGGACCTGCGGCCGCGACATCGTTAGTGATATTCCTGATTACTGGATTGCTGGCACTTATTAATACCTACATCGGCAAGCGCTGGGTGTACTACTAGTCGATTTTTGAAAGGACAGAATTATGACCACGCAAGTATTGGATGCCAATCAAGTCTTAAATCAAAGAGCGGCTGAATCTAAAGTCACAGCTCAAACCAAAGCGACCAAATCAGAGGTTGCGTCAAAGAAGATTTCAGTGGATCGCCGTTCGTTCCTCGCACTGGCTAAGCACCTGTTCTTGGCAACGTGCGGAACCATTATGGTGTTCCCGTTCTTGTGGATGTTGTCTGGTTCACTGAAAAGCAACGATGAGATCTTTGCTAACCCACTGGATTTGATTCCAGAGCAATTCCGCTGGGAAACCTTTGTCGAAACCTTTCACAGCGCGCCGTTTGGCTTGTACATCTTCAACAGTTTTAGCGTGGCTTTGTTCACTACGTTTTTGGTGATTGTGAATTCGGCGATGTTTGCATATGCGCTGACTCAGCTGAAGTTTCGCTCAAAGACGGTGCTCTATTTCATCGTGATGGGTTGTTACATGCTGCCGGGCGCGGTGACTTACATTCCGTCTTATATCACCTTAGCAAAACTGGGTTTGTTGGATTCGCACATGGGGCTAGTGGCGTCGAACGCGGCGTCGGTTTTCGGTGTGTTCTATCTACGCCAAGTGTTTATCAAGGTGCACCCGTCGCTGATTGAAGCGGCACGAATTGATGGTGCAGGTGAGCTCAAGATCTTATGGACAATCATCTTACCGCAATGCCGAGCAGCAGTCGCAACACTGTTCTTCATCACTTTTATTACCAATTACAACAGCTACATGTGGCCAAGCCTGGTGATTACGACTCAGGATTTAAATCTGATTGCTACTGGTATTCGTCACTACTTTATTGCCGAAGGTAACTATGGGTTGAACTGGTCGCAAATTATGGCGGCGAGCACCATTGCAGTATTGCCTTTGTTAATTCTATTCGTCATTTGTCAAAAGACGATTCTTTCAGGTATCGCCGATAACGGCGTAAAAGAGTAAACGGAAATGAAACTAAAAACTCTCGCACTAGTGTGTGCTGGCGCAGCAAGCGCGTCTATGTTCTCTAGCAGTGTTCTTGCCGCAACCGAAGTTAACTTTTGGTATTCCGGTGGTACTAAGCCACAGCAAATGATGACTAAGCTCATCGAAGAGTTCAACGCGAGCCAAGATGAGTATGTGGTGAAGCCCGCATTGCAAGGTAACTACACGGAAACCTACCAGAAGCTGCAAGCTGGTTTAGCGTCGAAAACGGCACCTGAACTTGTGCTATTAGATTCAGGTCGTGCGGAAGCGATGCACGGGCGTGGTCTGAGCCGTGACCTAACGCCGTTTATGGATGAAGAGTTCAACTTCTCTGATTTCATTGGCGCGTTTAAAGATCAAGTGACGGCAGACGATGGCACCATCATTGGTCTACCTGCTTACGGTACAACTCAAGTGTTCTACTACAACAAGCAAGTATTGGCAGATAACGGCTTTACCGAGCAAGACCTAAACACATGGCAAGGTGTGGCTAAGGTCGCTGAGAAAGTCACACAGCGTGACGAGAAAGGCAACGTGACTTTCTACGGCTGGGAGCCGATGTGGGGTCAGGGCAACATGATTGACGCGGCTTTCTCTAACGGCGCTAAGATCATCAGTGATGACGGTAAGAAAGTGCTGATTGACTCTCCTGAGTGGGTTGAGGTGTGGGACAGCTTCCGTAAGTGGATCCATGATGATCAAATCATGCGAATTCACTACGGTGGTCAAGGCTGGGAATACTGGTATAAAACCATTGATGACGTGATGAAAGACAACGCACTGGGTTATACAGGTTCATCGGGTGACCAAGGTGACTTGGACTTCACTAAGCTTTCGGCAACCACACAACCGGGTTGGGGCTCAAACCCTTCTGCACCACAAGCGGGTGCGCTGGTTTATGTAATGCCAAAAGGTACAGACGAAGCAGCAGCGAAAGGTGCATTTGAGTTTGTTGAGTTCTACACCAACGCGAAAAACACGGCAGCATGGTCGATGTTTACGGGCTACATCCCTGTGCGCAACAGTGTTTCTGAAGTTCCAGAATACCAAGCGTTCACCAAAGACAACCCACAAGCTCTGATTCCGTTGAAGCAAGCAAACACGGCGACCAAAGATTTCCTTGACCCTACCAACGGTAAGATCATGGATGCGCTGAAAGTAGCTGCGGACCAAATTCAAATCCAAAACGTGCCGGCTGACAAAGCGCTAAAACAAGCGGCTAAAAAAGCACAACGTGCACTAGATCGAGCGAATCGTTCTTAATCTGCAAAGTGGATTAACACTATCTTTGCACGCATCAAGGCCCATCTATTCGGGTGGGCCTCTTTTTGACCCAGTCCTTCAATTAGGACGAATTTGGTGAAGACAATGACCCAATTTCAAGGTGAGCTGCCGTTTGGCAGAGTACGTATCCCCTTTGATGTGCCAACAGGTTCTCACAGCGTAATTATTACCGGCACAACGGTGAAAAAAGGATTCTTGTACGCATCGGCGTATGATGCCAACCAAGCATTTCGTGGCAAAGTGCTATTTGAAAAGGCGCACAAGTCACTCTCTATCCAACCGAAAAACTCTGGTTTAGGTGCGATTGATGGTGCGATTCCATCAGGTGAGTGGTTCTTAGAACTTTACAATCTTGAAGGTGAGTTTCGCACCGAGCGTGCGATGCAGTATCAAGTCGATGTACTTTGCTCTGATGAGTCAGTTAATAGCGATGCTGAGTTAGAACTGACTCCAACGGTGACAAGTGATCACGATATCGAGTTTGATTACAGCCATATGCTGAGTTCTGATTCTCGTTGGTATCGCGGCGATTTACACGCTCACACTCAGCTTTCTGATGGTCACAATACCTTGGCCGCGGCCAAAGATATTGTTGAATCACAAGTGCTCGATTTCTTCTTCTTCACCGAGCACAACATCTGCCAGCCTAAGCTGCCTGTATCAAACCAATGTTTGTTTTTACCAGCGTTAGAAGTCACGACCGATCTCGGGCATTTTAATGTGCATGGCCCGGTTAAGTCTTTAGACCTTAGAGACGTTGAGCACAGCAGCCAAGCGACGATGGAAGCAGGATTGAACTTAGCTAAAAGTGGACACAGTTCCCTTGGCATTAATCACCCGATGATGAAGCCGTGGCATTGGCATTACGATCAAGTGGATCTTAGCCAAGTGTCTACGTTTGAAGTGTGTTGTGACCCAACGTGGTCGACCTCGCCAAAAGCGACCGAAGAGGCGTTATTGGTTCTCAATGAAATGTGGAATTGTGGCCAACGCATTACGGCGATTGGCGGCAGTGATTCACACCTTGAACCCCATGAGCGCAATCCAAAATCGGATGAACCTTCTATCTACGGTGACCCATCAACTTTCGTTTACAGCCATGGTTTGAGCGGCGAAGGCATCTTGTCTGGTTTGCGTAATGGGCAGGTTTACCTAGAGCGCCGCTGTGGCCTGAAGTTTGACATCAACTTAGGTGATTTGCTGCCGGGCAACGACTCTCAAGGGCAGGCTCTCACTTATCGTATCGCTGTCACTGATTCAGAAAACCTTTACTACGCTGAGTGCGTGGTGGATGGCGAGATTGTTGAACGAATCGCTCTGAATGATGAGCTGCAAAGTATCCATATTGATGAAGGCTACCGTTGGTGCCGAGTGGATATCCGTCGTGGAGAACTTTCTTCTGCATTAATCAACAGCACTCAATCTGCATGTGACGAACGTGAGTTTGAAGGCTGCATCAATGCCGTATTCGACGGCAAACAACCAGAATTTAACCAACCCCTAGTGCGTACTTGGGGAGAACTAATGGAGCGAATGAGCCGTGATGAAGTTTAAGGCGATGTTATTTGATAAAGACGGCACATTGATAGAGTTCCACAAGATGTGGCTTAACGTTTCTCGTGGTGCTTGTGAGCGTGTGAAATCTTACAGTGACCAGCATCAGGGTAATCAAACTGTCACACCTGCTGAGTTACTCTTGGCTATCGGCGTGGAAGGTGATGTGGTTGATAACTATGGACTATTAGCCTCAAACCCAGTGGAAGATACCGCAACAGCGTGGTTCAACATGCTGCAACCTAATGTCTCGCTCGCTGAGTTCACTAAGGTGACCAAAGCCGCTTTCAATGACGAAGTGGAAGAGAACCCAAGCTGGATTGAAGCACTACCAGGTGTGGCTGAAAAGCTTGGCCTGTTTAAGCAGCAAGGCATGATTTTAGGCATCGCGACCGCAGACACCAAAGACTCAACCATCTACACACTAGAGCAATCGGGTTTGAGCGAGATGTTTGATTATGTCGGTTACTCAGATGGTGATATCGAACCTAAACCAGCGCCAGCACTGCTCAATGCCTTCTGTGAACAATGCGGTATTGAGCCTCATGAGGTGATCATGTTTGGTGACACGGTTTCGGATATGGAATTTGGCCGCAATGCAGGCGCAAGCAATGTCGGTGTTCTGACGGGGACTGCACAACACAGCGAGTTAGAGCCAGTGGCGGATCTGGTTATCGCATCAGTCGCCCATTTTGAGCTCAACCAACTGCAAGAACGTGGCTAAAACGTCCACGACAGATTGCAAAGATAGTATTTAACGAATTGATTTAAGGACAGGTTATGGCTGAAGTCACACTGAGAGGGGTAGAAAAAACCTACCCAAATGGTTTTAAGGCTGTGCACGGTGTCGATCTGAATATTCGCGAAGGTGAGTTCATGGTGTTTGTTGGGCCGTCTGGCTGCGCAAAATCTACGACACTTCGCATGATCGCAGGCCTTGAAGATATCTCAGAAGGCGATGTCTACATTGGCGATAAGCGTGTAAACGAATTGCCACCTAAAGATCGTGGTATCTCGATGGTGTTTCAGAACTACGCGCTTTATCCGCACATGTCGGTGTACGAAAACATGGCTTTTGGCCTGAAGCAACAGAAGCTGCCAAAGCATGAAATCAATGAGCGAATTGAAGATGCAGCCAAGACTCTCGATATCGAACACCTGCTAAATAATAAGCCGGGTGAAATGTCGGGTGGTCAAAGGCAGCGTGTGGCGCTTGGCCGTGCGATGGTGCGTAAGCCAGATGTGTTTTTGTTTGACGAGCCCTTGTCTAACTTGGATGCCAAGCTGCGTGTTTCGACTCGTGTCAGCATTGCACAGCTGCACAATAACCTGAAGCAAGAAGGGCAGAACGCCACCATGATCTATGTGACACACGATCAGGTGGAAGCCATGACCCTTGGCGATCGCATCTGTGTGTTGAATCAAGGTGAGATTATGCAAGTCGATACGCCAATGAACCTTTATCAGTACCCAGCAAACAAGTTTGTCGCAGGCTTTATTGGTTCGCCAGCGATGAATCTTCTCAAGGTGAGATTGGATGAGATTGATGGCGTGATGAACGTGGTCTCTGAAAGTGGGACTCGTTGGACACTGCCACAAGACAAGCAGATTATCGCTCGTGAAAAGATAGGTGAGTGGGTATGGTTTGGTGTTCGTCCAGAGCACATTCAACTGGCTAATCACGATGCGCCGCTGGCGGAAGTGAATACTCAAACGCACAGGCTTGATGTGGTTGAGTCGATGGGTAATGAGCTGTATCTCTACTTTAAACTCGGTGCAGATAAGCTGGTGGCTCGCGTGCCTTTTGATGCGGATCGCACGGCAAACAGTGGTGAAGAAACGGTGCTGCATTTCAACACCAGCCAATGTCACCTGTTCGATTTAGAAACCGAAGAGACGCTCGATCCTAAGAGCTGATTCTGTTGATCCTACGAGTTGTTTTGTAAAAAGAAATCCCCATTCGTTGACTAGACGAATGGGGATTTTAGTTACTAGGGGTAGTTACTTTATCAATAGTGAACATTCACTAATTTATTGATTATTTAGATAACCTTTGGTTTTAAATAATCTTAGGTTTTAGATAGCCACCATAGTCGCGGCTTTCTTCATTGCTTCCTTGGTTGAACACTCAATCACGTTCGCGTTAGCAAAGCGGTGAGCGTCTTTCACTTGAATATCGTGAGCCAAGATAACCAGCTTCGCGTTCGCCACATCTAGGTCGGTGATGCGGTTCTGAATACCGTTTTGACCTTGAGTTTCTACTTTGATTTTCAGACCCGCTGCCGCACCTGCTTTTTCTAGTGCTTTCGCCGCCATGAAGGTGTGTGCAACACCAGAAGGGCAACATGTTACAGCTACGATGTCGTACTCGCCTTCGCCTGCTGCAGGAGCGGCTTGAGCTTGTACTGGCGCTTCAACCATGTCTTCTTCTGTTTCTACCGCTACCGGTTTCCAGAAGCCTACGATAACGGCTGTGGTTAGCGAGCCAAGCGCAATACCGACGACGTACATTGGAATGTTGCTTGATACTGGCGCAGTGATTAGGCCGCCCCACGGTGCGTGCAGTAGAACGTCTGTCATGAAGCCGAATACACAGCCCACGATACCACCGGCAACGATTGAAGGAAGTACGCGCATTGGGTCATTTGCTGCGAACGGGATAGCACCTTCAGAGATACCGATAGAACCCATGATTGCTGCCGCTTTACCTGCTTCTTGCTCTTGTTTAGAGAACTTGTTTTTGAATAGGAAAGTCGCCAGAGCCATACCTAGAGGTGGAGTACAAATCGCGATGCCAACGCCGCCCATTAGCCAAGGTTGTGTGTCTACTTGAGTTTGGGCAAATAGGGTCGCTACTTTGTTTATAGGGCCGCCCATATCAAACGCCGTCATACCGCCAAGGATTGTACCCAGAACCATCTTAGATGCGCCAGCCATTGAAGCTAGGAACTCGTTCATAGAAGACATGAACAGTTTGATTGGTTCACCGATGCCCCACAATACGATACCTGCAGAGATTAACGTGCCTAGAAGCGGGTAGATAAAGTACGCTCCTAGCGCCGTCATATTTGCAGAAAGTGGGATCTTCTTAAGTTGGAACACCACGCCACCGGCGATAAAGCCTGCCACGATACAACCAAGGAAGCCGCCGCCCATGTCAGCCATGATGCCAGAAGAGATCATTGCAGGTGCTAGTGCTGGTTTGTCTGCAATTGAGTAACCAATAAAGCCGCCAAGAATGATTGGGAAAAGAACAAGGCCTTTGATACCGATATTAGAGATGTCTGCCAGCAAGCCGTCTGCTGGTACGGCACCTTTGCCTGATGCCATTACCGCTAACGCCAACAGAACACCACCGGCTACGATGAAAGGCAGCATGTGTGAGGTTCCGAAAAGCAGGTGGCCTTTCATGGTACTAAGGAGTTTTTTAAAGTCGCTACTACTGTTTTTATTATTAGTATTCGTAGCTTGAGTTGTTAGGGTGCTCATAATTTTCTATGCCTTATGAATTAATTAAAATATTAAGGATCTGTTGTTCGTCTTTTGCGTTATGGATATCTTGAATAAATTCATCGCTGAATTTTCCAAATAGTTCTTGTAATACATAAATATGATGGTCAGCACCGTTGTCTGGTGAAGCAATCATAAAAAATACGGTTGGATTAATGCCGTCTTCATCGCCATATTCGATGCCTTCGCACTTTACACCGACAGCGATTGCCGGCTCAGTGACCGCCTTGCTTTTTGAGTGTGGGTAAGCGATGCCGTCCATCGAGGTAATGCTTTGAGATTCACGAATTTCGATGTCTGCCAAGAAGGCTTCTTTATTACTGATTCGGTTGTTCTCAAATAACATGCTTGCCAATTCTTCAAACAGTTCTTTTTTATTATTCGCTTGAAGGTTGTTATTAATTAAGTTGACGTTAGTTAGCTGTGTGATCATTTATTAACTCATTCACTATTGAAGTTCTTGAATTAAAATTAATGGATTAACCCGATTCGCGAAATAGCAAATAAAAGCCCTTCACTGTACATTTGTACCAAGCAAAATTAAGTGTGATTTGCATCATTCATCCAGTGTGAGATGAGTCATATTTAATGGTGTACTTCGGTGTTGAAATAACTTTCTGTAGGAAGAAAAATGCCCCGCAAAGCAGGGCATGATCAGTGTTTGTATCTACTCGGGAGAGCTAGATTTACTTTTGAGAGCTAGCTGTAAGCACGCGCCACGCGTCCAACGCAATCGAGTTTGTAACTCTCAGCGTAAGCGGGAATGAATACCGATTGGCCTTTCTCTATCACGCAGGTTTCACCACATTGGTGAGTGAGCACCATGGACTCGTCGAGTGGCAATAAGATCTCGGCACCTTCGGTAGTGATCTGTCGTTGCTGTGAGTTTTGCACGATAGAGAACTTAAAATCCTCGACTGGAATTTCGTATTCCATCACGTCACCTTGTTCAATCGGGTTGAGCAGTAATCTATCTGCTGGCTTTTCATTAAATCGAGTACAAGAAACCAGTTCGTTCACGTCCATGTACTTAGGCGTTAACCCGGCACGCAGCACATTGTCTGAGTTCGCCATGATCTCTAGACCTGTACCTTTGATGTAAGCGTGAGGTGTTTCAGCGTCTAGATACATGGCTTGCCCCGGCTTTAGGGTAATCACGTTCAATAGTAGCGGAGCGAACAAACCGACATCACCTGGGTATTGAGTTTCAAGCTCTGAAATCAGTTGGAATACACGTTTATCAGAAAGCTTAGCCTTCATGAGCAGTATGGTAAGCGCCATGCCTTTTTGCTCACCCTCCAGAGACAGTAAGCTCGCAAAAAAGCAGGCTAAGCCATTCGGTGTTTGATCGCCCGCGAGATCGTTGACCATCGAATGAAGCTCTGGAATGTCGAGATAATGGAAGTGCTCTAGGATCTCGCTGATCGACCTAAAACCATTCATCGCGGTGTAGTCGGTTAGGGCATACACCAGTTCTGGCTTGTGGTTGGGATCCTTGTAGTTACGGTTGCCCGCTGTCATCGGAATGCCTTGCTGCTCTTCTAGAGCATAGCCAGATTCGGCTTGCTGCTTGTTCGGGTGAACTTGAACAGAGAGCGCTTTCTCCGCCGCTAACACCTTAAACAGATACGGAAGTTCACCAAAACGGCTCGCGACTTTCTCGCTCAGAAACAGGTTTAGGTTCTTAGAAATCAAGTTCGACAACGTGGTTTGATGACCATTGTCAGTGACTATCGAACAACCATTAGGGTGAGCGCCCATCCAGATCTCCGCTTGTGGCTCACCTGATTGGTTATCAATACCAAACAGTTGGCTAAACGAAGAAGGGCTACCCCATGCGTAGTTTTGAATTACGTTGGTCATAGGGTAGAAAAAGCGTTGTACGAACGAGTCGTTCGCTAAAGAAAAATCAGACATCGAAATCACCATGAAGGGAAACATGGCTTGAGCTCTATTCGTTCCTAAAAGGAGAGTAGAAGGGCTCAAGCCATTGGAGTTGAAATGGCTTAAGCCGCTGCTGTTGCTAGCTTGGCTTTGCGTAGATTTTTAAGTGCGATACAAGTAACCGCAGTTACGCCTGCACCAGACGCCATGCACAACAGTGCTAGCAGTGGGTAGTTCATTGCGCCAAGTAGAGCGACCACTGGACCACCGTGAGCAACACTGTTGGTGATACCAAACGAGAACGCCATTACCGCAGCAGTCATTGAGCCAAGCACGTTGGCTGGGATAACTGACATTGGATCTTGAGCCGCGAATGGAATCGCACCTTCAGAGATACCCACCAAGCCCATCGCGCCTGCTGCTTTACCTGCTTCAATCTCAGAAGATTCGAATAGGTCGAACTTACGGCCAAGTCTGGTTGCGATAGCCATACCAAGGGGAGCGACAGGGATTGCACACGCCATTGCACCCATGAATTGAGTTTGACCGCTAGCAATCATGCCGACCGAGAATAGGAACGCTACTTTGTTGAATGGGCCGCCCATATCGAAACCGGCCATGCCACCCAGTACGATGCCAAGCAGAACCACGTTGCCTGTGCTCATGCTCGTTAGTAGTGCAGTAAGCGCATCCATCAGCCCAGCGATAGGTGCACCGATAACAAAGATGAACAGACCCGCGATGAATAGAGAGCCAGTGATCGGAGCGATCATGATAGGCACAAGTGGTTGAACGAATTTGCGGTAGTTAAACGAAGTAATCCATTTAACGAAGTAACCCACTAATAAACCCGCGATGATTGCGCCAATGAAGCCAGTGCCTGCGTCAGCGCCATAGAAAGAGCCGTTGTTGGCAATCCAACCGCCAATTAAGCCAGGGGTTAGGGCTGGGCGGTCAGCAATCGCGTAAGCAATATAACCAGCCAAGATTGGGATCATCAATGTGAAGGCAACCACGCCCACTTCTAGGATTTGGTTCCACATGCTGCCAGCAGGAATCGCCATGCCAGATTCACTTGGCTCGCCGCCAATCGCCAGTGCAAGGGCTATCAATAGGCCACCAGTCACGACGAATGGGATCATGTGAGATACGCCATTCATCAAGTAACGGTAAAGGTCTGAACGTGCTTGTGAGGCTTTTTCTACAACAGATTGGTTGGTCGGCGTTTGTTCAGCTTGGTAACTAGGTGCGTTGAGCGCTTGCTTAATCAAGCCTTGTGCGTCTTTGATTGGTGCTTTTACGTTGGTGCTGATGACGCGTTTTCCGGCAAAGCGAGCCATGTCGACCTGTTTATCACAAGCCACGACAATCGCGTCGGCGCGTTCGATCTCTTCTTGAGTCGGGCTGTTTTTAACACCAATAGAACCGTTAGTTTCGACCTTGATGTCGTAGCCAAGAGCCGCCGCTCCTTTCTCTAGCGCTTCAGCTGCCAAATAAGTGTGCGCAACGCCAGCTGGGCAGCCTGTCACACCAATGATGAAGCCTTGTTTCTCAACGTTGGTTTCGGTTGCTGAAGGCTCAGGTTTGCTAAGCAGTAGTTCTAATGCTTCTTGTTCAGATTGAGCATTCATGAAGCTTTCGATAGAGCCTTCTTCAATCAGTTTTGAAGAAAGCTCTGCCAGTACTTCGATGTGGTGATCATCGCCGCCATCAGGAGAGGCAATCATGAAGAACAGTTTTGATGGCTGACCGTCATCGGCGCCGTATTCGATACCCTGCTTGTGGACGCCGATAACAACCGCGGGTTTGATCACCGCAGCGCTTTTCGCGTGTGGCAGAGCAATACCTTCTTCAAATCCGGTATTACCTTGTTCTTCACGAGCTTTAATGTCGGTAAGGAACTGTGCTTTGTCTGAAATTCGACCTTGTGCGTACAGCACCTCGATCAGCTCTTTAAATACGTCTTCTTTTGAATTAGCGCTAAGCGAAAGCTTAATCAAATTTTGGTTGATCAATGTCGTGATCATAATGAACCCCTACTCTGTTTTTATTTTGTTAGGGGTATTCTGGAATCTACGGCTTGCCTTCTGTAGTGAAGAAAAAATGCATTTACTGGATGATTGTTGCCTTATAAATGGAGTGTGATTTTGATCGGTTAGGAGTGCCTGTTTGGGGGAGTGTTGACAGCTTTTATGAGGTTATAACGCTTTTATTGATAAGGGCTTAGATTGATTTTTCTATCATGATAACAGTGTTCTAAATCTGGCCTTAGACTGGAGATTTATTTCCACTACTGGATTTTTGTAACCTAGATCTCAAATTGTGATTTTGCTCAATAGCGCTATGTTTCACTAAGGAGTATATCTATTCCCGTAGCCTTATTGCTGCTTATAAGAGTTCGAAACAATGATATTTCATGACCTAATCTCGTCGGTATTAAACGAGCGAGAACCGTTTCATAACATCTGGTTTGCGGGAGATTTTCACACGCCTTCAGCATTCAGTTATCAGGTGAACTTTCCGCGTTTAGAGCTGGTGCTCGACGGTGAGTATATTAATGAAATGGAGAGTCATGATCGCAAGATCACCAATGTTGTTGCGAAAGCAGGGGATGCGATTTTCATCCCGCCTAACTGTTGGAACAAGCCGAACTGGGATACTGATTGTTCGGTACTGAGTATGTTGTTTGGGCGTCGTCAGCTTGGTTTAAGCTTGGTGAGCAAGCGCAAAGGGGAAGAGAGCTTCTACGATATCCAAAAGCATAGTATTCAGACTCGCTCTGGCTTTGCGATTGATAATATTTTGGAGGCGCTCAGCTCGTTAGCGCGCGAGAGCAACAAGCAGCCGATGGATGAATTATTGCTGCAAGCGTTGCTTCAATACAGCAAGACGATGCTGGATGCGCCTGTCGAGAAGTCTCACAGCCGCGTACAGGATGTGTATCAAGGGATCTGTATCTATATCCAAGAGAATTTCCACCGCCAGATCACGCGAGACAGCATCGCTTTGCGCTTTAGTATTTCATCCAACCATTTGTCGCGAATGTTTCGTCAACAAGGCCACATGACGCTGGCTGAATACATTACACGTGTGCGAATCGACCGCGCCAAGTTCATGCTCAAGAAATACAATTTCAAGCTCAATGAAGTGTCGGTACGTTGTGGCTTTAAGGATGTGAATTACTTCTGCCGAGTATTCAAAAACCGCACCGGAAGAACCCCGACTGAATATCGTGGTTCAATCTAATATCCCTTCAAATTGCCATTTTTGACCAGAGCTTATACGACCGAAATTTGTATGACTAGATCACCACAGTGAGCTCTGTGTTGTGGTGATCAATTTGCTTTGTGTTTTCCTCTGCTGTTTATTTCTATACCTTATTTCCAAACCTATCTTTAGGCACGTTCTCTATTTATCCCGTTTCACTAAATAAACCCAATTAATAACATTAAGGCTTCGCTTTGCGAGTTGCTTATTGTTTTTCGTTGCCTATTTATTGAATTAAACGTGTGAGAGTTGATGTATTAACGCGATGCATTTAATGGATGATAAGTAAATTAAAAACCACTTATCGAGACGATAAAATCTTGTTGTTGTTGTCCGGCTTACTGATTTAAATGTTTTTAAGTTATTGATTTTAAATGCTTACTTCGCTTCGGCTTATTCTTTGTTTACTAACGTGTAATTCATGTCTCGAAATCAAATATTCAGGTTTATACGCCCCATCACAACCTTGACTTATAATACTACAAATTAAAAATTCTATAGATAATATGATCTTCAGATATTCATCATAAAGAAGACTTATACATGGAACTCAATACTCTGATCGTAGGAATTTATTTCCTTTTCCTTATAGCAATAGGTTGGATGTTTAGAACGTTCACCAGTACAACCAGTGATTATTTCCGCGGGGGCGGTAACATGCTTTGGTGGATGGTTGGCGCGACTGCGTTTATGACACAGTTCAGTGCTTGGACCTTCACTGGCGCAGCGGGTAAAGCGTATGCCGATGGTATGGCTGTCGCGGTTATCTTCTTAGCGAACGCATTTGGTTACTTGATGAACTACCTGTACTTCGCTCCGAAATTCCGTCAACTGCGTGTGGTAACGCCAATTGACGCGATTCGTATGCGTTTTGGTAGCTTCAACGAACAAGTATTTACTTGGTCTGGCATGCCGAACAGTATTGTTTCTGCAGGTATCTGGCTGAACGGTTTGGCGATCATCGCATCGGGCATCTTTGGCTTCGACATGACGACAACCATCGTTCTGACTGGTCTTGTTGTACTTGTTATGTCGGTGACAGGCGGCTCTTGGGCGGTTATCGCGTCTGACTTCATGCAGATGGTTATTATCATGGCGGTAACCGTAACGTGTGCTGCAGTGGCTATCGTACAAGGTGGTGGCGTTACTGAAATCATCAACGATTTCCCTGTAGCAGAAGGCGCATCATTCGTTTCTGGTAACAATCTGAACTACGTAAGCATCTTCGGAATTTGGGCATTCTTCATCTTCTTCAAACAGTTCAGTATCACCAACAACATGTTGAACTCTTACCGTTACCTAGCGGCAAAAGACTCAAAGAACGCGAAGAAAGCGGCACTGTTGGCATGTATTCTGATGACCATCGGTCCAATCATTTGGTTCATGCCACCTTGGTTCGTTGCAGGACAAGGCGTTGACCTTGCAGCACATTACCCAGACGCAGGCTCTAAAGCAGGCGACTTCGCTTACCTTTACTTCGTAGAGCAATACATGCCAGCGGGTATGGTGGGGCTTCTAATCGCAGCGATGTTTGCGGCAACTATGTCTTCTATGGACTCAGGCTTAAACCGTAACTCTGGTATCTTTGTAATCAACTTCTATCAACCGATTCTTCGTCCAAACGCGACAGAGAAAGAGCTGATGATTGTGTCTAAGTTGATGTCTACCTTCTTCGGTCTAGCTATCATCCTTATCGCGCTGTTTATCAATTCGCTAAAAGGCTTGAGCTTGTTCGACACCATGATGTACGTGGGTGCACTTATTGGCTTCCCAATGACCATTCCAGCATTCTGTGGCTTCTTCCTTAAGAAGACTCCGGACTGGGCAGGTTGGGGTACGCTAGTGGTCGGTGCGATTGTGTCTTACATCGTTGGTTTCGTGATTACCGCTGAAATGCTACAAAACTTGTTCAACCTAGAGCCTCTAACAGGCCGCGAATGGTCTGACTTGAAAGTTGCAGTAGGTCTGATTGCGCACCTAGTGTTTACTGGCGGCTTCTTTGTTCTTTCGACATTGTTCTACAAACCACTAGAAGCGTCTCGTCAGAAAGATGTTGATACCTTCTTCAACAACCTTGCGACACCATTGGTTTCTGAATCAACAGCACAGAAGAAACTGGACAACAAACAACGTCACATGCTGGGCTCACTGATCGCAGTGTCTGGTGTGGCAGTGATGGCGATGTTTGCTCTACCGAACCCATTCTGGGGAAGAATGATGTTCGTACTGTGTGGCGGTATCGTATTCGTAGTTGGTTTGCTGTTGGTGAAAGCTGTAGACGACTCGGTTGAGGATGCGAAACAAGCGAAAAAAACAGCTTAAGTTAGCTAACCAGTTAAACAAGTAATTAAACATAAAACGGCTGAGCTCTAATGCTCAGCCGTTTTTTATTGTATGAGAAAATGAGCTTATAACGATTGGATAGGTGTCACAACAGGGGATTAATGGATCCTTTGAGTTTGACCAGAAGAGATGAATTAGATAAGACGTGAAGAGATATACATCAGAAGAGCTTGTAGGTCGACACTGCTTCGAGTCTTTTGCAGACGCTCATTGACCTGATCGTGAAGCAGGTTTCGAGTTAGGTTGGTCGCCGCGACAATGTGCTCACGCTGTGGCTTGGTTGGCAGAACAAGAGCAATGGCTACATGCACTTCGCCGATACGTGATGCCCAGTCAATCGGGTCGTCACTGACGATAACCGCAATCGAGAGATCTTGAGTCGATTCAAACATCACATGCGGCAGTGCAATACCCGGTGACACGCAGGTTGAAGAGCGTTCTTCTCGCTTAATAAATGCTAGAATCAGTTCATCTGGATCTTCTGGATAAACAAGGTGAGCGAGCCCTTTTAAGCACTCAAATTTGGTCAGTTGGGTTTGCGCCTTAGCGTGGTGCCATTTGATGTCACAAGGCGGGCATATTTGTGGCATTCGCTGGATTAAATCTTTAGAGAATTCATGGTTCACTTGTGAGCCAACCATGTCGTAATGCTCAGCAATTACATCTTTGAGAACGAAACAGGCCAGCTCCGCATCAATCCCAACCGCGGTTATCTGACACAAATCACCACGAAGTAAACCTACTTGCAGCATCGCAACGGATTTGGAGAGATCAGCGGTTCGATTTTGAGTGATGTTGATAATGCGGATGTTGCTTTTGAACTTCTTCGCTAAGCGAGTCAGCGGCTGCGCGACATGTGAGTTTGCGGCAGGATCGTCAACGAAGAAGGTGATCTGATATTCGTTCATGAAAGGTTTAGGTTCGACAATGCTTAATAAAGACTTTATCGACACTCAACAACACCTCTTCCATGGGAATGAATAAGGTTTTAGCTGGGTCGAAGCGGCTTGGCTGTTCAATGTCGATATCAGAGACGATCAACACCTTGTCTGCGAGGGTAATATCTTGGGCTGTCAGTAAGTTTTCAATACCCATAGCGCCTTGCGTCTCAACCTTGATTGAAACGTTGAACTTAGGGGCTGTTTTATTTAGAGCATCAGCTGCCATATAGGTGTGCGCAATGCCTGTAGGGCACGCAGTTACCGCTACAATTCTCATTATTATTCTCGGCTTAATCTCGTCCCTGTTACGTTACAAAAGCTACCTTTCAGAAGCTACCTTGGAAAAGCTATCTTGCATGGAAAATCCAGTATAGAAAGCTCGCATGGCGGAGGGACGATATTGTTATGGGTTCTGTGGATTTTATGGATTGGCGTTTTTTATTCCAAGGTGAAAGTCACACTCTGAGTTCTTGGTTACAATAATCCAGTTAATGCACCTTTCGTCCTATATATTGAGTGCCTTCACACCGTTAATCTTTTCATCTTATTAACCTTATCACTTACGTAATTACTTCAGTCTGAAATCAGGCGAGGCAGAGCAGCATATGGATATCACCAACATTATCGAGCCCGAGATCATCTGCTTAGATTTACAAGCAGACTCAAAATCGGCGGTATTTGAAGAGCTTGTTGAACTGCTCGACCGTGCCGGTAAGCTCTCCAATAAACGTGAATTCCTTGATGACATCTGGAAGCGTGAAGCTATCGGAAATACTGGCTTTGACGATGGTATCGCCATTCCACATGCGAAAAGTACTGCCGTTGCAAAGCCTGCCGTTGCTGTGGGTATCAGCCGCTCTGGTATCGATTATGGCGCAGACGGCGGCGAGCTGTCGGATGTGTTCTTTATGCTCGCTTCACCAGACAACAACGACGACCACCATATCGAGGTACTGGCTCAGATTTCGACCAGACTTATCGAAGATGGCTTTGTTACAAAATTAAAGGCGGTGGAGTCTGTCGAGGAAGCTCAAGAGCTGTTTCTTGAAGCCAATTCAGAATCGTTCGATAGCTACGCATCTAGCCATCATGAAGTGTATGTCGAACCACTAAGCCCTTGGGCACAATCTCTTAATCGCCTCAAAGAACACTTATTATACGGCACCTCACACATGATTCCTTTCGTGGTTGCAGGTGGTGTGCTTTTGTCTTTGTCGGTGATGATGTCGGGTCATGGTGCAGTACCTGAAAGCGGTGTGTTAGCAGATATCGCACAGATGGGCATCGCGGGGTTAACCCTGTTTACAGCGGTGCTCGGTGGTTACATCGCGTATTCAATGGCCGACAAACCGGGTTTAGCGCCCGGTATGATTGGTTCTTGGGTTGCGGTGAATCAATACAATACCGGCTTTCTCGGTGCAATTGTGGTCGGTTTCTTCGCTGGTTTTGTGGTGAATCTACTTAAGAAGATCAAACTGCCAGACAGCATGATCTCGCTGAGCTCTATCTTCATCTATCCATTAGTCGGCACCTTCGTGACCTGTGGTGCGGTGATGTGGGTGATTGGCTCTCCGATAGCTCAAGTAATGCTTGAGATGAACCAAATGCTCACGGGCATGGCAGGCTCCGGAAAAATGGTATTGGGCAGTATTTTAGGTGCAATGACGGCCTTTGATATGGGCGGCCCGATCAATAAAGTAGCAACGCTGTTTGCCCAAACTCAGGTGAATACTCAACCATGGTTGATGGGCGGTGTCGGGATAGCGATTTGTACGCCACCGCTAGGTATGGCATTGGCGACTTTCTTATCGCCAAAGAAATTCAAAAGAGACGAACGTGAAGCAGGTAAAGCGGCGGGTATCATGGGTATGATTGGCATCAGTGAAGGCGCGATTCCTTTTGCTGCCGCCGATCCTGCGCGCGTTCTGCCTGCGGTTGTTGCTGGTGGCATTGTCGGTAACGTGGTTGGCTTTATGTTCCATGTAGTGAACCATGCACCATGGGGTGGATGGATAGTGTTGCCAGTGGTTGATGGCAAGATTGGCTATATCGTTGGCACACTAGCGGGGGCTCTAACGACAGCCCTGATCGTGATTCTTCTGAAGAAGAACGTGGTCGAAGGTGAAGTGAATTCTAATCAGTTGACCTGTGGTTCGGTAACGGAAGAAGGGCAAGCAGATGTATTGGCGATCACTTCTTGTCCATCTGGTGTTGCCCACACTTTCTTAGCGGCGAAGTCTTTAGAAAAGGCGGCGCATCATCTTGGGGTTCGGATTAAAGTCGAAACCCAAGGTGCCAACGGAATAGGTAATCGCATTACCCAGAAAGACATTGAAAGGGCGAGGTTGGTGATCTTTGCTCACGATGTGGCGATTAAAGAAGTTGAACGCTTTGCGAATGTGAAAACCTTGGATGTCAGTATTAAGGAAGCAATGCTTAATGCTCAGGCGTTGATCATGAGAAAGGTGTAACTCTTTAAACCGCAAAGTTTATCATCTATAAAGTTAACTAGATCAAAACTAAAAAGACTCCGCTCAGACCTGTTAAGGCGAAAGTGGAGTCTTTTTGTATTGTGCCCAATCAGTCAGGTCAAACGCTAAAAAGGGTGGTACTTAAATACGTCTTCAACCATAGAGTTGAGTAAATCGATATCGTCACAGGTTTTGGCGTAGGTACGCAGGCCTGCGATTTGAACCTGAACATGACGAGCAAGCTGAGTCGGTTCACGCTCTTTGCTTATCTCACCCAATTCTTGTGATTCTGCGATCAGCTTAGCGAACTCACCTTCCATGATTTTGAGTGATTTCTTTGCTTCTTCTAATAATTCGGCGTGTTCATCAGTCAGTTCTGCTACCGTTTTTGCCAGCATACACATGCCATTTGGCGAACTTTGTTTTGATTCGACCACAGCACGTTTGACGAAGCTTTCGAGCGCTTTGATTGGAGAGTCTGTTTCACTGCGGAAGCGGTTCAGATTCAGGATGCCAAGTTCGGTATAGCGAGCAAGCGTCTCTTTAAACAAACCTTCTTTGCTGCCGAACGTCGCGTAGATGCTGCCCGGACGCATATCAATCACGTCTTGCAGGTTGCGCATAGAAGTCGCATGAAAGCCCTTTTCCCAATACAGGTTCGTTGCTTTATCTACTACGTCTTGTCTATCGAACTTAGCGGTCTTAGCCATAACATCTACTTCATTAATCTGAACATATGTTCAATATTTTATGCTGAACGCCCGTTCTAGTAAAGGTGTGTTTAGCTGCTTTGCGCAGGCTTAGAACATCAAAGAGTTAATCAAACATCCAGATCATCAGGAAATAATCTTAATCATCAATAACTTCTACGGTCTTGTGCTGAGCGCCGTAGTAGGTGCCTTCATCGATGGTGTACATCAATGTTGCTTCGCACTCTGGACAATCGAATTCCTCATTGGGTTCAATAGCCGCTTCTTCTACCCATTCCCATCCAATGTGTTCTTCGCAAGTGGGACAGTCCATAAAAACCTCTAATTATGCTTCTATTTTAGTTGAATTCGTAACTTTTTGAGCCCGGCATTATACATAGTTGGCGCTGAATATATCGCGACAACTGAGCAGAAAAAGCGTGCGTGCGTACGTACCTCTTTAGGGTTAATAAAAACTGCCATTTTTCAGTCGCTTACGTCAATAAAATGTTGTTGCACGTTTTTTGTGTTTTCTAAAGTTGCATAGCTAACAGTTTTATAAATAAGTCAATGAATTCTGTAAGGTTAAATGCTAGCGTTATCGATTGTCGTCCGATATGGCACGGTAATTGATTAAACTAAATATTATTATGATCTCGGTAAAGGTACACCGTTTTAGAAGTGTGTCTAATTACACGATAGATAAAGATTCGTCAGCTGCTAGGAAATAAAAATGAAATTAACCGATATGTCTTTTAAGCAAAAAATCATCGCTTTGCTTATTTTACCGATCTTAGGGTTTCTCTGGCTCAGTGTTTCTGCGATATTCAAAGGCGTAGAAACAAAGACTGAAATGTCCTCATTGAATCAACTGACACGCCTTTCGGTTGTGTACAGTGAGTTAGTACATGAGTTACAAAAAGAGCGAGGCATGACAGCTGGCTTTATTGGCTCTCAAGGAACCAAGTTTGTCAGTGAATTAGCCGCGCAGAGAACCAACGCCGACAACCGACGTAATGAAAGAAACGATTATTGGCAGTCTGCCAATATCAACCTGCCACAGATCAACCGTTTGAATACAGAGATCAGCCAAAGCCTAAATCAAATCACTTCTATTCGTAATCGGGTCGATTCTCAATCGATTCCGCTGTCTGAGGCTTTGGGTTATTACACCCAACTTAATGCAAAGCTGCTGAGCGTATCGGCGTTAATTGCTGAGCTTAGCTCTGATGCTGCCATCACCACTGAAACCATCGCTTACTACAACTTTTTACAAGGTAAAGAGCGAGCGGGTATCGAGCGTGCTGTCCTAAATAATACCTTCTCTAAAAATGAATTTGGCCCAGGCATGTTGGTTAAATTCATCTCTTTGGTGACTGAGCAAAATACCTATTTCTCAAACTTTGAGGTATTGAGTAACCCAGCTAACGTTCGTTTCTTTGAACAGCAATTGAATGATCGTTCGGTGGCAGAAGTAGAAAAGCTTCGTGGTTTGGCTGAATCTAAGATGAGCGGTTTTGATGTTGATCCTGTGTACTGGTTCTCGCAATCTACCGCTCGTATTGTTCAGCTAAAGAAAACAGAAAACCACCTAGCAGAGTCGCTTATCGCACTGACAGAGAAAAAAATGTCAGAGGCGCAGTCTGCGATGATGATGAGTATTGGTCTGTTTGCTTTGATAACCTTGTTCGCGACCTTCGTGAGCTATAAGGCGATCAGCGACCTGACGATGAGAGTAAAAGATCTTACAGTGATGTTGTCTAAGGTTCGTAATGACAACGACTTAACAGTTCGCGCTAAGTTCGTTGGCAACAGCGAGCTTGGACAGATCTCTTCGGCACTCAACGAAACGCTAGAGAAGTTTTCAAACGTTATCGACAACCTGTCTCAGTCGAGTCTGACCTTAGCTTCAGCCGCTGAAGAAACCTCACAAACCTGTCACTACAATTCGAACACGCTAGTGCAACAACAAGACCAAATTGGCTTGGTTGCGACGGCGACAGAAGAGTTATCAGCAACGGTAAATGAGGTGGCGGCTAAAACTCAGCAGACAGCAAGTTCCGCTAAACTGGTCGATGAGCAGTCTCAAGAAGGTTTGAGTACGGTTCAAAACTCTTACCACTCTATCGAAAAACTGGCATCTGAAATTAATGATCTAGCGGAAAAGATCACGCACTTACACGAGAGCAGTAATAACATCAACAGTGTGATTGATGTGATTAAGTCCGTCGCTGAACAGACTAACTTGTTAGCATTGAACGCGGCAATTGAAGCGGCAAGAGCGGGTGAGCAAGGTCGTGGATTTGCGGTAGTGGCTGATGAAGTTCGCACGTTAGCACAGCGTACTCAGCAGTCGACAGCTGAAATTGAAGGTTTCATCAGCTCGTTACAGTCTGATGTGCAAACCGCGTTTAATGTGATTGATAACAGTCAGAAGATGTCGTCTAAAGCGGTTGAGGATTCAAAAGAGGTGGAACACACCTTACAAGGTATCTCAGCATCGGTGAGCGAGATCTTTAGCATGACTGAGCAGATCGCAACCGCTACCGAAGAGCAAGCGGCAGTGACTCAAGATATTGCTCAAAACGTCATGGCAGTAGAGCAGAAGTCGACAGAATCTACGACAGGTGCAACGCAAATAGCTGCAACAGCCAAAGAACAAGCTCAGTTAGCAGCTTCATTGAAAGATATTGCGAGTACGTTTAAGAGCTAACTAGCAAGCACTCCAATAAGAAGTAAAATGCCCGTTAGTCTCTACTTTTAATAGCAGGACTAACGGGCTATTTGTATCTGCTGTCTTCTAAATGGCAACAGATAGTCCATTCAATGGGGATCTACCCCATAAACCAAGACACGAAAATCAACGCACCAAAACCAAATGTCGCCATTAATGCCGTGTCACCACCGGCTGCTGTGTAGCTGCCTTCGGTTTGTAGGTGAGGGAAGTCAGGTCTGCGAACCTTAACTACCATTGCGAGTGGGCCCCAGATAGCGAGGAACACCAGCACCATACCTGCATAGTCCAGCATGCTTACAAACTGGCTAGCGAACAGCTCAGCTAATACCAAAGGTAAGATGAAGGTTAGCGCATAAGCCAACGCTTTGTTGTTGGTCACCGCATCTTTGTTTTGGTCGTAAAGCGCCATCGACACGCCGAGGAAAGAAGTCACCAAGGCCAGAGCAGAGAACAGAGCAATCACCACTTTCAACCAAGCAGATTGGCCGCTGAACGCAGAGATCAACTCAGAGATATTGTGGAACTGACTGATCGCGTCTGTGCCAAGATTGCCAATAATTGCGAATAACCAAGTGAGGTAGCAAATTAATGGAATCACTGAACCAAGCAGAATCATATTGCGGATCTGTTTTTGAGTCGCTTCTCGGTTGTAGATAACCAGTGACGGGATCACCACCATAGAGGCAAAACTGGTAAAGATAACCGCGCTGTATTGCACCACATCATTAGCGGTGTATTTGCTGGTTTGAGTCAGGTAATCAAGACGAATATTACTAAACAAAGAGGCAATAACAATAAGCAGCATCACCACCATCATGATGAATAAACCACGATTTAATTTGTCGATATACGACTTACCCGCCACCACAATCACACCCATCAATAGGCTGAAAATGGTATAGGCAACCGATGTAGACACATCGACGCCAACGTCGAGCAGCAGCTTGTGAATGATGTCACCGACACCCAAGATATAAGCGATCAGCATGCATACCAGCAACAGGTAAAAGAGTGCATTGATAAAGTGTTTACCTTTACTGCCAAGCGTTAAGTAAGCAACGCTGCTCATGCCACTGTTGTCTTTCGTTTTTGTACACGCTTCCGCTAATAGAAGCGCAGAGTAGGTGGTGCCGATAAAGATAAGTAGCATCAGTACTGAGCTGATCATGAAACCAAATTGAGCCAATACCATCGGAATGGCCAACATGCCTGCACCTAATGCAGTCCCTGAAAGAATCAAAGAACTGCCGAATAATTTCATATTCAAGAAAACAACCTCGAAGTATCCAAATAATTTTTAGTTGGATTGTAAATATTTGTTGCCAAGACTAACAAATTACTCAGTAAAGTTAGGGGTTAATTTCTAATAAATTTTGAATTTCTCTAAAAAAATTACGAAGCAATTTGTGAGGGGTATGGTTGGATGAATCAGGTGTTCGGCAGGTGAATTGTTTTAGCCTTTTTATAACCTTTGTAAATTAATCGACGTTCAATAACCCGCACTGCACCTCTGATTAAGATATGCCTTTATTTCAGAAAAACTCAGTCCAAATCTTGCTTATTTAGTGAATCTCTGTCGGATTTTTATATCTAGCACAGCTCATTTGATGAGCCCCAATCAATAGACTTCTTAGGAGAGCGTGGGGGGTTTGTCGTAAATGGAAAGATCTGTTGTCGTAGATGCCACTCGGTAGTTTTGCATTTCGCTCTTATTATCCTCACACCAATTATGTGGGGGTGTTATGTATCGTTTTCTATTTTGTAGTTTCGCACTTGTGCTTTTGTATCCAACGGCCATTGATCTGTATTTGGTTGGGTTACCTCAAATCGCCGCGGACTTAAATGCCTCTGAGGCTCAGCTCCATGCCGCGTTTTCTATCTATCTGGCCGGTATGGCAACGACTATGTTGTTCGCGGGTAAATTTGCCGATAGCGTAGGGAGGAAGCCCGTCGCCATTTTCGGTGCAATTGTTTTTACTCTCTCGTCGACCTTGGGCGGGGTTGTGAACAGTGCTGAGCCGTTTCTTATCGTGCGTTTTTTCCAAGGTGTTGGTGCTGGATCTTGTTATGTAGTGGCGTTCGCCATCTTACGAGATGTCTTAGACGATAAAAGGCGTGCCAAGGTGCTGTCGATGTTAAATGGCATAACTTGCATCGTTCCGGTACTCGCGCCTGTGATTGGTCATCTAATCATGACTGTTTACCCATGGCCGAGTTTGTTCACGACCATGGCGGGCATGGGTGTAGTGGTGTGCTTATTGTCTGTGTTGGTGCTAAGAGAGACTAAGCTCAACATCAAAGATAATGGGTTAGCCAAAGCCTCTCTCTCTGAGAAATCGCGCTTACCTGAGAAACCTGTAACCCTACATTCGACTTCAATCGAAACGTTTAAAGAGCCGTTGTTTATTAGCCGAGTGATCATGACCAGTTTCGGCGTGACCACAATTCTCACTTATGTGAATGTCTCTCCACTGTTGATTATGACAGAGCTTGGCTTCGATAGAGGTCAGTACTCTTACACCATGGCATTAACCGCCTTGGTGAGCATGTTGGTGTCATTTTCAGCCCCATTTGCATTGAATGTGTTTAAGCAGAAAAGCTTAATGCTGACCTCTCAAACGTGCTTCATTGTGGCTGCTATTTTGTTAATAGCCTCGATGGATGGTGGATTAGGACATTACGTGACATTAACAGGCTTTGCTTTCGTGTGTGGCGGATTCTCGTTAGGCTTTGGTGTCGCGATGAGCCAAGCATTGAGCTGTTATTCGCAGCGGGCAGGTGTGGCTAGTTCGATTCTTGGTGTTTCTCAAATATGTACGTCGGCATTGTTTATTTGGTTTATGGGCATTATTGGGCTAAGTGCATTGAATATGTTGGCATTTATACTAGCTGTTGGTGGAGTTATCAGTATTGCTCTAATACTATGGGTAGGTCCCTCTCAAGTTAAAAGTGATTATGAAGAAGCCACTAGCCCGTCTTGATCTGAACCTGTTGTTCACTCTGCAATTGCTTCTGCAGGAGCAGAGTGTTTCAAAAGCTGCGAAAAAGCTGAACGTCACGCCTTCTACTGTGAGTAAATCACTCACCAAGCTTAGAGATTGGTTTGATGATCCTTTGTTTGTGAAAACGCCAAGGGGATTAACGCCAACGCCACTTGCACTGAGCATGGTAAAAGATCTTCAAGACTGGCTGCAGATTGGAAGCCAAATACTGACGACTCGTGGTGACGAAGCGCCAAAAGATGTGCGTTTGAATCTAGAGGCGGAGTCTCCTTTATCTCTGATCATGCTTAACGAGTTGACGCAAAGCGTGTCTCAACGTTACCCCAACGCGAAAATCAAAATGCGAAACTGGGACTACGATTCGATAGATTCCATCGTACGTGGCGAATCGGATATTGGATTTTCAGGGAGAGAAAGCCATCCGCGTTCGAAAGAATCGCTAGACTCACTACCTTATTTCATCGACTTCGAGGTTCTGTTTCATGACTTGCCGGTTGTGTATTTGAGAAAAGATCATCCTGCATTGAAAGAAGAGTGGAATCTAGAGGCTTTCCTTAAATACCCCCACATCAATATTGTGTGGGAGAAAAGTGAAACATGGGCGCTAGATGAAGTGCTTACTGATCTACAACTAGACCGAAATATCGTCCTGACTTTAGCTGGTTTTGAGCAGTCGTTATTTATGACCGCTCAATCGAATCACACCATGACTACCGTTGCGCCGAATTACTGTCGACGTTACGTTGAACAACTCCACCCCAATCTTACCTGTCTACCCATCCCTTTAGATGAAGAAAACGTCAAAAAGCTGCTGATCCCGTTCACTATGATTTGGCACAAACGCAATGCCTACAACCCCATCGTTCTATGGTTAAAAGACACGCTCAGAGAGCTTTACCAATTTGAAGGGAAAAGCGTCTAACCTTGTGATGAGATTAGATGTTCTGAAGGCTTGTGCCATTAGCATCGATCGTTGATTGAAATAAGAATGCAGACTTATAAGCGAGCCCGCCAGTTGATACCTGGCGGGTTTTCTATTTTTAATCATGGGATTAGGGTTGGCCCCTCTAAAATAAAATCGGTTTTTTCCTAATTGTTGATTCGATAAATACAATGAAATTGAACGAGTGTTCAAAATAACACTTGAACGATCGTTCTAATTTGATCTATATTGTTTTCACACCAACGGAGAACAGTCATTAATTGCTCCGTGATTGAATAACTTTAGAATCATAAATTGATAGGGATAAAACAATGAGCAACTTCAAAATTCATTCAGTAGAATCAGCGCCAGAGCAAAGCCAACCTATTCTTGAAGGTGCTAAAAAGCAGATGGGCAGAGTACCGGGCTTGTTCGGTGTATTGGCTGAATCTCCAAACACACTTAAGGCTTACACTCAGCTTCATCAGGCGTTTAGTGACTCATCTTTCGATGCTGAAGAGCTAACGGTTGTTTGGCAAACCATTAACGTTGAACACGAATGCCACTACTGTGTTCCTGCACACACTGGCATTGCACATTCAATGAAGGTTGATCCTGTAATCACCGAAGCACTTCGTAATCGCACGGCTCTACCTACTGAAAAGCTGCAAGCACTGCATGACTTTACGCTGAGCATGGTACGCAACCGCGGCAATGTGCCTGAAAGTGAAATGGCAGCATTTTTCGAAGCGGGCTACGGTCAGCAACAAGTGCTAGAAGTGATTCTTGGCCTGTCTCAGAAAGTGATCAGTAATTACGTAAACCACGTTGCTAAAACGCCAGTCGACAAAGTTTTTGAACAGTTCGCTTGGCAAGGGTAATCGTATTTAACTAACCATCGTATTTAAGCAACTCAAGATATGATAATGATGAAAGCCCCACTCAGTTGAATGGGGCTTTGTTGTTTTGGTCTAAATGGTAATTAGAAAGGTAACCTAACGCACGTGCTTAGCGATTATTTTCGCTAGTGTCACAACCCCTTCTTTCCACTCTTTGCTCTCTTCAATGTTGGCAACAGTAAAGCGCAAGCAGTGTTTATATTGGTCGTTGGTGCCAAATACTGTTCCGGGTAAAATCCCCAACTTATGCTTTAAACAGTCTTGATAGACCGCGTAGCTATCGACCGATTCAGGCAGTGTTATCCAGTTTAAAAAAGAGCCTTCCGGTTTTGATAGGTGGTATTGCCCGACAAGGTGTGGGTAGCTATCTAGTGCTTGTATTAACAGGCTTTGGAATTGCTTTTGATTGGTTTGGTAGAGCCGCTTCATCTTAGACAAATGACTGCGATATTTGCCGGTCGTGAGGAATTGCCCCACCGCCGATTGCATTAGGTTTGAGCTGCCCATGTTGTCGCATAAAAGGTACTTTTCGACTAAAGGTTGGTAGCGCCCCGACAATAACCAACCGATTCGCAAGCGTGAGTCTAAGGTTTTAGACAATGAGTTGACGTAGATGACTCTATCTTGGTCATCAAGCTCTTTGAGGCTAGCGATTGGTGTATCGAATGCCAAGCTACCGAACACATCGTCTTCGATAATTGGCAAACATCCGGTGATCTCCAGTAATGCTTTTCGATTCGCCAATGGCATTCTTGAGCCGGTTGGGTTGGTAAAGTTTGGTGTTAGCAGTAAGGTTTTCACTTCCCATTTATCCAGTGCACTTTGTAGCGAAGGAATGTCAATACCGTGGCTAACGCTGCTTGGTATTTCAAGGGCTTGTAAGCCAAGCGATTCAAGTAAAAGTAGATTGCCGAAGTAACACGGTGACTCGACCGCCACGATGTCACCGGGCTTGGTGAGCGCACGTAAAGCCAAACTGATAGCCTGTTGAGCACCATGAGTAATCGCAATCTCTTTAGATCCCGCAGGTACACCAAGATCATGGGTGATCTTTAACAATTGCTTTACTAATTGCTCGTCGCCAGGAGGCAGTTGGTAATAACCGGGAAGCTGAGTTTGCAAACGGCTATGGCGACCGATTTCGGCATACAAGCTACGAATCGCTGGATTGTTGATGTTCGGGTGCGCGGAGCCTGCCAACAGTTTTAGGCGACCTTTTGGACGAGAGAGTACCGATTTGGTGACAGACAACAGATCGACTTTTTGAGGTTGGCTTGGTGTATCCCAGCTGGTGGTGTTCGGTGCTTTTACGCGATAGCCAGATTTAGGTACTGAATATACCCAGCCTGTCGCTTCCAGTTCTTGGTAGGCGCGAATCACGGTGTTCTTGCTCACGCCAAGCTGTTCGCTTAGTTGACGGATTGAGGGAAGACGATCGTCTGGATGAAAGAGTCCCTTATCGATCTGAGCCTTAATATGTTGTTCGGTAGCAAGGTATTTATTGCCGCTGAGTTCTGCTTCCACGTGTTTCTCCCTCGTTGCACACTCTCAACCTGTAACCATTTAAAGTGTTATATCTGTATCTTTATTAGTTATCTGTACCCAACTAAGGTAACAGCATTGATGAAGAGTTGACCAGAGGTTTGTAATGCTGATTAAAATGATTCCGTTTGTGTTTGTAATATTGTGGTCGTCAGGTTTTGTCGGCGCACGTCTTGGTGTTGAATATGCCGAACCCGCAACATTACTTTCATTGAGGATGGTAGCCAACGTGGCGCTGTTCTTGGTTTTGATTGCAATCCTTAAGCGTCGTATTCCTCGTGGTCGAGCATTCTTCCACGCAAGTGTGGTTGGCATCTTGATTCATGGTTTCTACCTTGGTGGCACCTATCTGGCGATTGATATAGGTATGCCCGCCGGGTTGAGTTCTCTACTTGTTGGCTTACAACCGATTCTTACCGCATTGATTATGATCAGCTGTACTTCGCAGCGTTTTAATTTTGCACAGTGGTTGGGGTTAGCGCTTGGTTTTGCGGGTATTAGTTTGGTGTTGATGGGCAATATTGAATGGCAGTCAGACGACCAAAAAGGCTTGGCAACGTTATTGTGTTTGGTTTCTTTGGTGGGTATTACCTGCGGCACTTTGTATCAGAAGCGCTTCTGTCAGGGGACAGATATGGTCGGCGGTGCGATGGTGCAATATTTGGCTTCTGCCGCGTTGTTTCTGCCGTTCGCAATGCGTTACGAAACTATGCAAGTAAACTGGACGATAGAATTCACGTTGACTCTAATTTGGCTGGTGGTCGTTCTGTCTTGTGTTGCCATCCTATTGTTGCTTTACATGGTAGAGCACGGTGCATCTTCAAGTGTGGCTTCGGTCTTTTACTTGGTGCCACCGACGACAGCAATCCAAGCGTGGCTTATTTTCGGTGAGTCGTTCGACATGTATGGCGCGATGGGCTTTGCTTTGTCTGCTGCGGCGGTTTATTTGGTGGTGAAAAAGCCTGAGTTAATTAAGGCTCGTAGGCGAACAGTGTTAGAGCGGTAGTTTGTATACCAAACTCATCCTACTAAAAATCGATGACTAGAAACAAAAAAGAGCCTGAATATTCAGGCTCTTTCTATATAAAATATTGGCTAGCGACTTTTGATTAGCGTTTCATCAAACAAGCGTAAGCCGTTGTAAACGGTGCTTCTTGGTATTGCTTAAGGCCGGTCTCTTTGAACTTCATCATAAGAGGGTTGCGCTTAAGGCTTTCTTTGATTTCAGCTGGAGACACAACGGTTACATCTAGGCCGTCGATTAGCTGAATTGCTGCTTCAAGTTTGAAGCCGAAACCACCGCCAGCAAATTTGCCTTTAGTCTGACGTTGGCGAATTACAACTTTTTCTACTTGGTAATCTTCCATTAACTTTGCAAAAGAGAATTGAAAGTCTTTCATATTCTGTGTGTCGTTTGCGTCGCTAATCGCAACCTTAGAAACTCGGCAATCAGGAATGTTAAATACGCCGTCTGACAGAGAAAGAAGACAGATGACTGCATCGTTACCTTTGATTTCAACACCACAAATTTTCATGTTCTTACCTACTTATTTTAGAGCCCTACATTATGGTGTTATTTCTAACACTTCTCCAGTATTTGCGCGTATCAGCAGCAAATAAGTCTAAATCAGAGAGTATTTTAGTCGCCGAAAGTTAACCTTTGATTGAAAAAACATCACACGAATTTACGGTATCGTTTTCTATGAGATGAAGCTCACAAAAGCTTAGCGGGATTTTATATGTGTGCTGTATATTGCGCGCGCATCCCTATTTGAAGTGTGGTTATTAATCCCAATGAATATCAATAATCTTTCGATTAAGAGTAAAATCGCGATCCCGCTGTTGGTGATTGTGATTGTTTTTTCTACCGTTACTGTGCTCAACGTTATCAGATCAAATGCTCAAGCTGCGATTAATAATGAGCTCAATAATGTGGTTCAGCCCGTGTTAGACAATTTGGAAGATGGGTATCGTGACATTTATCAAGTTATCGCTTCTGCTCAAGGTCTATTACTCTCGAAAGACCAAGCGGCGATTGAGTACCAAAAATTTGAATTTAAAGACAACGCTTACAAAGCGGTTCCTCGTTTTGAAAGTGTCGAAACCTTGTATCAAGCGGGCGTGTTGGACCCATCTTCACGTGGCGAGTTAGCAAAGCTTGTTAACGCGATGAGCAAGTGGGTGGCACTGCACGAGCCAATGTTCGCTGATCCAGCAAACGCAGACCAATACAATATTGATTACTCGCCAGCGCTTGACGCAGAGTTTGCGATCATTCGTACTCAACTGCGCGATATCCGAACTCTGATCGAATTGAAACAGAAAGAGCTTCGCCAGCAAGCCGATGACTCTATTGAATCGAGTAAGTTGATCATTGAAGTGGGTATGGCCGTTGCTGTTTTCGCTGCACTTTTCGCTATGTGGTTATCCAATCGGTTTATCGTTCAGCCAATCCAGAACGTAGAGAAAGCGATGAATGAGATCGCATCGGGTGACGGTAACTTGTCTCAACGTATGAAGGTCGAAGGTAATGATGAGATCGCTCGTTTAAGTTCTGCTTTCAACCAGTTTGTTGGCAAGATCCATGTCACCGTCGAACAAGTTATTTTTACATCGAATGCGGTACGCGCTGAGATGGAAAACATTAAATCGTTAACGCAAAGTGTTGCTGAATTTTCATCGAACCAACAGCGTGAAAGTGAAGTAGTCGCGGCGGCGGTTCATGAGATGCAAGCAACCAGTGAAGTGGTGAGTGGTAATGCATTAGATGCGGCAACCGCCAGTAATGTTGCCAATCATGAAGTGGAATCGGCAGACACCACGCTTGGCTTGACCGTGACTTCGATTGAACGCCTTGCGCAAGATATCGAGAACGCGGGCGGTGTTGTTCAAGAGCTGGACACAGACGTGAAGAACATTGCCTCAATCCTTGGTGTGATCAAAGGCATTGCAGAGCAAACCAACCTACTTGCTTTGAATGCGGCAATTGAAGCGGCACGAGCGGGTGAACAAGGTCGTGGCTTTGCAGTTGTGGCTGATGAAGTTCGTGCGCTTGCGAGCAAAACTCAAGACAGTACAGGCGAAATCCAATCAATGATTGAACGCTTAGAAGTGGGGGCTAAACATGCGGTTGGCGTGATGACTGAAAGCAAAGTGAGTGGCGAGAAAACCATTGTTCAAGCAGGAACTGCAGCGTCTTCATTGAGTGAGATTCGAAACTCAATTGGCAAGATGAATGACATGAACACACAAATTGCTACGGCGGCTTCGCAACAGTCTCAAGTGTCTGAAGAAGTGAATAAGAATGTTCAACGCATCGCTGAAAGCACCATGCAAATGGTTGAGATGGCAAGCAGCGCAGAAAATGCATGTATGGCATTGGCTGAACAGTGTGAAGCGCTAGATAGCCTTGTGTCTCAGTTTGAAGTGTAATTTCAAAATTAGACAGACGCATATGAGCCGATAATGGTTGCTCGTTTGAATTCCATTAATCAGCGCTGAACGAAAAAAAGCCCGTACTCTATGAGTGCGGACTTTCTTTTTGACTAGGTGATCAGTTTTTAGACCTGATCAATCACTCAGTGTTAGCTGCTAAGACCGTCTTTGTATGTGTAACGGTAGTCCACTTTTACGTTCGCTTTGTAGTGGATGTCGCCGTTCATGTTAGTGATCTTTTTCACTTCCATATTTGCATCATCAATCTTGAACGAATCGTATTTGGTTGTCTGTTGGAACTGTGGCAGTTCTCTTGAAAGCTCAAAAGGTGTTTTTGCGCGTAACTCATCCATAAGGTTGGTGCCTGCATCGTATGCTTCGACTTCACTAGCATATGTGTCAGATTTTAGCGTTGTTTCTTGAATTGTTGTTTTAGTTGCTGCAAACGCAGTGGTGCTGAGTACAAGAGTTGATGCAAGTATGATTAACTTCTTCAAAGGGATACCTTACTTTGTTGTACCAGTGTTTTAGAGATTCTCACCCTAGCAATAGGGGATGAGGTTAATGTTAGGACAAAAATATGGTTCTGTAAGGGAATGACTATAGGTGCCGAAGATTAATGCACAGCGCATATCAAGCAAGGTGACACTGATATCTAACTTCAATACACTGTATGGGTAACCAAAGTTCAGCATAAGGTAAAGGCATGGCCAATTGGGAAGGGGTAAGTGAGTTTGTTGTAGTGGCAGAGCGTGAAAGCTTTACTGGTGCGGCGCAGAAGCTCGCTACGTCGGTGGCTCAAATCAGTCGTAGAGTAGCAAACCTCGAAGAACGACTCGCAGTGAAACTGCTCAATCGAACGACTCGAAAGGTGTCTCTTACAGAGGCTGGGCAACTCTATTACCAACAATGTAAGTTGTTGGTCGAAGGTTTAGAAATTGCTGAGCTTGCGGTCACGCAGATGCAATCCACACCCAAAGGCTTACTGAAAGTCACCGCGCCTGTGACTTATGGTGAGCGCCAACTCGCCCCAATACTGCATCAATTCTTAAAGCTTCACCCGCAAGTAGAGCTTGAGCTGATGCTGACCAATCAAAAGCTCGATCTTATCGATTCGGGTGTTGATGTTGCGATTCGTCTTGGCCGCTTGGAAGACTCAAGCCTTGTGGCAAAGAGGCTGTCTCAACGCCAACTTTATGTATGTGCAAGCCCTGAATATATTGAACGTTATGGCGAGCCGCATACATTATCAGAATTAAATAATCACCAATGTTTAGTCGGTGGATTTGAACATTGGCGTTTCAAAGAAAATAGACGCCCTCGCTCAGTTCGTGTTAACGGACGCATTAAGTGCAACAGTGGTTTAGCCTTGTTAGACGCAGCTAAGCAGAGCATTGGCTTGGTGCAGTTGCCGGAATACTATGTGAGTGAAGACCTTGATTCTGGTGAGTTGGTTGAGGTGCTGTCCGATTATCGAGATGACAAAGAAGGGATCTGGGCGCTTTATCCTCAGAACCGCAACTTATCTTCAAAGGTTCGCCTGCTGGTGGACTTCCTTTCTGAGCAATTGGATTAGTGTATGGCTTAAAACCTCCACCGATAAAAACGGGCTTCAGAATAGAGATTCTGAAGCCCGACGTGTTTTAGGATTAATTATCGTTTGATTACGGCTTACTAGACCGAAAATGTATTAGACGGTGAAGCGATCCACCAAGTGATACAGCTCATTTGCGCGGCTGTTGAGGTTCTGGCTACCCGCACGGTTTTGATTCGCTAATGATGCTGATTGTGAGCTTTGATCGGAAATCACCACAATGCGTTGAGATATCTCTTGGCCAACAATGTTTTGCTGCTCTGTCGCGGTAGCAATCAATGAGTTCATGTCCATGATCGTATCAATCGACTCTTGGATTTTCGCCAGTGCTGCGGCTGCGGCATTCGCTTCTTCCACCGTTTGAGCACTTTTATTTTGGCTCGAATCCATTGCTTTTACGGCAGCATCTGAGGCGGCTTTTAGCTGCTGAATCATTTTATGAATGTCACCAGTGCTTTCTTGAGTTCGGCTTGCCAGTTTACGCACCTCGTCCGCAACCACTGCAAATCCACGCCCTTGCTCACCTGCACGAGCGGCTTCAATTGCTGCATTCAGTGCTAATAAGTTTGTTTGCTCGGCAATATCTTGAATGACCGTCAGTGACGACGAAATGTTTTGTACATCACCTTCTAATCTAGATACCACTGTGTTGGCTTCGGATACTTCGCTAGCAAGACCAGCAACAGAGTTGGCAGCAGCGTTCACTATTTGTTGAGCTTCTTTGGCATTACCCTCTGCAAGCTTCGCTGAATCCGCCGCCTGGCTTGCGTTACTGGAGATCTCTTGTGCTGTTGTTGTCATTTCGGTCATTGCTGTTGCAACTTGTTCAGTCTCTTCACGCTGACCAGTGGCAATTTCATCAACCTGAGCGGCGCGAGAAGACATACTGCTGGTTTCAGCGACGACTTGCTGGCCAACATCACTCACGCTACGGATGATGGTTTGTAGGCTAGCAACGAAGGCGTTGAAGTTCTCGCTGAGCTTAGTGAACTCAGGGGCTTTGAATTTTTCCATTCGAGCGGTTAAATCGGCCTCGCCACTTGCAAAGGCACTAATTGAACGGTCGAACTGCTCAAGAGGTTGCATGATGGTACGGTTCACTGCAACAGCGAAAACGGCTACCACTAGGGCGATCAATCCGCAGAAAATCGCGATAGCAGTCAGGGAACTTTGTAGCGCGACATTCGAACTTTCTTTCATCTCGGCAATAACAGCGTCGATGTCATCGGTGTAGAAGCCAGTACCAAGCATTAAGTCCCATTGCGGAACAAATACTGAGTAGCTGAGTTTTGGTAACGCGACAGATTGGCCTGGTTTCGGAAAATAGTAAGTCGTAAATTCACCCAATTTTGAGTTCTTGATCAGGTCTCGGATTAGGTAATTACCTTGCTTGTCTTGAAGGTCATAGTAGTTTTTACCAATACCATCGTTACTTTGCCCAACCACAACTCGGACACCTTTAGAGTCATAACCAAAAATATAGCCTGATTCGCCATATTCTAGGGTTTTCAATGTTGGTAGAGCTTCTTCTAGTGTTGCCCCTTTATCTAAAAATGGGCTGATCGAAGAGTAGGCCATTTGCAGGTACGCTTTGAGTTCCTTTTCTTTCATCGCCATCATATTGCTACGCGTCGATTCTACTTGCTGTGCGGTTAGCTCGGTGCTCTTCATATACGTCACGCTCATCATGCCAATTGCCATTAGTAGCAAAGGAATGAAAGAGAGAATATAAAGGCGGTTTTTGATGGTTAGGGTCATTTCACGCTTCCTGTGTGATTTTCTCATACAATTTTCAACACATTATTAATGTGGTTTCAAAATGTAAATGGGCTTGTTGTCTAATTGTTACCCTAGAATATTTTTGTTTGATAAACATGATGGCGGTTAAGTTTTTAATGTGAGATGCCTTGCAATTAAAGGCTTAAGAGCGAAAAAGCGAGTTTGTATCGATGCTTTTGAATTCGACGTTGTTTTGGTAGAATGCGGCCCTTTGTAGCACCTTGCTATGTTTATTCGTTAAGTGAGAAATATTCATGAACAAAAGCCATGTGATTATTGGTTTAACTAACCCAAAGAGCCCGACGAATGTTGGCGCTGTTATGCGTGCGGCTGGTTGTTACCAAGTCGACGAAGTTAAATACACAGGGCAACGCTACGAAAAAGCCGCTAAATTCCACACTGATACGAAGAGCGCAGCGCGCACGATCCCGCTTACTGCCGCTGAGTCATTTTTAAATAATCTTGACGCGGAAACTCAGATTGTGTGTGTAGAACTAGCAGAAGGTGCGACACCACTGCCTCGTTTTAAACACCCTGAAAACGCTATCTATATCTTTGGCCCTGAAGACGGCTCTATTTCTCAAGATGTTGCGGATAGAGCTGATCACGTTGTGTATGTACCAACGGTTGGTTGCATGAACTTGGCTGCGACGGTTAACGTGCTACTTTATGATCGCCTTGCGAAATCTGATGAAATGGACGAGAGCAACGAGCTGATTAAGAAAAGCCGTGATAACCGCAATCACTTATTAGTCAAAGAAAAGTAACTATTTACTTCTAGTAAAAGTAACGATCTGCTTCTAGTGTTATCTATCCCGTAAGCAATCGGATATTATCTTTGGTTCATCATTAGATAATTGAAGGGTTAGATAACACCATGGAAGACAAGCAATTACTTGCCGCGCTGCAACAACACCCTGTCCTCGATCTGTATCAGTTATTCCAAGAAGTTGGTCAAAATAGCTCTCTATACGCACTATTAGAGAGGTTATCTTCCCTTAAAGAACACCACCAACTGAGTACTCGTCTTAGCCCTTTTAAGCCACACATCGAAGGGTTACTGGCTCAATTTGATGGCACTACGCTGGATAGTGATATTCTCAAAGCGGTCGCTCTTCAGTCTGAGATTCAACAACGAGGCCATAGCATGAGCCGTTACATCATGACATCAGATAATCATCGCCATTTTTCTCCAAATGCAGACTTAGTGATGTTTGGTGATTCGATCACCGAGTGGGCCCCGTGGGCGGATATTTTCCGCGATGTCTCAATGGTCAATCGTGGCCTAGCAGGAGATACCACAACAGGCATGTTGCGCCGCATTGATACCACGTTGAATGTGAAACCAAAGCTTGTATGTTTTATGGCAGGGGTAAACGATTTAGCTCAGGGTTATGATGTCGAATATATCTACCAGAACTACATTGATATGCTTAAGGTGTGGCAAGAAAACGATATTCGAATCTTGGTGCAATCAACGCTTTATGTTGGCTCTAAACTGCAAGGTTTGAACCCTTCAGTGGAACTGCTCAATAGCAAGATAAGCGAGTACTGTTCTCAGCAAGGCATTGCGTTCTTAGATGTGAATTCTGTATTGTCACCTAATCAGCTTTTGTCGAATGAGTACTCATGTGATGATTTGCATTTGAATGCCAAGGCTTACCAAGTTTGGGCTGTGGTACTTCAACCTACGGTAGCTGAGCTACTAAAATAGACCCACGCAAAAAGCCAAAAAGCTAGCTAGACCGTTAACTAGCTTAGCTAATACAAGAAAAGCCAAACCCTAGATTTGTTTCGCGAACCATAAGGACATCAATGTGAACCTAAGACAGTTGGAAGTCTTTTACGCCATCATGCAAACCGGAACCGTATCTGGAGCCGCGCGCAGCTTGCATGTGTCGCAACCTAATGTGACTCGTATTCTGGCGCACACTGAGCAACAACTCGGGTTTGGTTTATTTGAAAGAGTTAAAGGGCGTTTAGTACCAACGGTTGAAGCGAAAACTTTGTTACCGGAAGCGGAGAAGGTCTACCAACAACTGGGTCAATTTCGTTCTTTGACCAACAAAGTGAAGCAAGGCCATCAGCATTTACGTATTGGTGCGCCGCCGATTCTGGCGACCAAATTGCTGACGCCAGTGATCGCCCAAATGTCTCGTGAGCAAGAACTCTCTTTTGAATTACTGACAGCCAACCGTGACGAACTGTGTGCTGGGCTATTAAAGCATGAGCTTGATATTGCTATCGCGTTCGGCGATGAAGCACCGCCTGCGATATTAAGTGAAACGCTATTAACCGAATCACTCAAGGTTTTGGTTCCATCCAATACGGTTGAGCAGTTACCGGCAGAATTAACGCTAAATGATCTTATCAATTATCCGCTGCCAATCATCGGGCTTGATGGCCGCGATCCATTAGGCCTCCTGTTACATCAAAGCCTTATTGCACGCGATGAGCATTATCACCATCCGATATCGGTACGTGGATATAGCGCGGCGGCGGAACTGGTGAAGCACCAAGCGGGGTTTGCGATTGTGGATCCGTGGACGGCAGAGCAATATCAAAATGACGACTCGGTTTGCGTGCTTTCACTGCAGCCGGATATCCCATTTTCGGTATCGACGCTTTGTGCAGAGCACACCCCTCAGTCGATTTCCGTTAAACAATTTATCGCTTCATTGAAGAGCCATACCCACCCTATAACTTAAGGTTATAGGCTCGCCATAAATAGGTATTCGGCAGCTATCTCATTCCTAATTAAAGTAAATCCATACAAGGACTTATTAATTAGGAATGCTCATGTCTATCGCTCAACCTTACCTTCTTTTTCTTGGGGATGTTACTGACCCACTTGCCGCAAAAACAGCCCGTGGTATTCATCAATGGCGCCCAGAAATCTGCCTAGGTCAGCTTCGTTTAACAGACGATACCGTTTCACTTGGCTTAACGGACATGACCTTGCAAGAGGCGCAAGCGCAGGGGGCGAAAACGCTAGTGATTGGCACCGCAAACCCAGGTGGTGTTATTCCTGACTCTTGGCAGCCAACCATAATGGAAGCTGCAGAAATGGGATATGAGATTGCATCTGGCATGCACCAACGATTGAGTGAATTTTCACCGCTTTCTGACATGCAGCAACAAGGATTGACTAAGCTTCATGATGTACGCCATTTTGATGGTTCTCTAAAGGTTGGTAACGGTAAGCCTCGTCAGGGTAAGCGCCTGCTTACTGTCGGAACAGATTGCTCAGTAGGCAAAATGTTCTCGGCATTAGCGATTGAAAAATCGCTTAAACAAGCGGGAACATCTGCTCAGTTTAAAGCGACAGGGCAGACCGGTATTTTGATTGAAGGCAGCGGAATTTCGATTGATGCGGTGGTTGCGGATTTTATTTCCGGCGCGGTTGAAGCGATTAGCCCCGATTTTACCGACCACGAGTGGGACATCATTGAAGGGCAGGGTTCTTTGTTCAACCCTTCGTTTGCAGGCGTGAGTTTGGGGTTATTACATGGCGCACAAGCCGATGCTTTGGTGTTGTGCCATGAAGTCGGGCGACCACATATTCGTAACCTTCCTCATGCTCAATTGCCAAGCATAGAACAGACGATTGAAGCCAACTTACAAGCGGCACGACTGACGAATCCAGATGTGAAATTGGTTGGTATCTGCTTGAACACTTCGGCAATTAGCATTGAAGACGCTGAGACATTATGCCAAGAATGGACCACACTCTATCAAGTGCCCGTGACGGACCCTGTGCGTTTTTGTGTACAACACATTACTGATCATTTGCGACATTCACTTTAACGACTTCATCATTTCTACGTTTCCATTTGTTAAAGCGAACATCAACCGAGTGAAATTATGAAGATTACAGCAGAACCCATTACTATCGCGATGCAAACGGCTTTTCGCATCTCTCGTGGCAGTCGAACTGAGTGTCACGTTGTTCGTGTTTATATTGAACATGATGGCAAACAAGCTCAGGGAGAGTGCACCCCTTACCCACGATACGGCGAGTCATCGGAGTCTGTGTTAGCGCAAATCCAACAAGCGTCTAGCGCACTTGAAGGTATGTTTGAGCGAGGCGTTACCGATCCGGCAGAGCTAAGAGATCATCTTCAGTCTTTATTGACCGGAGGGGCAGCGCGAAATGCGGTCGATTGTGCGCTTTGGGAGCTTGAAGCCAAACAACATGACCAGGTCTTCCCAAATAGCCTGTTTGAGTTACCCAATCAAATCGTGACAGCAATGACCGTCTCGATTGGTACGCCAGAAGCCATGGCGACTCAGGCTCGAGACTATGTCGCAAATGGAGCGAAACTCTTAAAAGTGAAGCTTGATGGCGAGCAAGTGGTAGAGCGTGTTCGCGCGGTACGGGAAGCGGCGGCAGATGTTCAGATTGTACTGGATGCCAATGAAGCGTGGACGGGGCTGAATCTCGAAGAGTTGTTCAATCAACTGACAGAATTTGATATTGCGATGATCGAACAACCTCTTCCACAGCAGCACGATGCGTCACTGGCACACATCAATCACCCGATCCCACTGTGTGCTGATGAAAGCTGTCATACCACTTCACAGCTCTCATCGCTGTTGGGTAAGTATGAAATGGTCAACATCAAACTCGATAAAACGGGCGGTTTGACTGAAGCATTGGTTCTTGCAGAAGAAGCCCAAAGGCTAGGATTTACGCTGATGTCTGGTTGTATGCTCGGAACTTCTTTGGCGATGCGTGCAGCTTTGCCTATCGCCGTTCAATCTGAAATTGTCGACCTTGATGGCCCAGTCTTACTTGGCCAAGACGTTTCTCCTGCTCTGACTTATCGCGATGGGATGATTATTCTCTAAGTTCGTTGAGCTTCTGGTTAGTCGATGGGCATGACATAAATGAAATCGCATGAGTGAAAGCTTGTGCGATTTTTTAGATCTATAGTCCTTAACTTATTAAATAATCAAAGGTTTTTACTGCTTGATTGAGCGCGCTATTCGTATAATTTACGGGCGTATTGATAAAGTAATCACGTTTCTGTCGGTGCGGTCACTTTCTATTATCGCAAAACAGACAGCTCAAGCTTTATAAAACAATTGTTATGATATCTTATGTGAAATGTTAATGATTACTCTTCATTTAATAGCTTCACTAAAGCTATTCGATGCAAACCTAAGTAAGGCTCACACCCTAACTAATTGAATCATTGACAGTTCCTGTTGATTATTTGATGAGAAGAAGGTGGGGCGAGTGAGCAGTCATGTCTCCGAGGTTGTAGAAAATAAGGATAGTTTCGAGCGCCCGTTCTCGATCAAAATCCCACGTCGTAAGTGGTTTGGTTGGAAAGGTATTGAGCTGCGCTTGGTACTTGCGTTAGCCATGCTATCGATGACCACTATCTTCCTCTCGGTTGTCTCCAGCTTTACTTTCGATGATTTAAACCAACGTCTTGTTGAGCTAAAGGAGACTGAAATCCCGGCCTTAGATAATGCTGCACGCCTTAATGATATGGTGCGAGTGATTATCACAACATCTTCTCAGCTCAGTGACGCTGAATCGAATTTAGAGCGCAAGCAGGCGATGCTAAAAATCGAAGACGCTATTTCCGTGATGAATAGCGTTATGGTTCAGTTCCCGGACTATCACTCCTATTTTAAAGATCTTATCGCCCAAGTTAATAACAGCCTCAGCTTGTTGTATCAAAGTGAAATTGAGTCAGAACAGCTCAACCAAGAACTTCGTAATCTACTGGAAGGTTTTTACCCGCTACTGCAACAGGCCAGTGATTCACTTGATAACTTGCCAGAGCCTGCCAAAGACCAAATCCAGTACACACAGCTCAAGTCTCTGCTTTATTACCAATTAGGCTTAGTCGAAAAGCTGTATAACGACTCCAGTTTTAATGAACTGGATTACACCAGTTTGCGATTAGAGCAGGTAGGGGAAGAGTGGTGGAAGCTCTGGGTCAGTGGTGATTTAAGAAGTGATTTTCCTCAATTAGATCATAAACTCACGGTGATTTATAACCTTGCCTCAAGCGATAGCAGCTTGTATGGGATGAAAAACAAAGCGCTCGATCATCTTTATCAAGAGCAATACTTCCTGCAAAACAGCCGCGAGCATTTGAACCAATTAACTGTGCAGATCGAAAGCAACACCAGCAAGGTGAATAGCAATATTGACCAATCGATTCAACAGGCACAGCAATCTTTGCAATCTAACCAGCGTCTCTCTCTCTTCCTTTCTCTATTTAGCGTGTTGGCTGCCGCTGCTATTTCATGGTTCTACGTGCGTAAGAGCATTTTGGAAAGACTTTTACAGCTTAAAGACAACATGTTTGCGATTTCTACCGGCCATTTAGATACCGAAGTGTCCATTCGTGGCAAAGACGAAGTGACGCAAATGGCCAAGTACCTAAAGGTATTCCAAACTACGGCCAAAGTCGTTAAGCAAACCAACCGAAAATTAGAAGCTGAAGTGGAAGAGCGAACCCTAGCCGAAGCCAAACTTCGAGTGACTCAAGATGAGTTGATCCAAGCCGGAAAACTGGCTGCATTGGGGCAACTCAGTGTTGGGATCACTCACGAGATTAATCAACCTCTGACGGCTGTGAATAGCCACGTTCGAAGTGCTCAGCTTTGGCTCGGTAAAAATAGACCAGACAGAGCACAAGAGAATCTTAAAAAGATCGAAATCCTGCTAGAAAAGGTGGCTGCGATTACTCGTCACTTAAAAGCCTTCTCACGTAAGAGCGATGGCAAGATTGATAACGTCGAGTTGGATAAGGTTGTCAGTGATGCGATTGACCTGTTTGAAACCAGACAGAGCGCAGTGTCGATTCAGTATTCCCCCCAAAGTTACCAGATGGTTCGAGCCAACAGCATACGCTTGGAACAAGTACTGGTGAACCTTATCAGCAATGCTCTGGATGCCATTGAGCATAAAGAGCAGCCTCAACTTAGTATTGCTACGCAAGTGCTTTCGAACACCACTCAGATTTTGGTTAAGGACAACGGACTGGGCATACCTGAAGAAGATATCCCGTATTTGTTTGACCCATTTTATTCCAGCAAAACAACAGGTAAGGGGCTTGGGCTAGGCTTGTCTATCGCATACAACATAATAAAAGATTTTGGCGGCTCGATTCACGTGGAATCGGTTGAACACCAAGGCACCACCTTTATCGTCACTCTACCAAAAGGCACAGGTTCATGATTTCAGAAAAACACATAGTTCTTATCGACGATGAAATAGATGTCGTCGAAGCCGTGAGCGAAATGTTAGAGCTAGAAGGGTTTAGTGTCACCACCTTTACTGATCCCAACCTTGGCCTAAAGTCGCTTAAAGCGAACAGTCAGTCGGTTGTGCTGTGTGACGTGCGCATGCCGAAAGTGGACGGTTTGACGTTGTTGAGCTCAATCCAACACCGTGCCCCGAATGTGCCCGTTTTATTGATGAGTGGTCATGGCGATATCCCAATGGCGATCGAAGCGATGAAACTGGGCGCTTTCGACTTTCTGGAAAAACCGCTTAATTCGAGTGAGCTGGTGGAGAAGCTTGATTTGGCGATTGCCCAGTGTCAGCACAGTTGCCCGTCAACCTCGGATGGCGATGGGCAAGAGGATTTACCGATTGAATCTGTGGTTATTGGCCAATCAAAAGCGATGGATACGATACGTAAGCAAGTGCTCGCTTTGGCACATACCGGCGTCGATACCATCATCAACGGAGAAACGGGAACGGGCAAAGAGGTGATAGCTCAAGCTCTGCATCAATTCAGTCGTCGTAAGACTAAGCCATTTGTTGCGATTAACTGTGGTGGCATGACTGAGAGCATTATCGAAAGTGAGTTGTTTGGCCATGAAGCGGGTTCGTTTACTAGCGCGAACAAGAAGCGTATTGGCAAAATAGAACAAGCCAATGGCGGCACTCTGTTTCTCGATGAAATTGAGAGCATGCCGATTGCGGTACAAATAAAACTGCTGCGCGTGATTCAAGAGCGAATGATTGAGCGTGTTGGTGGTAATGAGTTGATACCTGTCGACATCGTAGTGGTCGCAGCCAGTAAAGCCGATCTTGTGAGTTTGAGTGAGTCTGGGGAATTCAGAGCCGATCTCTTCTATCGATTGAACATTGCGAGCTTAAACCTTCCGGCACTGCGCCAACGAAAAGAAGACATTCAGGTGCTGTTTCGCCATTTTGTGATTCAAGCGAGCCACAAATATAAGACGCGCCCATCAACGATTTACCCTGAGCAGATACAGCAGCTATGTCGGCATGAATGGCCGGGTAACGTTCGTGAACTACGTAATGTCGCTGATCGATTTGTGTTGGGTATCGTCGGCGATGGCTTCGATCTTCAATCGCCAATTTGTGAAGCGTCCGGAGAAGATTTCGCTTTTGAAAAGCAGATGGAGCAGTACGAAAGGAATGTACTGACGGAGGCGCTAATAGAAAGCGCAGGTAACATTAACGAGGTATCAAGTAAGCTGAATTTACCGCGTAAAACCCTTTATCGAAAAATGAAGAAACACCAATTAGATAAAGAGAGTTTCAAAGCCTAATTCGTTCAGGTGTTTGTTAAATGGAAAACCAAAATCAAAATCAAAACCAAAGCCAAAATAAAAAGCACAAGACAACAATGACCCATTTAACTTTTAGTCGAATGGCTAACCGTTTCAAGTGATTGTAATAAAAGGGCTTTAACATCTGGCACAAAGCGTGCAATCCCTACATTGTGGCGTTAGCCCACATAAGGTTATTCGATGTTGAGTCAAAAAACATATGACAGCTATCTATATATGACAGCTATCCAACATTGAATGATCGAATAAAGGACATTAGAAAAATAATTGCTTGTTGCAAGGAGATACAAACATGAAGCAAATACTGAAAGGTTCGATTGCTCTGATATTAGGCATGAGTTCAATAACGGCATGGGCCGCTGCAGAACCAGCAAACTTAGGACCTCGTCCCCTCTTTTTAGTCAACAATATGGATGAGAGCCCTTTGAAAACTAAGCTGTTGAGTTGCAGCGAAGGACCTTTTCATCGTAGTGATTTTTCTATTGGGCATCGCGGAGCTGCGATGCAGTTTCCTGAGCACACGAAGGAATCCTATTTGGCGGCGATTCAAATGGGCGCAGGCGTAGTAGAGTGTGATGTGACTTTCACCAAAGACAAGGCGTTGGTATGTCGTCACTCTCAAAGTGATCTGCACACCACAACCGATGTTTTGGCGCATCCAGATCTCGCTAAGAAGTGTTCAACACCGTTCACTCCAGCCAACCCGGCGACAGGCGAAGATGCGCAGGTTGAGTGTCGTACCTCTGATTTCACGCTAGCGGAGTTTAAGACTCTTAAAGGGAAAATGGATGGTGCGAATCCAAAAGCAACCACGGTTGAAGAGTACATGAACGGGACTCCAGGTTGGAGAACCGATCTTTACAGTCAAAGTGGGACACTGATGACACACGCAGAAAGTGCAGCACTGTTTAAAGAGCACGGCGTGAAGGTCACTCCTGAATTGAAATCAGCCGCGGTAGATATGCCTTTCAATGGATTTAGCCAAGAGATGTATGCGCAGAAGTTGGTGGATGAACTGAAAGAAGCGGGTTTCAAGCCTTCTGAGACTTACCTACAGTCATTCAACTTGGATGATGTGAAGTATTGGATCAATGAAACACCGAAGTTCGGCAAACAAGCGGTTTATCTTGATGACCGTGTTTACGAACAAGCGGACTTTGTCGCGTCTGTTGAAAACATGAAAGAGCTACACGATGCGGGCGTGAATATCATCGCACCACCTCTGTTTGCTTTGGTTGAACTTGATAAGAACAACGAATTAGTGGCGTCTAACTACGCGAAACTGGCTAAGGATGCAGACCTCGACATTATCGCATGGACACTGGAACGTTCTGGCCCGCTAGCGCAAGGTGGTGGTTGGTACTACAAGAGCGTGAAAGACGGCATCAACAATGATGGCGATATGATGAAAATGCTTGATGTGCTGGCACAAGATGTGGGTGTGATGGGCGTATTCAGCGATTGGCCTGCAACGGTAACTTATTACGCTAACTGCATGGACAGCGACGCATAGGCGATTCTGAGAGCGCTGTTACGTCGCTAATTATAGCGTTTGTATAGAGAGCGCTTAGCCAAAGAATAATAAGAGAAAAAGCAGTGAACCAAAGAGCCTTCGGGCTCTTTTTTTACCACTGAAATTGTGGGACAAAAATGACCCAAATGATGGGTTTTTAGTTGGACACTTATGACTCAAAAGTAATTTGAAAGTGTGGGGTTTTATTTAAGCTATTGAAATTAAAGATATAAAAAGGTGGCACAAAGGCTGCAACAGTGAAGGTGACTTTCAACAATAAGTAAAAGTAAGGTTTGAATATGAAAATCAGTGTTAAAGGACTGTTAATCGCTAGCTCATTACTACTTCCTTCAATGGCTATGGCAAGCGACTGCTCTAGCCGTGGTGTGTTAGACGATCGATACTGTGATGAAAACCAAGATTTGGTGGCCGATTCACCAAAGAACCCAGATGAGTGGAATGACCCAAGTACGCTTGTGTTTACTTACACGCCAGTAGAAGACCCTGCGTTGTACAAAGATGCGTTTGCGGATTTCCAAGCTCACCTAAGTAAAATCACGGGTAAGCGAGTGATTTACTACACAGTTCACTCGAACTCTGCGCAAGTAGAAGCGATGCGTTCTGGTCGACTGCACGTTGCTGGTTTCTCTACGGGCCCGACTGGCTACGCAGTTAATTTAGCAGGTTACGTTCCAATTGCGGTGAAGGGCGATGAGTCTGGTTTCCAAGGCTACAACCTAATCACGATTGTGCGTAAAGACAGCGGCATTAACAAAATGTCAGATCTGAAAGGCAAAAAGGTTGCACACACTTCTGCATCTTCCAACTCTGGCAACCTAGCTCCACGTGCGTTATTCCCAGCGAAAGGCCTAGTGCCAGATGAAGATTACAAGGTACTTTACTCAGGTAAGCATGACCAATCGATTCTAGGCGTCTTTAATGGAGATTATGACGCAGCACCTGTGGCATCGGACGTGTACGATCGTATGGTAGCAGCAGGTCGTGTTGACGATTCTGAACTGAAGATCATCTACCGTAGCCCACGCTTCCCAACGTCTGCGTTTGGCTATGCTTACAACCTAAAACCAGAGCTCGTTGAGAAGATCAACGAGGCTTTCTTTAGCTACCGCTTTACACCAGAAATGAGCGCATCGTTTAAAGGTGCTGACCGTTTCTCTCCAATCAGCTACAAAGAAGAATGGGATGTGATTCGTGATATCGCTCATGCGACAGGTACGGCTTACACCAAAACTGGCTTGAAGAAACTGGCTGAAAAAGATGCGGCTAAACGCGCAAAGAAAAAAGCCGCTGAGCTAGCAAAACAAGCAAACAACGGCTAGTTCTTAGCTCTGTTGGAAGGCTAAGTTTTAGAAAGACTTAGCCCTTTGAAAAACACCTACTTCAACTAAATATCTATGCCCTCGCGGGTAGGGCATAGATCATTCGAAAATTCGCACAAGGAAATGCAGTATGGCCGTAGCAAGCTATGAAGGAATAAAGATAAACAACCTTTTCCACGAATACGTGGCAGGCAAGCCAATCCTTAAAGGCATTAATATTGATATCGATGAGCCAGGTATCATCGCGATCATTGGTCCATCTGGTACCGGTAAAAGTACGCTTCTGCGCTGTATCAACCGACTCAACGATCCAAGCCAAGGTGAGATCATATTTGATGGCGCAGACCTGACTCAATTAAAAGGTCAAGCGCTACGTAAACAGCGTCGACATATCGGAATGGTGTTTCAAGAATATAACCTCGTGGAACGTTTAACGGTTATCGAGAACGTGTTGAGTGGCCGTTTGGGTTACATGACCGCTTGGAATGCATGGCGTCGTAACTACTCTGCGCAAGACCTCGCCAAAGCGTTCGAGTTACTTGAATTTGTTGGCCTGCAAGACTTTGCTAACCAACGTGCCGACAGTTTATCGGGAGGCCAAAGACAGCGTGTCGGTATCGCTCGCGCAGTAATGCAAGACCCATATATCTTATTGGCGGATGAACCGACTTCATCACTCGACCCGAAAACCGCGGTTGAGATCATGGAGTTGATGGAGACATTCGCAGAACAGAAAAACATTCCCGTGTTGGTTAACATCCATGATGTGAACTTGGCCAAGCGTTATGCCAAGCGCATCATCGGCATGTGTAACGGTAAAGTACATTATGACGGTAGCCCTGAAGGGATCTCAGAAGAAGATCTAAAAATCATTTACGGGGGTGAGTCATGGCTGGATTAACCCCAAGTTCATCGCCAAGCGTACCGTCAAGCCAGTCGCCAGCGAAGCATGAAAACCCGTTCAAAACCTCATGGACTAACCGAGCAATCATCGCTGCGATAGTCGCTTATCTGTTTTACAGTTTCTCGACGTTAGGACTGACTTTTGATCGTTTGGTCATCGGTTTTGGTGAAAGTGAGCGGTTACTATCAAGAATGTTTCCGCCTGATTTTTCGCGTACTAGCTTACTGCTGAGTGGGTTGGCGGAAAGCTTACAAATTGCGATTATCTCAAGCTTCTTTGGTATCGTTATTTCATTGTTTCTGGGCTTGTTAGCTGCGAGAAATATGATGCCTTCAATCGTATCGACGCCAATACGTTGTTTCATCGCACTATGTCGCTCTTTTCACCCGGTGATCATCGCAATCCTATTTGTGAAAGCGGTGGGCTTCGGTGCCCTAGCTGGGATCCTGACCTTGGTCTTCGCATCGATTGGTTTCATTGCCAAGTTGTTTGCAGAAGCGATTGAAGAGATCTCTTTTAAACCGGTTGAAGCGATTAAAGCAACCGGTGCCAGTTTTATCAGCGTCATTTTGTATGCGGTAATGCCTCAAGTATTTACTCGTTTTATTGGCTTTGCTAGTTACCAGTTGGATTCAAATCTACGTAACTCAACCATGGTTGGCATTGTGGGTGCGGGCGGCCTTGGCGGCACGTTATTTTCGGCATTCCAACGTTTTGACTACGACTTTGTCGCCGCTATTTTGATCACCATTATCGCATTGATTCTTGTGGGTGAATTTCTTTCCAACATTGTTAGGAGAATCTTCTAATGACAACAGCATCTATCGATAAAGAGTGGCAGCGCTTTACGCCAAACGAACGCGTGGCTCGATTTGCCGTTTACCTTAGCTTAGTGTGTGCGATTGTTTGGTCTTGGCAGACGGTTGAAGTGATTCCTGAGTTCCTATACGACGCGCCAGCGCAGTTTGCTGACATGTTCGAGCGTATGGTGCCAGTGGACTACGCTTTCTACCCTGAATCAATCCACGCAGCGATGATAGAAACACTGCACATTGCGACGTTAGGTACCTTGTTTACCTTGATATTTGCGATTCCGTTGGCGTTGTTGAACGCGCCGAATATCACACCTAATAAAGCGCTGAACTGGGTGGCTCAATTCTTTCTGGTGTCTTCACGTTCTGTGAACTCATTGGTTTGGGCTTTGTTGTTTATCGCACTATTTGGCCCCGGTGTTCTCGCAGGCATTATGGCAATTGCCATTCGCAGTATCGGCTTTGTAGGGAAGCTGTTAGCGGAAGCGATTGCCGAAGTGAACATGGGGCCTATCGAGGCTCTGCGCGCAACCGGCGCTTCTTGGATGAGCATCTTGCTTAAAGGGTATTGGCCACAAGTGATGCCCGCATTCTACTCCATCGTGTTGTTCCGTTGGGACATCAATGTGCGTGAATCTGCGGTATTGGGGTTAGTGGGCGCTGGTGGTATTGGCGTGGTGCTAAACGATGCGCAGAACCTTTTTGAGTGGCAAAAAGTTTCGATGGTATTAGTGAGTATCTTCGCAGTGGTTATCGTTGCGGAAGCCGTAGTGATCCACATACGTAACAAACTCATATAAACATATGGTGCAATGCAGCGTGTTTTGTGTGATGTGTCAAAGTTAAGAGCTTATCTAGCATTTTGAAGCTCAAACGACCCTAGGTACTTCGGTCTACCTAGCGGTCGTTTTTTTATGTCTATTGAGTGACCTGAGACCTTGTTAGAAGTAGAAGGGCGTGACTCGTTTTTGAGTGTCTAGCTTTTAACTGTCAGCAGCGCATCCACAAATTCTGCAAACCCATAGCCACCCGGCTGCGACATCACCTTACTTGGATGATGATCTAACTTATCCCAATAATGCTTAATGTTTGCCACGCCAACGGTGAGTGGTAGTGATTCGAACATCTGTTGATCGTTCATTGAATCGCCGACATAGCAGGCTTGATTGTGGATTTGCTCAAGCGATAAGCCTTTATCAGCAAGGAAACGGTGTACTGCGTTTTTCTTTGAGTGTTCGCCATACCAAGCATTGATATGAATCGAACTTGCCGTCGCGTGTGCGCCTAAAGCGTGTATTCTTTCGAGTACGGCTTGAACAGTTTCAGGATCAACAGGCTTACGGTTTTGGCCGATATCAATCGCGACCTCACACAAGCGGTAAGATTGATCCAAAGTTAGCGATAGGTCGGGGTAACTCAACAAGATCGCTTCAACTTCTTGTTTTAGCTTTGCTTGGTTCTGACGCACTTGTTCTAGCGGTGTTTCAGATGAGAGTTGTAATGCACCATCTTGCTTCTCTAGTAAGAAGGCGCCGTTCTCTCCAAGCACGGCATCGACAGGCCAAAGCTGCGCAATATGGTCACACCAACCAGCACAGGCTCCCGTTACAGCGACCACTTTTATTCCATTGTCTCTCAGCTTTTGTAACGCAATCAGGGTTTCTGGAGGGAGTGAACCTTGCCAAGTGAGCGTGTCATCGACGTCGGTTAATACCCAGTTGATGTGTTGCCAGTCATTACCTAGTTGGTGTTCCATCCTCAAACTCACTTATTCGGGTTTATTGTGTTGCGTGGAGTGCTCTGTTCGTCGTTAAACGTCTTCTCTCAGTCTGACTAAGTGACGTTAATTAACGCTTAACCGTGTTTACAAAACACAATGTTTAGCAAAATCACCGGCTTCATTGGCAGTCCAGTCGCCTTTCGGCTTTTCTTTCATATCTGTACACCAAGCTTCACTGCCCACTTCTGTACAAGCCATCAGTTGAGTCGCTAGAAATAGAATTAGCGCGATTTTTTTCATAATAAACATTCCTTTATTCTCTAAATTTCTGCTTATAACTGTACCAAATACGACTAGAGATTGTTATAGCAGCCAGTGACATAAGTTTGCTAAAAACGATATAGAGTTGGACTTGGTTCTAAGATGAGAAGTGAAGGGGTTAGGCCATCGCGATAGTCAAAATCAAAGTAATAGATTGATAAAGAGATTGAGGGGGGATCGAAAAAGCCAGCAACATGTGCTGGCTTTGAAATTCTTGTGCGCTTCTATTCGTTAGTTCGCTTTAACTACTTATCGAGTTATACCAGTTTCATCTCTTGGATGATGTCCGAAGCGATTTCTGGCTTCGTGCTCGTTGGTTTCTCGTGTAGGTCTGCTTTCAATTGTCCCTTACGGTTACTTAGGCCTGCTTCAAGTTTCTTGAGTGCTGCAGCGATAGCTGGGTACATAACATCGTCTGTAGATTTTGCTGTTACTCGTACACCTTCGTAGTTGGTGAATACTTCTACCTGATGTTGACCGTGTTCTTTAGTAATGATGATGTCGCAACTGATCAGTGATGGGAAATGGTTCGATATCTTCTCGAATTTACTTTCGATGTCTTTGCGTGACTCGTCGTTAATTGATACGTGATGTGTTTGAACATTTATTTTCATAAATCATACCTTTCCAATGACTGTGTCATTTAAACGTAGCAAACATCGGTGAGTTTAACCAACTGCGAAATAGCACATGTGTGATTCACTTCAGTGTTATCAAATAATCTCCCATTACTCCCTTGAAAGTCCGATGAACTGGTCGCATATTATGTTTCGTGAATTTCAAACGTGTTTAAAAATCCCTCACCTTTGAAGTATTACTCCAATTCACTCTTTCAACTTAGTTTTTATCGCCCTAATCACGCATCACTCCAAATACTTATTCTAGTCTGCTTTTATAAATCCACATCCATTTTAGTGAACAAAACGTACTTGCTCTGTCGATATCACAATTACTGATATAAAGAACAATGAGATATTGAGATGAGTTTTAGTACGGGATACTCTAACAGCTATCTTCTATTTGGATCCGTTATCATGAAAATGCCTGTTAAATTCGCTGCATTTGCAGCTTCCCTTTCTTTCGCTTTCAATGCCTTTGCTGCCCCTGTTGAATTTCAGAAGATCCCTGAGATCATGCAGCAGTTTGAAACGGCAGAACTGTACGTTAAGAAGTCGGTCACCTTAGGTCGTTTACCAGCCGAGTCTGAAATTGGCATTGATTTCCCGACCTATGTTTCAGACGGTGAGGGTGGTTACAGCATCGAGACAAATAACGTAATGACAGATTCTGTCGTTATCGCAAGCATGCCGAAAGCGATTGTGGATGATGTTTTCAACCAATGGCTAGTACCTAAAGAGACATGGATCAGCAGCTACGGATCTTTGCCAACCTCGACCACTGAATTTAAGCCCTTTAAGCGTATTAAAACCATTAAAGCAATTAAGATCGATGCTGAAATGCTTGAGCTGTTAGGCAGTGAAGATGGCAACACGGCGATGATCAAAGTGAGCTGGGATGAGAAGGGAATGAAGGTTTATAAGGATGGTTACTTAGCGGATTATGAATACGGGATTGCCCCTCATGAGATGCAAGAAAACTATGAGCTAGCGCCTAAGTAATTAAGTTCAATGTAAGAAAAGCGCCAAGTTTTTGCTAGGCGCTTTTTTAAGCCCACCAAAACATGACGAAACTCACACTTTTCTGACAATTTACCGCTCGTTGTGTTAGCATGCGCCGCTTGTCTTTGTAATTGATAAAAAACATATTACTCAGCGGATTTCTTTGTTTATCTGCCCGTAATGACCTCATTCAGTTTGGCCTGACTTGGCTGAACATCTGCATTTTGCTCGGACGCAAAGAGAGTAGTACTCACTACTTCACTATGTACATTTGAGAGCACCATCTATCAAAGGCCTTTTTGAAACAGCCTAAATTAGCGCGAACTTAGTTCTGCGTGAAGGGTTTCGTTTTTCCAAAAATCCCTCTCGGCGGCTAAGTACTCCTTAGTTGCTGACAAGTAAGGAGTCTATATGACGACTACGGTATCTACGTCCGTACCTACATCTCAAGCTGGTAACACAGCTCCGATAGAGAAAGAAGTAAACCACCCGTTTCTCTCTTTGGTTATCATGGTGATTGTTGCTGCAATCGCAACTTACTTCATCCCTGCTGGTGAGTTTGAACGAGTGGTCATGAATGGCCGCACGGTTATCGACCCAGACAGTTACACACTATTAGCCAGTAACCCAACAACATTAGCCTCTTTTTTCGAATCATTTTTTAAAGGCTTCAAATCCGCTTCTGGTGTGATGGGTGTTGTGGTATTCGTTGGTGGTGCTTTCGGCATTATCAAACACATGGGTTTGTTAGACGCATCCGTCGTTGCGTTAACGACTAAGCTAAAGAAGCAAGGCTTGTACGTGATTGCACCTGTGATCATGACTGCGATCTTCTTCAACGTCACCTTCACCGGTATGCGTGAGCTTGATGTCATTTTTATCTCTTTGATGATCCCTATCTGTATCAAACTTGGCTATGATGCGATAACGGCACTTGGTGTTGTTTTACTGGCAAGTTGTGCTGGTTTTGCAGCTGCGCTAGCTAACCCATTCTTCACAGGTATCGCACACACTATTGCTGAACTGCCTATGTATTCAGGCATGTGGTACCGCTTTATTGTTGGCATGTTCATGTTGCTAACGGGTGCTTGGTATGTACTTAACTACGCGCGCAAAGTTAAGCAAGACCCGACCAAAGGTTTGTTGCATGGTACGGGTTACCACTACGAATCTAGCGTTGAAGCGAAAACACTGACTACTCGTGAAAAGCTTGCGGGCATCGCATTCTTGGGCGTATTCGCATACATGATCTTCGGCACTTTGACGATGGGTTTTGGCTTTACCGAGATTGCGGGTGCATTTGTGGCAATGGCGATCATTCCGGGTTTGGTTGCGGGTTTGTCTCCGAATAAGATTTGTGAATATTGGACCAAAGGTGTCAGCGATGTATTGGTTGCTGTGCTGATCATCTTCTTCGCTCGCTCAGTGTTGACCATTATGGAAGACGCGAAGATTGTTGATTCTATTATCTTCTATCTTGCACAGATCATTTCTGGTAGCTCTAAACTTGTGGCAGCAGCAGGGATCTACTTCTCGCAGGCTGCGATCAACTTATTCATTCCGTCTGGCAGTGGCCAAGCTGTGATCACTATGCCAATCATCATTCCATTGGCAGATATTGGTCAAGTGACTCGCCAAGTAGCAGCACTTGCTTCTCAATTGGGTGATGGTATTTCTAATTATATTTACCCAACCAACGGTGGCTTGTTAGCGGTATTGGCTATTGCAAAAGTGCCTTACACCAAGTGGGTTCGTTTCTTCTTACCGCTGTTCTTGTTTTGGTCAGTGGGCGCTTTGATTTCCGTTGTGATTGCTCAAATGATTGAGCTAGGGCCTTTCTAAGGTTTCTGTTTAATCGAATGCATGGACAGTTAAGGCTTAACTGAAGCCTTGTGAGTAAATAAGAAGGCAGCGAATTCGCTGCCTTTTTTTGTTTAAAGAAAAGCTATTCTAACGTCAAAGATTATTCTTCAAATTGGTAAGAAGAGGGCACCACAATGACGCCTTTTTTCGATATATGAAAGCGTTTAGCGTCGGCAAGTCTATCAATGCCGATTTGGGTTCCATCTGGCACTTTTACGTTTTTATCGATGATGCAGTTCTGAATGTGGCAGTTTCGCCCAATCTCGACGTCTTCAAACAGAATACTATCAATCACAATCGCGGCATTGCTGACTTTGACCTTAGGGAAGAAGATAGAGTTTTGCGCCGAACCCCCTTCAATCACCACTCCATTCGCGATCATCGAGTTGATGAATATCCCTTGGTTTCCTTCTACAGAAGCAATGGTTCGCGCAGGTGGAAGTTGCGGATCATAGGTGCGAATCGCCCAATCTGGTTGGTATAAATCGATAGGTGAGGCTGGCTTCAACAGATCCATGTTGGATTGGTAATAAGAGTCGATAGTACCAACATCTCTCCAGTACGCATCTTGTGTTACGCGCCCTTCTTCGTCACCAAACTTGTATGCGTAAACACTGTTGTTGCCGACCAATTTAGGAATGATGTCTTTACCAAAATCGTGGCTTGAGTTCGGGTCTTCGGCGTCCGCCAGTAGCGCTTGTGTTAGCACCTCTTTATCAAAGACGTAAATACCCATTGAAGCCATGCTTCGAGTTGGCCTACCGGGTACACATGCAGGGTAGCGTGGCTTCTCGGTAAAATTATTGATCTCGAGAGATTCGTCTATCTCCATCACACCAAACTCTTTGGCTTCATCAATTGAAACTTCCATGCACGCCACGGTTAAGTCGGCCTCGTTCGTTTTGTGTTGCTTGAGCATTGGCGCGTAATCCATGCGATAGATATGGTCGCCTGATAACACCACCACATGCTTAGCTTCACTACGAGAAAGCAGATACAAGTTTTGATAAATCGCATCGGCTGTACCGCTATACCAGCTATCACCGGTTCGCATTTGTGGGGGAACATTGGTGATGTATTCGCCGAGCTCGGGGTTAAGCACCGACCAACCATCCCTTAAATGTTTTTGCAAAGAGTGAGATTTGTACTGAGTCAGCACTAGAATTTGGCGAAGCCCAGAATGCAGGCAGTTCGCGAGTGTGAAATCGATGATTCGATATTTGCCACCAAAGGGCACCGCAGGTTTTGCACGGTTATCGGTGAGGGGAGAAAGCCGAGAGCCAACACCGCCGGCCAGAACGATTGTTAGAGTGTCTTGCATGGTCAGAACCTCAATGTATTTATGATTATGAACATAGACTTGCAAGCACTAAGCCAAATGTAACTCATTGAATATTAAACGAGGTGAGGCTGATTCTTGTAGATTTGCACCAAATTGATGCGTACGAGATATTGGCTTGCTCTATTTTGATCCGAAGAGATCTGGGCAAAGTGAGGGGGTGAATTAACAAGATGACGCACGGGAAAGTTGCATTACAAAACTGTCAATAAAATGAAGGAATAAAGTGATCGGGTCGATATAAATTTACATAAATAATCACAACTTTTCACAAATTGATTTCCATCAATAAAGTAGGGTTATTATGTGCTACCTTGCACGCAAAATAAGAAATGATTACTCATTCACCAATAAAAATTAAGCCCTCAAAAGGAAATTATAATGAAAAAAACAGTATGTGGTATTGCGGTTATTGCGGCTCTTATGTCTACCAATGTTCTTGCTCATAAAGAAGGTGATTTCATCATCCGTGCAGGTGCAGCAACGGTATCTCCAAACGACAGCAGCGGCGCTGTACTTAACAACCCAGATCTAGAGTTTTCAGTAGATTCAGATACTCAACTTGGCCTTACTTTCGGCTACATGTTCACTGACAACATCAGTTTTGAAGTACTAGCGGCGAGCCCTTTCTCTCACAGTATTTCTGTTAATGGCCTAGGTAAAGTTGCTGACACCAAGCACCTTCCACCAACGTTTATGGTTCAGTACTACTTCGGTCAAGCGAACAGCGACTTTCGTCCTTACGTAGGCGCTGGTATTAACTACACCGTATTTTTCGATGAAGAACTTAATGGTACGGGCAAAGATGCTGGCTTGAGCGACTTGTCTCTTGATGATTCTTGGGGTCTTGCTGCAAACATCGGTATGGACTACATGATCAATGAAGATTGGTTCTTAAACGCTTCAGTTTGGTATGCAGACATCAGCACAACAGCGAAATACAAAGCTGGTGGCGTTCAGTACTCAACAGACGTTGATATCGACCCATGGGTATTCATGATCGGTGGTGGTTACAACTTCTAATCTCCCTATTCAGTTTACTAAAGGCGCTCAAGCATCAGCCAGCTTGGGCGCTTTTTTTTGCTTGCTTGTTAATGGATTGCTCGCCTTAGATTCCTGTTGTTATGGGTAAGAGAAACTTATTGTCGTCATTTATTGTTAATAAAAGGGAAAGATAAGTGTCATAACAGCCCTCTATGATCGCGATTCAAATTATGGAGGATATATGAATCGTAAATTTAATAAGCTGACATTATTACTGCCTATCGCGGTAAGCTCTGCTCTAGTAGGATGTTCGCAGTCAACTTCAACGTCGACAACACCACCAACGACTGCTACGCCATCTCAAACATCACTTGATGCTTTTAGCCTTCAATGCCAATCCATCGAGCAGCCAAGCGCTTCCAATGCTGAGGTAACCGGAATCAGCCTAGTTGGTCGTTCAATTGCCGATGCCCCGTTTGATACTTCAGCAGCCGAAATCGTCAGCTACGATTCATGTACCGACAAGCTTTATGTCGTCAATGCTCAAGCACAAAAAGTCGATGTGTTATCGATGAACTCTGACAGCGCACCAGCATCTGAGGGCTCTATCGATCTTCAATCAGCGGCTGCAGCTTCTGGTATTGATATTGGTGCAGCGAACAGTGTGTCGACTCATCAAGGATTAGTTGCTGTCGCGATTGAAAATGCCGACAAGCAACAAAACGGCATCATTGCCCTTTATCGTTCAGACACGTTAGAGCTGATCACTACTTATACGGCTGGTGCATTACCGGACATGGTGAGCTTCTCGAAAGATGGTCGCTACATTGCCTCTGCAAATGAAGGTGAGCCGAATGCGGATTACAGCATTGATCCTGAAGGTTCAGTAACGCTGGTGGATTTAACCAATGGTCGTTTGCAAGCGACAGTCACTCAGATTGATTTCAAGGCATTCAATCAAGGTCAGCCTCGCCATGCAGAGCTAACCGATAAGGTTCGAATCTCTGCGCCGAATGCAACCGTTGCTCAAGATCTTGAACCGGAATACCTAACGTTTGCTGATAACGGAAAACTCTACGTTGTCCTTCAAGAGAACAACGCTTTGGCCGCGATTGATGTGGCGAGTGCACAAGTGGATGCGATTCTTGGGCTAGGCGGAAAGCCTTGGGACAGCGCTAAGCTAGATGCGTCAAATAAAGATAAAAACATCGGTAACCTACAAAATTATCCAATGTTGGAAGGCCTTTACATGCCAGACAGCATCACCAGCTACAGTGTTGATGGTAACACCTACATTGTGACAGCAAACGAAGGTGATGGTCGTGAATATGGCATCAAGACCACGCAAGAAATGTGTGACGAGAAAGGTTTTGAGTGGGATGGCGATGACTATCAAGGCACCGATAACTACACCACAGAAAAAGACTTTTGTATCGCTTATGTCGATGAAGTGCGTGGCAAGAAGTTAGACGTTGATGCTAACCACCCATTAGCAGGCGCATTGAAAGACAACAAGCAACTTGCACGTCTTAAAGTGATTAAGCCACAAGGCATACTCGCTGCTGACCAAAAGGTTCAAGCATTTGGTAGTCGTTCTTTCTCTATCTGGGATGAGTCGGGTGAGTTAGTGTTTGATAGTGGCGATGATTTTGCTCGAATCGTACTTGAGCAAGATCCTGCAAACTTCAACAGCACCAATGATAACAACCAAAGCGGTGACGATCGTAGTGATGATAAAGGCGTAGAACCTGAAGCGATCGAAGTGGCTGAAATCAACGGTAAGCACTATGCCTTTATTGGACTTGAGCGCCAAGGTGGCATCATGGTTTACGACGTAACGCAGCCTAAGAGTGCAAGTTTCATCAGCTATCTAAACAACCGCGATTTTACTCAGCCTGTGTGTACTAAGGTTGATGAAGACGGTGATTGCGACAACGAGACTTACAACGCTAAAGCGGGTGATTTAGGTCCAGAATCAATCAAGTATTTCACTCGTTCTGGTAACCACTTTATTGCGGTTGGCAACGAAGTGAGTGGTAGCACGTCAGTTTACCGCGTTGAGTTTTAATCACGCTTCTTACTAGCAATTAGATTGAATCAAAACAAAAGCGCCACGACTTGTTAAGTCG
>NZ_JBFRKI010000025.1:0-17165 GCF_041469245.1 Vibrio sp. 10N.286.51.B11 | reverse complement strand
CGACTTGTTAAGTCGTGGCGCTTTTTTAGTTCATCGCTTATTTATTAGCGATGGCAAAGGCCTATGGCTGTTGCTTAGTTGGTGCTAGAGCAATCTCACGGATACATACATTCTGTGGTTGTTGGTAAGCGAATGATACAGCGCGAGCGATATCGTCAGCTGCCAATACGCCACCCATGTCTTCTTTCCAAGAATCGTAACCGTCTTTGATCTCTTGAGATGTTGTGTGAGACAGAAGCTCAGTTTCTACAGCACCCGGTGCGATAGTGGTAACACGAACATTTGAAGCCGCCACTTCTTCACGAACGTTCTCAGAAATAGCGTGTACCGCGAATTTAGTACCACAGTAAGCTGCGTGGCTTGGGAATGTTTTCTTACCCGCGATAGAGCTGATGTTGATGATAGTACCCGTGTTGCGTTCCATCATCGGAGCAAGTACAGATTGCATGCCGTTTAGAAGACCAATCACGTTTACATCGAACATTGTCTTCCACTCTTGTGCGTCTTGAGTATCAATTTGACCAAGAAGCATTGCACCAGCATTGTTGATAAGTGCATCTACAGGGCCAAACTTCTCTTCACCTTGTGCGATTGCTGCATCAAAAGACGCTTTGTCTGTTACGTCTACTTTTACTGACAGTGAGTTTGGTAGATTCAGCGCTTCAAGGCGATCAACACGACGAGCTAAAAGTAGCAGAGGGTGACCTTCATCGCTTAGACGACGAGCGATTGCTTCACCAATACCAGAGCTTGCACCTGTAATTACGATTAGTTTTTTCATTTTATTTCCTCTGTACTTTTATTGCGTCGGTTGGCTACGACGGGTTGTTTAAGTGCATTCGAATCAAGTGCTTGTTGCGTTGCTTCGTTGCGATGGAGGTATATTAAGGAAAATAGAATTGTTGATATATAGCGCTTTACTTGAAACACTGTTGCTGTGGTGCAACAATAAAAGTGTCTATCTCATAACCTCACTAGTAAGCTGGCGGCCATGCTCAATCAAATTAACCTGTCTGATATTCGTTCTTTCGTGCTGATCGCTCGTTTAGGTAATTTCACCAAAGCGGCGGAGGAGTTGGATGTGTCTCGTTCCCACGTATCACGCCAAGTGAGCAGCCTAGAAAAGCAGATGGGTGTGACACTGTTTATCCGCACCACTCGAACCTTAAGGTTGACTCACGCAGGGCAAGATCTGTACGCGAGATGTGAACAAGCCTTAGATAATATAGACCAAGCCTTGATTGCTGCTGTGGATGACGTCGAAGAAGTACGTGGCGACATAAAAGTAAACTGTGTTGGCGGTTATCTGGGCGAGGTGATCATCGCGGATCTGGTCAATGAGTTCATGCAACTCTACCCAGACATCAGCATCAGCCTTGATTTCAGTAGTAACCGAGTCGACTTGATTGAAGACGCGTTCGATATCGCATTTCGTATGGGAAGCCTTGAAGATGCGGGCTTTATCGCGAGAAAGCTTTTGGACATCGAGATGGGAACGCTCGCAAGCCCTGAATATTTTGCTCGCAAAGGAAAGCCAAACCATCCTAAAGATCTCATTCACCATGACTGCTTAACGGGGTCTGTGCGTAAGTGGAGCTTTCAAGCTTTGGATGACACCAAGAAAACAGTCGATGTTCATGTCACGGGTAGGCTGCAATGTAAGAATGGGCGAGTGTTAGTTCAGGGCGCGAAATCGGGCAACGGAATTATTCGTGTACCAACCATCTATTGCTTGCAAGAGATCAATGAAGGGCAATTGGAGCAGGTGTTTAATGAGTGGATAGTGCCGAAAGTGGACTTTTCAGCGATCTATCATCGAGACCGCTATCAACCGAGCCGAATTCGAACCTTCATTGATTTTGTGAAAGGCCGTTTTGAGCAAATGCCAGTCAGCTAAATAGTGCGTGCTGTCCATTATTTGGAATAGAGTGGATTTGCTTGGGCTTACATCTCGTCGATTTCGTTTTGTAGACTTTCCAGTTGATCCAGAATCAGTAAGAACTTCTCACCAAAGGGCGTCACTTGATATTCAACTCTTGGTGGGAGTTCGTTGAACATCTGCTTATCCAAAATCCCAAACTCAACATTTCGCTTCAAGCATTCATTCAATACTTTGGTCGATAACCCTTCGACCGAGCGCACCATTTCACCGGGGCGATTAATGCCATTTGCCAGTAATTGGTAAACCGTTAGCGACCATTTACAGCCGTAGATGGTTTCGACCATACGAGCGGAACGCTCTGGTGCCGATTTTCTTGAAAAAAAGTTTTCCTGATTTTTCATAAAGATGTACCAATAAGTACCTACCTAACCGATTTGTACTTACTATTCATAGTGTTAGTTCAAAGCCTAAGATTACCACGTTCACATGACTTAGGAGATAACAAAATGAACTTCACTAAAAATGGTATTGCAGTCGTAATTGGTGGCACAAGCGGCATGGGCTTTGAAACAGCGAAGCAGTTAGTCGCTCAAAACATCCATGTGTTGGTTGTCGGCAATAACCCAACTAAGTTAGATAAAGCGGTGTCAGAACTTCAATCACTAGGCCGCGCGACTGGCTGGCAAGCTAATCTTTATGATGATGCGAGTGTAGCCAATATTATTGCGCATTTAGAGTCACTTGAAGAGGGCATTGGTTACCTTGTTAATGCGGCTGGTTACTTTAACCCTAAAGCGTTTATTGAGTACCAAGAATCGGATTACGAGCAATACATGCAGCTAAACAAAGCGACTTTCTTCATCACTCAAGCTGTCAGCAAGTTGATGATCAAAAACGGTGGCGGAAACGTGGTAAATGTAGGCTCTATGTGGGCGAAACAAGCGATCAAAGCGACGCCATCTTCTGCTTATTCAATGGCAAAGGCTGGTCTACACGCTTTAACACAGCATATGGCGATGGAGCTTGCGGATCACAGCATTCGTGTGAATGCGGTGTCTCCAGCCGTAGTTAAAACGCCAATTTACGAATCTTTCATTAAACCGGAAGAAGTAGATCAAGCGCTAGAAGGCTTCAATGCTTTCCATCCAATTGGTCGAGTAGGTTTGCCGAAAGACATCGCAAACAGCATCTCTTTCTTGTTGTCTGACAGTGCCGATTGGGTAACGGGCGCAATCTGGGATGTTGATGGTGGCGTGATCGCTGGCCGCAATTAATCAAGCCTAGCTTTCAATATGGGGGGATGCTTTGTTAGCAATTAGCAATTAGCAATTAGCAGTTAACAGCGAAGTCTCCCCCTAGCTCGTTATTCGCGTAGAATAGACATTAGCAAGACAATAATAATTAAAACAATACTTAGAGTAAGGTCGTCATTATGTTCAACATGGACTTTTCAAAGAGACTGGTTATCGAAACCGAGAAGCTAGATTGGGTTGCGAGCCCTGCCAAAGGGGTATGGCGTAAGCCCCTAGAAAGAGAAGAGAAAGAATCGGGTCACACGACTAGCGTGGTGAAATACGATCCTCAATCTTCATTCTCTGAACACCCACATCCGCAAGGAGAAGAGATCTTCGTGTTAGACGGTGTGTTCTCAGATGAAACTGGCGACTTCCCAGCAGGCACTTACATTCGCAACCCTCCTGGCAGTGCGCACTCTCCATCGAGTAAAGATGGCTGTACGATCTTGGTTAAGCTTAATCAGTTTGATGTGAGAGACTTAACTCAAGTTCGTATCAATACTCAAGAAACGCAATGGCTTCCGGGTATTGGTGGTTTACAAGTGATGCCACTGCATGGTTTTGAACACGAAAATGTTGCCTTGGTGAAATGGCCCGTTGGCGAACGTTTTCAGCCGCATCGTCACTTTGGTGGTGAAGAGATCTTTGTGTTGTCTGGCACTTTTAAAGATGAGCATGGCGAGTATCCAAAACACACATGGATGCGCAGCCCGCACATGAGCGAGCATTTTCCTTATGTGGAAGAAGAGACCGTTATCCTAGTGAAAACAGGGCATCTGCCATTGGATTAAATGAATGCTCAGTAAAAAGATGAGAAAGCCGCATTGTTTTGAACAAGCGGCTTTTTAGTTTTTATATGTGAGCTGACTAGTAAGCGACACCAATACGTTGGCGTGGGAACTTGCCAGCTTCTAGTTCATCAATCATCGCGATAGCGTAGTCGCTGACGGATATTTTGCTGTTGCCATCTTCGTCAGTGAGCAGTTGATCACCACCTGTGCGGTAGGCTGATAGCTTATCGCCCGGGAAGATTTCCGCAGCAGGGCTAACGAATGTCCAGTTAACCTTGTCATTAGATTGTTTGAACACTTCAAGCGCTTCACCCTGTGCTAGTGCTTCGTTTTTGTAATCTGCTGGGAAGTCAGGAACGGTCACTAACGGTACGTTTGGTGCTACTTCTAATGAGCCTGCACCGCCAACCCAAAGTAGACGTTCGATACCAATGCTTGGTAGTGTATCAAGCAGCTTAGTTGCTGTGCTTTTTACGATGTCGTGATTACCCAGAGCACGTCCGCCAATCGAAGTAATGACTGCATCAACGCCGGATAGTGCGTTTGCTAGACTTGCGGCTTCATCTTGTAAATCAAATGAACGAACCTCAACATCGCTAATCTCTACACGGCTTGCATCTCTTACAACAGCAACAACTTCATGTCCGCGAGCTTGAGCTTCTTGAGCGATGTGACTACCAATCCAACCTGATGCGCCTAATACTGCAATTTTCATAATGTTTCTCCAATTATCTAATTTATTGAGTCTGTTTCTCGACAGCCATTGCAGTCTAATAGCTCACTAGATTGCGATAAATATCGTAAAATGATGTAGATTGTATCTATATAGTTATCTAATAGACTTGGTTCAATGGATAAGAGAAAGTGTGATGGATAGGTTGACGGCAATGCGTAGCTTTGTCGAAGTTGCGAATTGTGCCAGCTTCACCCAAGCAGCTGAGCATTTGGGCATGAGTCGGTTGCAGGTTTCACGTCATGTTCAAGAGATAGAAGGGTGGCTGAAGCAGAGGCTATTACATAGGACGACTCGAAAGGTGAGCTTGACGGCGGCAGGGGAAATCGCTCTGCAGCGCTGTGAGAAAATCCTCCATGAGACCGCTGAGTTAGAAATTACGTCACTCAATCAAACCGATGATCTTTCTGGAACCATTCGAATTGCAGCCCCCATCGGGTTAACTCAGCATATGTTGTTGGATGTGGTCGAGCAGTTCACCGAGCGCCACCCTAATATCACGGTCGAACTGTTTGCCTCAGACCGCTTTACTCAGCTGGTGGATGAGAGGATCGATATTGCACTTCGTTATACCGATCAACCTGACGATAGCTTGATTGCACGAAAGCTAATGGTTATTGATTCAGTGGTGTGTGCCTCGCAAGCCTACTTGGACAAACATGGTGAACCTGAAACGGTCGAGGCGCTTCGAAAACACAATTGTTTTCGTCACTTGAATGTTTCTAAGTGGGATTTTGTTAAGGACAATCAACACTATTCGGTTGAGGTGTCTGGCACTATCAAGGCTAATGATGTTGGAGTGCTAACTCGTGCCGCACAGCACGGGAAAGGGGTAGTTCGTTTACCTTGTGACTTAGCCAACCCACTGATTGCGAATGGCAAATTGATACGAATATTGGATGAGTTTGTTTCGCCAAGCAGCGTGCTTTGGGCGGTGTATCTGTCTCGCAGCTATCAGCTTCCGGTTGTTCGTCAGTTTATTGATTTTGCGGCACAAGCTTGGGCTAGCGATATCAGGTCTGATGATGTTAGAAACTTCATAGGCAATGATACATAGCGACAAAAATTAAAAGCCCATAAATACAAAAATCCGATATCAATGGTGATATCGGATTTGAACTCAATAATTCAGAGTTCCAGCACGCTCTCCTCTCACGAAGTCTTTACATGTAATGGTGTACGGATAATCGGGTATTTATTACCTTTTCGTTTACGTCTGGTAAAGGCTGATACAAGCTTCTCGTAATGTCGGATAATACTTGGTCGTAAACTTGCGACACGACGCTAGAGATATCACTGGTTAATTCGTACATACTATCTGCCGGTTGGGTCGCTTCGTTACTTGATGCGATCTCTGAGAGTGCATGCATCGCTCGCGTACAAACCGGTGACCCACTACTAAGAGGGCAGATAATCGATAACTGGTTGAGTTTTCTGTGTGTCTGAGAGGCGTAGAATTTGAATCTCAAATACTCCTCAGGCTTCTCCATATCAGGGATACACATTCGTAATTTGGTCAGGATCTCCATGCAATCTAAGATCTGTTGCCAATTCATGTGGTACTCACGGCTCATGTCTTCACGCTCAGACTGAATTAGCCAGATGATCATTACTTCATCCATCAAGAACATGCTATGGCGAATTGTTTTGCCATGAATCGATTGGTTACGCACCAAGCTACGGTTTTGCCAGTCGCTGTGCATAGCGATGAGCTTGAGGTGATAGATGCGATACATAGGGCGGCTGTCAAACGACACATGGGATTGAAGCAGCTCAGATACCTCAAGTATGTTGTCGTAAATCTCGTTCACTTTGCGAATCGAGTCGCTAGACAACTTATAAGCTAGAGCATAGTGCGTTGCCGCGCGATGTTTGCGTGATAACAACAATAATTCTCTAAGCAGAACTAAGGTTTCAAACCTGTGTGATAGCGCTGTTTGTCTCTTCCTTGAGAAATGAAACAGGGCCGCAAGTACTAATAGGGATAAACCCACTGAAATAACTACAAACATATTCAACTCCTAATATTTGTATACCTACTTAGTGGTAGTGCAGACACCGTGCCAAAATAAATAAGTGTTATATTTCAGTTGCTTATGATTTCCCTGTAATTATGGATGATCAATGATGGTGCATGACTTCACCATTCTAGTGAATGTTTCTCATATTTTGCAGGATTTTTTGAGAGGTTAGTCGTGGGCGATGAGATGGAACTTAGATTTCAGTGTAGGAAATGAAGAAGGCCTCACCCTTTATATACTTTTAACTAGAAAAAGCAGTAAGAGTGAGACCTTTCAATGTTCATTTCTGAGTTTCGTTAGCTTAAGAGCTAAGCGTTTAGCACTAAACGTTACGCAAGCTTAAGGTCGAACTCAGTGCGGTACATAACCATATCTTCAATGGTCAGTACTGGCATGTTGTGAAGTTTGCCGAAAGCAACGATCTCTGGCGCTTTTGCCATTGTGCCGTCTGGGTTGGTTACTTCACATAGTACGCCTGCCGATTGAAGACCAGCCATTTGCATAAGATCCACAGTACCTTCTGTGTGGCCGCGGCGAGCAAGTACGCCACCTTTACGAGCACGTAATGGGAATACGTGGCCAGGGCGAGCAAGGTCAGTAGGCTTAGCTGTTGGGTTTGCAGCTGTCTTGATCGTTGTTACACGGTCAGCGGCAGAAACACCTGTTGTTACGCCAACTTTTGCTTCGATAGTGACGGTGAACGCAGTTTGGTTTGCGCTGTTGTTATCAACAACCATAGGTGGAAGTTCAAGTTGGTTTGCTTGCTCGTCGGTTAGACATAGGCACACAATTCCACTGCATTCGCGGATCATAAGCGCCATTTGAGCATTGGTTAGGTGTTCTACTGAGTAGATGATGTCGCCTTCGTTCTCACGATCTTCATCGTCAAGTAGAAGTACGCCACGACCTTCGCGCAGAGCTTGCAGTGCGTTTTCAACGCGAGTGATTGGTTCGCCAAATTCGGCAAGTAGTGAAGACTGATTCATGGTTAAACTCCTAAAATATCACCAGAATCAGGGCTGTATGAGGGATCTCAACCGAGCACGACAAAGCCTACTCATTACAAGAGGCTTTAGCTCATTATGGTTTTATCCAAAACGAAATGCACCCGTCTGAGTTGGAGGCATCAACCCAATAGATAGGTGCGCCTTTCCAACTTAAACGAGTGTGTTTCCATTCTCTCTCATCCGGACTATAACCGTCGGCTCTGGCATCTCACCAGATCTGCTGACCTCGACGAATCGAGCGCTCGCGGGCTTATCTTTAGATTTTGCTAAGGACATACCGCCGGTGGGGAATTTCGCCCCGCCCTGAGAATAAAAATTAATAATTTGTTTTGCTTTGAAAGCAGACCAGATGGTAATCCTTTCGATAGTGGATTTAAAGGACTGACAGCAAAGTTTTTCAGATTCTGGCCTTATAATCCGGTAAGTGTTCACTTTATCGGCAGACCTTAGCGTGTGGTGTATAGCGGTGCGCAGGCTATGTTTAGTGGGTTTTGATGTCTATATGTACACAAGTGGATGGTCTGGATTATTGGTGATGGCGTGACAGTTCATCAGCTCAATACTTAAGAGGCCCTTTAATCGATTATTGTTACACCATGACGGCTTACTGACCGTTTTGACATAAAATTGATATTGGCGATGCTAAGCTGCGATAGCATCCGAGCACTTTATCTAAAAGATCTTAGCCATGACTTCTCTGTTCTCTAACAAATCCAAAGGCTTATTACTGCTCGTTCTAAGTTTGTATTCCCTCATACCCTTTTTGATCTTTGGATCTGACTTCGACCTTGGAAGTGCTGTTTTGCCTTTCTACGGTGCTTTTATAACGTTTGTGACTTACTCTGCGGGCAATCAAGGGTTCTTGGTAACACTAGCGATTTTGTCTTTAGTATTGTTCACGATGAAGTTTTCCAAAGCGAAGTTAGTCAGTCTTTGTCTGCAGCTCGGCTTGTTGTTGGTGCTTAGCTTTGCAGCGAAAACCTTCTTAAAGCATTCCACTGAGAGCCCTCGTCCTTATTCTGAGTATTTGGTGACGCAGGAAGTGGTTGATATGCCGGAAGTGTTTTACGAATTACCATTGGTTGAAAAGAATGCTGCGATTGAGTCTGTACAAGATAAGGTGAGCGAGTGGCGAACGCGTCACTGGTTGGGTGAAACTGACTACTCTTTCCCATCTGGACATATGATTTTCGTCGGTGTGTGTTTGGCGTTCTTTGGTGGTCTTCTCCTAGAGGCGAAACGCTTTTATCTAGTCGGCGGTTTACTGGTTTGGGCTGGTGGTGTCGCCTATAGCCGTGTTTGGCTTGGCATGCATCGACCAGAAGACTTAGCCGGATCTATTACCTTTGCGGGTTTGATCTATTTATTGGTGCCGCTTATCTCAGAGCAAAAAATAGAACGCTATTTACCTGCATTTTTGAAACAGACTTCTTAGGGATCCGTCCTCACTGCAAAAGAAGGGCTCAGATTAGCAGTACGTAATAAACGCTACTGATTGAGCCCTAGCTCTGCTTGCTTCTTTTTGGTTAGACCTAAGGACACAATTCGGTGTGACTCAATGAGATAGTATCTCAGCTCCTCATCCCTTTGTGGCGTGCTTTCAAACAGCTGAATCCATTTCATACCGCGTGAAGCAAAGTAGGGTGCGGGTTTATAGCCCGGCTCTTCTTTGAGAAAGTCGAAATTCTGATCGGACGCCTTGAAGATAAACGCAGGCTCATCTTTCGGTCCCCAACCACCAATCGCAAACACCTTGCCACCCACTTTCCAAACGTGCGAGTTATTCCACTGCATCACGTAGCTGGTGGCTGCTTGTGATTCACAGAATGCATTGAACTCGTCGTATGTCATAGAACGCCCTTTCATAATTTGGTGGTGGATCTGTGTGTTTGTTGTTTTATCGATGTTTCTGCTTCTAGCTAGCTAAGCCTTGCCAAATAGCAGTGAAGCCGCTGATAGAACATAGTAACAAAGAGCCGATACGTATCTTCTCTTTAGGAATGCTTTGCGTCGTCAATAACGCTACCTTGTAACCCAACCAAGCGGCAGGAAGTAGCGGGATTGTGATGATCAAATGGTGCATCGTGAAGAAGCCAATTGGGATCTGTACCAGTAATGAAATGATAGAACTAAACACAAAAAACGCAGATAGGTTACCACGAAGTTGATTGGCATCTTGGTGTTGAAGTAGGAGTGCCATTGGCGGCCCACCAATACCAGAGCTGGTACCGAAGAAGCCTGAGAAGAATCCCGCGATACCCATTTTGGCAGGCGTCGGTTCTAACCTAAACGGCAGTAAGCTAACAATCACGGCGAATACAACCAATAAGCCCAACCATAGTGATAACACGCTCGTTGAAACCATCACTAACAAAGCGCCACCTGCCAGTGACCCCGGAATGCGGCCCAGCAATGCGATTTTTAATCCGCCAATAGAGATATTTGCTCGATGTTTAAAAGCGTTGAATAACGAGATAAACAGACCGATTAAACAGATAGGTGCAGGTACATAATCAGGAGAGACCAAAAACAGCAGTGGAGCTGCAACAATGGCCAAACCAAAGCCGATTGCGGTTTGCACAAATGAGCCGACAAAAATAAGTGCCATTGCGATAAGGGCAGTCTGATCCATGTATTCCATAAGCCTGCGGATTAGTTTTAAAGGAGCGGGTGGATACTATAAATGAAAACCAAGAGAATAGTCTTATTATTCAGTGAGCTTTATGCCAGTTTCGCTAGTTATAGTTTCTATTATCGCGACCAACAAAAAAGCGAGTGAGTATCTCAGGATGCTTCCTTTCAATACTCACTCGCTTTATTGGAACGACTTGTTGTTTACGCTAGTGGGGGAGTCAGCATAAAACGTTAAGCCATTGCCAATTTCACTCGCTCAATCGGCTTGTCATTGATTGGTAAATGGATAAGTGCTGCTGCAAATGCCAGTACCACCGTTGACCACCAGATTGGCTCGTAAGAACCGTAGTAATCGTATATACGACCACCCACCCAAGCGCCTAAGAAGCTACCCACTTGGTGAGTAAAGAACACCAAACCGTACAACGTTGATAGGTAACGGGCACCGAAGATCTGACGTACTAAGCCAGACGTTAGCGGAACCGTACCCAACCAACAGAATCCAATTGCCGCACCGAAGATAGCCGCGGTTGATTCAGTCACAGGCAGAGTAACAAACGCACCGATAACCACAGTACGCACTAAGTACAGTGCAGACATAACGTGGCGTTTGCTGAACTTGTCGCCCATTACACCCCAGAAGTAAGACCCGAAGATGTTGAAGATGCCAACGTAAGCCAGTGCCATTGCAGCGCTGCTCGCGGGTAGGTCTTTATCTGCTAAATAGCTCGGTAAGTGCGTTGCGATAAACATTACGTGGAAACCGCACACGAAGAAGCCCGCGTGAATCAACCAGTAACCTTTGTGAGCAAACGCTTCAGACAACGCTTCTTTGAGTGTTTGGTTCTCTTCAGCTTGCGCTTGTTTGTTTGAGGCTGCTTTAGGCGCTCGCATGAACAGCGCAAAAGAGATCATCAAACAACACAGTACGCCAAACACTTGCATCGCACTCTGCCAGTCAAATTCATTCAGCATGTATTGTGCGCCCGGAATTACCGCGAACATACCAAATGAACCTGCAGCCGTGGTTAAGCCAAACGCCTTAGCCGCGTGCTCTGCTGGTACAACTTTCGCTACTGCGCCAAGCACGATCACGTAACTTGTCGCACTCAAGCCAAGACCAACCAGTGCGCCTAACGAAACGTAAAGCATGCTCGATTCGGTAGAAATTGAGGTAAGAAGTAAACCCAAACCGTAAGCACATGCGCCAGCAATAATGATGCGTCTTGCTCCCCATTTGTCAGCGGCCATACCAACAAAAGGTTGGAACACACCGAACAATAAGTTTTGTAGAGCAATAGAGAAGCTGAAAAACTCTCGACCCGTGCCGAAATGCTCTGAAATTGGCATCATGAAAATGCCGAATGATTGTCTGATCCCTAGACTGATAATAAGTGTGCCTATCCCTAGCCATACCAGTAAAGGAAAACGGAAAATGCTCATTCTAATACTCTTAAATTAATGGTGGTGATGTGAGTGGTCTTGCGCTGACATGTGTTGGTCAGTCATCTCATGGTGATGTTCGTGCCCAGAATGATCATGCCCTGACTGCTGGTGGCAACCACTGCTTACGGCATGCTGAGCCAAGAGATCAATCAATGGCTGACTGTGATGCACAATAACCAAACTAATGACGAGGAATAACGTCATTCTGGCAAGTTGGGCAAAAAGAGATTGTGAAAACATACGGTGTTGACATGCGCTCAATGTTGTAAGAAGTCGCGCATCATAGTGATGAGTCGGGTATGTATCAAATGACCATTTGTGATGTAGTCTATGCGTTTTATGCATAGATTGTCGCTTGATTGGAATTGGTATAAAACGCGCTCAATAAATAAGAAAACTTGAAGCTCGTTAGTTAATAGAAACAAGTATCTAATTAAGAATGAAAGTCTAAATTAAGGCTTATAACTAGCTGTTTAATTTAAAGTTTCACAAATCTGTAAAAACTAATATACAAACTAATCACTAAGCCACATTGCTCGTTCACTCGACTTATCTGTCAAACATCGTAAATTTGGGCATAAATCGTTTCAAGACTACTGAAACGCGATGTTAAAAGATTCAGGGAGAGTCATTCACATGGATAAAGATCATAATCTTCGCGAAAACTTACTGGCACTGATCTTAGGTAGCGCATTGGTTTCACTCGGCGTTATCTTTTTCAACCAAGTCGGTTTGCTCACCGGGGGCACGGCTGGTCTAGCGATCTTCATTACCAAAGTAACAGATTTGAGCTTTGGCCAAGTATTCTTCGCACTTAACTTACCTTTCTATATTTTGTCGGTTGCTCGTATGGGCTGGCGCTTCACAATCAATACGTTTATCGCGGTTTCGATTGTTTCGTTCGCCGTGGATCACTTGTATCACGTGATTCAAATTGCCGAAATTCATGCATTGTATGCAGCTTTACTTGGTGGTGGCTTGATTGGTACCGGCATGCTGGTGATTTTCCGTCACAAGATGAGCTTAGGTGGCTTCAACATTCTGGCGTTGTTCTTACAAGAACGTTTTGGAATTCGAGCAGGTAAGGTTCAGATGGCATTAGACTGCACGATTGTTGTGCTTTCTCTGTTCATTGTTGATGTGTCATTGGTTCTTCTGTCTGTGCTTGGTGCGATAGTCACCAACTTGATTCTAGCAATGAATCATAAACCGGGGCGCTATCAACCTGTGGTAAAAGCGGAAGCAGCATAGTTCGGTTCGCTCAAGCTCTAGATTTGCTTAAGTAAAGAGTGATTTGCAGATTATGAAAACAACAAAGCCAGCATTAATTGCTGGCTTTGTTCTATTGAAATAACGGATTCGATGTAACGATTAACACTTGCCGCAGCTGGCGTTCGGCTTAAGCTCGCAATCAATCACATTGCCTTGTTGATCAAGGGACAAGTTACAACACTCTTCAAACAGGTTCTTAAGATCAGCACGGCTTTTTTGCACGCGGGATTTAACCGTTGAATAGCTGACGTTCTGCGCTTCTGCGATCTCTTTTTGGCTTTGGCCTTTGATGTCGACCGCAAGCAGTAGCGATGAACTTTGTTCTGGCAATGCCTGAATAAAAGGTTCAATACACAATGAAAGTTTCTGCTTAAATTCAGAGTCGTGGTCTAAATCGGTAAACCACAGATCTTCAGCATCAATTTGGCTATCACGTTGTTGGCGTGCATGCTTACGGTAGAAGTCGATAATGGTGTTGTTGGCTAACTAGGTCTTAATCAAGATATCTTGGAGCAAGTCGTCTACATCCGCAGAGTTGTTGACCTTTGAATGCAGGAATGACTTTAATGCTTGCTGATACTCGGCCCAGACTTGTTCGAGCTTCAAAGGTGCATTAGTTGCACTGTTCATTTACGCAACATTCGTCTTGTAAGAAATCAATCACACCTTCTAGGCACTCATACTCCGCCACGCAGAATAGAGTTCTTCCTTCTCGTCTTTGGCTGATTAGGCCCGCAGACGCCAAGCTTGATATGTGGTGAGACAAGGTAGAACCGGGAATGCCTAGCTCTTCTTGTAGGCCGCCAACTGCAATGCCTTGGTAGCCAGCTTTAACGACACTCTTATAAATGGTTAGGCGAATAGGGTGCCCCAACTCTTTAAGTGCTTTCGCAACGACTTCTAAGTTCATATTAACTCCTCAAGATTTAATTTCGATGTTAGTCGAAATGTATGTCGAATTCAAATTTAAAAACGGTGTCTGTGTAAGTTATTGAAAAACTGTGTTTTCGAAAATCATTTCGATTTTTTATCGAAATAATGCTTGTTCTGGAGCTGTTTATTTCTATAATTCGAGAATATTCGAAATTAAGGGTTGGTTACTTTTCTCATAGAGCCCGACCTTCAATCCAGTTTGGAGTTAATTATGAGCAATGAAATGTTAACAATGCTGAAAGACGCACTTGATATGTTCGCTTTGTTAGCAGTAGAGCTAATTATCCTTTTCTTAGCGATCAGCTACATTGTTGGGATTCTTCAAGAGTTCCTTACACCAGAAAAGATTCAATCTATCCTGAGCTCACGTAATGGTAAGGGTTATGTAGTAGCAGCACTACTGGGTGCAATTACACCTTTCTGTTCATGTTCGACCATTCCTTTCTTAAAAGGATTGCTGCGTGCAAGAGCGGGTTTCGGTCCAATGATGGTGTTCCTATTTGGTAGCCCACTATTGAACCCAGTGATCATTGGTTTGTTTGTGATTACCTTCGGTTGGCAAGTTGCTGTGTTCTACTTCCTTGTAGCAATGACGGTGTCTGTAGTGGCTGGTTACGCACTTGAGAAGCTTGGCTTTGAGCGTTACGTAAAACCTGAAGCGTATGAATCAACAGGTTCAGCTTCAAGCTGTGGCACTAGCTGTGGTGACTCTGCTCCTAAGAAAGCAGCACCGGTTAAAGCAGAATCTTCATGTGGTACAAGTGCATGTGGCGAACCTGCACCCGTAATGGCGAAAGAGACATCTTGCTGCGATTCTAAAAAAGAAGAGCCACAAGTAACGGTTTCATGCTGTTCAGCGGATGGAAGCGCAACAGCTGAAATCGTAGAGAAGAAAGAACCTAGTCGTTGGATGAGAATTTGGTTCTCAACTTGGAAAGACTTCAAACAAGTTTTCCTTTACCTAATGATGGGTATCGCGATTGGTTCATTCATCTACGGCTTCATTCCTACAGACCTAATTGCACAGTACGCTGGTGAAGGTATGTGGTATGCGATTCCAGTAGCTGCCGTGATTGGTATTCCACTGTACATTCGTGCTGAAGCGGTAATCCCATTAAGTGCAGCTCTAGTACAGAAAGGTATGGCGTTGGGTTCAGTAATGGCATTGATCATTGGTAGTGCAGGTGCAAGTTTGACGGAAGTTATCCTGCTTAAATCAATCTTCAAGAACCAAATGATTGCAGCATTCCTATTCGTTATCCTAAGCATGGCGATGGGTGCAGGCTTCCTATACAGCTTCATCTTTGGTTAATCAGGCTTGATTGTGAGATAACACCCTCGATACCAAGAGATAGATAATAAAAGAGCTCACTTAGTTGAGCTCTTTTTTGTTTAGCTTATCAGTCCGGGGGCTAGAAACCGCGAATATCCAGCTCATTATTGATCAATACAACGCACTGAGAAGCAAACAGCATGTTCGGGCCTAAGCTGATTTTTTCTGTCCCTAAGCGCTTTAAGCTGTTGTAGCTTTTCTTCGGCATAGGGATGTGATCAGTAAGAAGGAAACATGGGTTTTCAGCAATCTCTGCATCACGGATAAAGTCACCTTTCTTATCCATCATGTATAGCTGGTGGTCTTCAGCCAGTTCTTTGACTAGTTTTTCAAAGCTCATAGTGCGAACGACGATTCCCGGTTCAACCTGACGAGTCTGCTCTTTGGTCATACCTTGAGAAGCATCAACCGCTCTTACTACCGCTGATAACAATGCCGATTCATGAAAGCCACCAATGTTGGTGATCTCATTTGAATCGAAAGTGATCGTACGTGAAAAGTCTTTAGTACTTTCTAATACAAGGTGTACGGTGACATTCTCACGGTGAGATTGAGCAACGAAGATCGTGTTCATCAGAGTATGAGCCAGAATCTCAGTATGAGCATCTTGCCCAACACCTTCTAAGATAAGTTTGCTCTCTGTAGGGGCTGCGCGAGCGCGTAATACAAATGAACGCATGGAATGTACCTTGTCAGTATGTGATAAAGCGAAACGGGCTTTATCAACATGAATTGATGAATAACCAAAATTGTGGCGGTATGTAACTCTTTTCTATTAATGAAGTCAAATAGAGTTGCGTATAGCGCCAACCAGAAGAACTCTGCGTATTAAATAGAGAATGACCACATTACAAGATGGTAAGGGTTGAAGCGACCCAATGTTTACGTAGATAGTATGCGCAAATTATTAGGTGACTTACATAAGGAAGTAGTCGATGAAGTTACAGAAGATCAATAAAGAAGAATATAGAAAGAAGATGAACCTGCTGTTGGTTTCGTTGGTTGGGTCACTCGCAGTGTTCGCCATTGTATTCGGAACCATACTGATCGAGCTATTCGGTTCAGGGCAATCAATCGCAGGCGAATCGACAGGTAATTTCCACTTGAACGTATTAGGTGTGATCTTATCAGTCGCATTGAATGCATTTATCGCGAGCCGTGTGAAAGGGCATGATTACTTCAAAGAAGCGCTTTATGTATGGAACCTTAAACAAATCCATAATCAAATCTATCGTAAGCTCAAGCGTATTCAACCCAAAGCTGAGCAAGGCGACCGAGACGCGCTGACCATCCTTTATTTCTATTACACCACGCAAAAACAGGTATACGACCTAGACAACAACACATTGACGATAAAAACAGTTCAGCAATCGCTAGATAACATCCTAGAAGTGAGTGAGAAATGGAGCATTGAGCTAGATATAGAGGCTTTTTCGAAAGATCTAATCGCAAAGTTTTAAGTAATACACCCATTATTGTATGAGCTTTGAGCTACGAAAGAGCCTTTTGACGTAAAAGTAGCCACTTAAGCAAGTTTTTTGAATTTTTATCAAAAAAGGGGTTGCCATGTTTTCGATGATCTCTATAATGCCGCCTCACTGACACGGCAGATGCCATAAGGCTTCAGCGGTAATCAGTAAGACGGAAAGTTCGAAAGAAATTAATTTTAAAAAGTGTTTGACACTTAAGATTAAATCGCTAGAATTCACGTCCGCTTTCAAGGGTTTCTTTGTAAAAAGAAAGTTTCGACAAGCAAAGCTCTTTAACAATTTAAACCTATCAATCTGTGTGGGCACTCGTTGATGAATATCAAAACGT
>NZ_JBFRKI010000024.1:0-41754 GCF_041469245.1 Vibrio sp. 10N.286.51.B11 | reverse complement strand
CGCGATGAACCTTAAATAATTAGAGAGGCAAGGGGTGTTCTTTACTAGCAGCATCGGTGCTTATTCAACGCTGAAGCAAAGTTCCGCTGAGTCAGAGAGCTTAACTGAATCGCCAGTCTGCTTTTATTCTTGAGCTAACAATAAAAAATCCCTATCTAATTACTTTGATAGGGATTTGTTTTATCTAGCAATCAAGTCAAACCGACTTTCTAGTGAGAACTAGAATAGGTCTGAATCTAGGTTGTCGAAGTAGGTGTATGTCCCTTTTGAACCATTGTCACCAGTGTATAGTGCAATAGCGGTCGGGGAACCACCTGCATTTTCAGCTTTTAACCCAGTGTAGTCTGTTCCATCAACATTGACGGTAATGTCTGTATCTACCCATGAAATGGTCACATCTACCCATGTGTCTTTTGAGTATGAAGCAAGGTCAACTTGGCTGCCTGATTCGTTGCGGAATTTAATCATACTAGATGTAAATACAACTTCAGTGAAGCGACCACTAGATGATGCATCGTTATTAGAACCTAAGAAAATGTATGATGCTTTTACATAGCCATCGCTAGGGATGTATACAGATGTAGAAACAGAGCCAGTTTCTGCTGCGCCACTAGCAAAGTCGCGGCCAACGATAGCTTTGTTATTATCAGTGGTTGAGTCCGCACCATCTTCAATTCGTAAAGAGTTAGAACCCGACTTGGCAAAGTCACTACTGATCACTGCTGTATTTAAAACCCCATCAACACCTTTTGTCTGGTACGCAGGGTTAGCCACATCGATCTGCGTACCTACAGTATAAGAATCGAAGTTGTCTGTTACTTCGCCGGGCTCTGGATCTGGTTCAGGTTCAGGTTCAGGTTCTGGCTCAGTACTACCGCCATCAACAACAACTGTCGCTTCCGCAGTATTGTTGTTGTACGGATTACCTGATAGCGCTTGGCCATTCGGGTAATTGTTAAAGTTATCTTCAAATACTAACTCGTCAGTAGTCGTGTCATTTGAATAAACTTTAAAGTTATCAGCGTTCAATTCGTAATGTGTTGTGTTGGAAGTATCACCAAGCTTCAATGACACGATAGTAACGGCAGCTTTGTCGAAAGCCTCAAAACCGTTGCCGCTATTGTCGTATACAGTGTCATTGACTTTGAATGTGTAGTAACCGCTCGCCCAACTGATTTCAACCGCGAGATCTTCACCTAAAGTGTAAGTGCCTACAGGCTCATCAGGAATTTGAGGTTTACCGCTACTATCGGTAACCGTGGAACGGTAGAAAATTTCTCCAGCATTAAAAATAACTTCGCCGTGTAAATTAGTGTTAGAAGTACCAGAAGCGTAGAGACTAATATAAGCGTTGTTACCTGAACCATTCGCTTCTTGCTCGGTGTCTTCATCTACTTGGTAGATTAAGTCAACGGTTACCTTTCCTGATGCGATACTGTCTACTGTTGCCCCTGTGCTGCTGTCAGACAATTTCAAACGTAGTTCACCCACATCATTCTTTACACCGCCATTGTTGGTGTCCAAGATTTGAACGTAGCCATTGATACCATTTGCTTTATTGGCTTCACTGATAGCTTCTTGTACGGCGTCAGTCGCAGTTTGGTCTGAACCAGAGTAGTCTATGCCAGTGGTGTTATCTGAAATATTCAGAGCACCAGCGTCATCGAAAGAAAAAACACCATCTAGAATTTCGATCGTTGATGTGCCTGTTTCATAATATGTGAAAGAGACCGTACCGGCTTCTTCATCATAATTATTAGTAGAAGCACTTGCATCTTTAATCGTGTAAGTACCTAAGTCATCATCGTCGTCATAGTATTTATGATTACCATCTTCTTGGAAAACATACACATTTGGAAGATCTGCATTTGATGACGCGGATATTGAAGCGGAGTTACCATCACTGATTTGCCAGTAACCCGTAGTTAATGCTGAAGGTTGGTTACCTGGATCAGTAGAACCATCGGTCGGGATAGGTAAACCATCACTGTTACAACCGAATAATAAACCTGTCGAAAGAGCGACAGCTGTAGCGACTTTAGAAATCTGCATAAAATATTCTCTTTATGATATTAAATCCATATGTAAATCACATAAGAAGTAGATAATGAATAGTCGTTAAATATTTATTAGGATGAAACTAACGTTAATTAGAACATCCTATTATTTAAATAAAGTGCTTAAAATATGCCCCAAAAATTTACAAGAGGAGAGGGGTATTTTATAAATTGACTATTTCTAATTAGAATGAGTAAGCAACACCAACACGGTATTTTGCTTCGCGATCTTTAGAAGATGAGCTGATATCAGAAGACCAAATCTCAGCAAAAGGTTTCCAAGAACCGAACTTGTAGTTTACTTTTAAGCCAGCATCCCATTCCCAGTCATCACTATTATAAAGAAGTACGTTATCCAAAGATTTTACATAGTTTGCTTCGTAAGAAAGACCAAGCTTCGGTAGAGACTCAATTTTATATGCACCTGTTAGCGTTATTTTGGATTTTTGAGCTGATTCTAAACGTTCGCCAGTTTCTGAATCCTTATCACCAAACTGTGTATGGTTGCGGAAATCAGCATACTCGTGACGGTAACGAATGGCAGTCGTTAATCCCATATCCGCATTATAACCAACACGGAATTGAGGTTTGTAAGTGACTTTTTTCATCTTCCAGTCACCGCCGTTGTAGTTCGGCTCATCCCAGTCCCAAGCGATCGGCATACCAACTTGTAGATACCAGTTGTTATCGACTTTGTAAGTTGCTGTATTTTCTACTTCCATACCGTAAATATACCAATTGCCGTCATAGAAGCTTCTACTGTTTGCTGATTTAACTTCGCCAGAATCTGCGTCGTAGTAAGAATCGTCAGTATGGAATTTAACTTCAAGGCCCGTTGAGTGCTTCCACTTATCTGACAGTTTAAAGCTTTCACCTAGCTTCACTCGGTGTTGATGGCGAGCGTCTACGTGAGCCGTGTCGCCATTTGTTTTTGTATAATCCGTCGCAGCACGATACTCGTAACGATAATCAAGAGATGCACCAGTAGCTGTGCCCGCTAAAAGAGTACATGCAACAGCTGCAGCAATTTTTGTAACAGAATTCATACCTTTGTCTCACTATTATTTTTTAATTCTGGATACATCCAATGTACCCGTGGCTCACAAACCAATACCTTACATGGTATTAAATTAATGTATGACAAATATGGTATTTATTATTGAGTCAGATTTCTGTGAGATCTATCAAAAAGTTCTGACTAATGGCCCAAGTATATAGCTAAATGTTATGAATATCTCAATTTAGGGCTTGTGTATTAAATCAATCATGACGTACTTCTCATATTCACAAACCTTAGAAAATCACTTTTTTGCATGTGTTAAAATAATACAAATATTAAGTGTTTCTATATGTTAATAATGATGATTTTAACCATCGTGGCTTAAACATAGGGAGCATGTTGAGAGGCATAAATATAAACCATAGCCAGATGTTTAATAAAAGTTACAAAATGGCTAAATGTAAATTCTATTTATCGGTTGGCTTATTTAAGTCGAAGAGAAAATATTTAGTACTAATTCGTGTTCAAAAGTGGTTTCTGTACTGAGTGTGTACTCGGTATCTGTTAACAATAAAGGATGAGTCATGTTTAAGAAAAACATATTAGCAGTGGCGCTATTAGCGACTGTACCAATGGTTACTTTCGCAAATAACGGTGTTTCTTACCCCGTACCTGCCGATAAATTCGATATGCACAATTGGAAAATAACTATACCTTCAGATATCAATGAAGATGGTCGTGTTGACGAAATCGAAGGGGTGGCAATGATGAGCTACTCACACAGCGATTTCTTCCACCTTGATAAAGACGGTAATCTCGTCTTTGAAGTACAAAACCAAGCTATTACCACGAAGAACTCGAAAAACGCACGCTCTGAGTTACGCCAGATGCCACGCGGTGCTGATTTCTCAATCGATACGGCGGACAAAGGAAACCAATGGGCATTGTCTAGCCATCCATCAGCAAGCGAGTACAGTGCCGTTGGCGGAACATTAGAAGCGACATTAAAAGTTAATCACGTCTCAGTTAACGCTAAGTTCCCAGAAAAGTACCCAGCTCACTCGGTGGTTGTTGGTCAGATTCACGCTAAAAAACATAATGAGCTAATCAAAGCTGGAACCGGTTATGGGCATGGTAATGAACCACTAAAGATCTTCTATAAGAAGTTTCCTGACCAAGAAATGGGTTCAGTATTCTGGAACTATGAACGTAACCTAGAGAAAAAAGATCCTAACCGTGCCGATATCGCTTACCCTGTTTGGGGTAACACTTGGGAAAACCCAGCGGAACCGGGTGAAGCGGGTATTGCTCTTGGTGAAGAGTTTAGTTACAAAGTGGAAGTGAAAGGCACCATGATGTACCTAACGTTTGAAACCGAGCGTCACGATACCGTTAAGTATGAAATCGATCTGAGCAAGGGTATTGATGAGCTTGATTCACCAACGGGTTATGCTGAAGATGATTTCTATTACAAAGCGGGCGCATACGGCCAATGTAGCGTGAGCGATTCTCACCCTGTATGGGGGCCAGGTTGTGGCGGTACTGGCGATTTCGCTGTCGATAAAAAGAATGGCGACTATAACAGTGTGACTTTCTCGGCACTAAAGTTGAACGGCAAATAGTACATAAGGCTAGTTAGAAACAGGCCTTAAGGAATGTTTTCGAAGACCACTGAACCGAATGTTGAGTGGTCTTTTTGTTTTCTATGAGATTTAAGATGAGCCGGGTATCAGCGAGAGTACAATGAAGCTTACCAATGAACGGTACAGCTGAAACAATACAACCTTGTCAAAAGACAAGGTTGTAATCAGAAAGCGTAGAAAGATTTTAGGACGGCGACTCGATACCGGACTTAGTCATACATCAACTCTTTAGCTTTGTCGGCATCAAACTCCTTTAGAGACTTTCGAGCTAAGTGACGGAATGGGAAAGCTTTAACGACTTCTTCGAATGGTTGGATAGCAAAGGCCCAAAAGATAGAGCCATCTAAACCAAAGATGATCAATGCACACAATGGAATTGAAATTACCCATTGACCAGTAAAGTTGATTTTGAAGACTGCGGTCGTTTTTCCTAGTGCTCTTAGTACATTCCCATGAACCGTGTTGTAGCCACGAACAATTGGCAAGAATATGTAGAGTGGGGCGATAACGGCCAATGCTTGATAGGTAGATTCATCCAAGTTCGGGTAAATGTCACCAATGACCAGACTTAATCCTGCGAATAAGAGTGCACAAACGAAAGAAATGACGACTGCAATATCGATACTGGTATCGACGTTTTTGACTAGGTCATCCATCTTTTTGGAGCCAATCGCTTGGCTGATAGTAATCGCGGAAGAGTGAGCCCAAGCGGTAATAAATTGAGAGACAGCCCTGATCCAAGGCATCACCAAAGTAATCGCTACGTAAGCGTTGATGTTAAGTTGCGAATACAACAATTGATATATCGTTGCGCCAATCAAAAGCATGGTCACGTTCGCTGCTACAGGGAATATTTCGATAAAGTGACGGCGAACGTTGGTAAAGAATTCAGAGCGCTGAGCGTCTAATTTGAGTGAAATCGCTGAGCTTAAATGCACGCACAAAACCAAATACAGCAAGCGGATCGTTATTGCAATAATGCTGCCTAATGCAGCGCCTTGTACTCCAATCCCTTCAAAATTAGAAAAACCATGAATCAGCACATATGAGAGTACAGCATTGATAGGCAGTTCAATTAAGTAACCTTTGAATGGGACTTTAGTTCTGCCTAGCGCATTAAATAAAGCAATGATCACCTGCGTTAACGCGGTAAAAATAACGATGTATTTCGAGATGTCTAGATAGCGGCTGATTTCTAAGTGAAGGGAAGCGTCGTCTGTTAATGCTTGAATCAAGGGTTGTTCGAAAAAAGTAAGTAGAAGCCAAAACAGTGTTGCTACGCCAAGGTTGATAAATAACCCTGCCCAAAATGCTTTAGATAATGACGCGGCGATGCCAGAGCCCACTGCGCGGCTCAATACTAACTGAGTACCGTTTGCCAGCGCCATTTGAATTCCCAGTACAAAGGCAACGATAGTCGTCGCAATCCCCATTGCAGCTAAAGGGATTTCACCAAGAGGGGAAACCAGCAACGTGTCGATCATCAACATCGACTGCATCAAGATACCGTTTAAGGCGAGGGGCCAGGCGAGAGAGAAATTTTTCCTTACGTACGATTGTGAAGACACAAACAACACCTTATGTGTATAACCGTAAGCTTTCTCTGAGGTGGCGGAGTAGAGCGTTTAAAGAAGAAAACACTACGGTAGTTGATGGTTAAAAAATGGGTGCTAAAACAAGACTGACTTGTGTCTTTGAAAAACAAGTCAGTTTGGTTAATCTCGGTTATGCGATGGCTAATTCAACCCTAGAGAGCTTTTGGTTCTCATCGTCTAGCAGGACTTGAGAAGCAATTCGAGCTTGCTTGGTATCGCCAGACATTATTGCGTCGTAAATCGCTTTGTGTTCTTCTAAACAGAAGCGACCGCCTTCAGCGGAGTGGTCGATAAACTGCTTGAAGATAGTCGACAGAATGTTCGCGAATGGAATGTAAAATTGATTACCTGTCGATAAGAAAATCGTTTGGTGAAACAGGTGATCGTTGGTCGTCCACTCTTCATAATCGAAGCTATTTGCTGCGATGGTCATTTTCTGGAAAAGAATCGAAAGCTCTTTGCGTTGCTCTACAGTTGCATTGGTTGCAGCGAGCGCACACGCTTCCGGGTCAATCGCTTTTCTTAAGCCTAAAAATTGAGACAAGAAGGGTTTAGTATCTTCTAAATCTTGGATCCAGTATAGCAATTGCGGGTCCAAGAAGTGCCACTGTGTTCTCGGTTTGATACGAGTGCCCACTTTTGGCTTCGACTCGATTAAACCTTTTGCCGAAAGTAGCTTAGTTGATTCTCGAAGGGCAGTTCTGCTCACTCCAAAGATTTCGCACAGCTCCATTTCGCTGGGTAACTTTTGATTTTCTTCTAACTCGCCTGACAAGATCTTGCGAGCAATTTCTCTCGCCACTTGAACATGAATTCGGCGGCTTGAATCTTCCACCAATGTAAATATTGACATTTAAACCACCTGAAATTGAAACTTTGAAAACACTAAAAGCCAGACGAATCTGGTGTTTAGTGTCAGTGTATACGTCGAATTTAGTGTGAGGTTTTCCCTCATCTACTCGGGTCTGTTAACCTTATATAGTGTGGCGAACTTAAATCGCTGAGTGAGCTTATATAAACCAGCTAACTAGGGCGTTATTTGTCCGCCGTTAACATCTAGGATTTGACCTGTGATGTAACCGCTGCAAGCGTGCGATGCAAAGAAAGCGAATGAAGGGGCAACTTCATCAATATGGCCAAAGCGTCGCATTGGAATGTTGTTAGCAATGGTCGCTTTCAAATCGTCGCTCTTGCCATCGTGAAATGCGGTGTCGATAGTGCCCGGTGAAACAATGTTGAAACGGATATTGTCTTGCGCGAACTCTTTCACCCAATTGCGGTGAATGTCGTGTAACCAAGCCTTAGACGCGGCATAGATGCCTGCACCAACACCACCGCCTTCGCGAGCGGCGATAGATCCTGTGCTAATCACACAAGATGTTTGCCCGGACTCAGCAGCAGAGGCGCGTAAGTGCGGGATAGAGAACTTGGTTGTCATCAGCGCAGAGCGAACATTAAGGTTCATTACGCGCTCATAAAACTCATCATCGATATTTTCTAGATTGGCGCGACCACCAAGGCCACCGGCGTTGTTAATCAACACGTCCATGCCACCAAAATGATCAGTGAACTCTTTGACTAACCTTTCGCACTCTAATGTGTCCATTAGGTTTGCAGGAAAAAAGGCAACATCGCCACCCAGTGCGGTAAGTTCAGATAGAACGTCATCGACTTTTGGGCTGAAAGCACGACTATTGATGCCGATTTTTGCGCCGTATTTTGCAAAGACACGTGCGGTAGCTAAACCCATACCAGCAGTAGAGCCAGTAATTAGAATGCGTTTGCCTTTTAAATCGTTAAACATCAGAGCCGCCTATATTGTAGATTATTCACGCCAATAAATCATACAATAACACTTGCTATATTCAAGGGTGTTTATCTAAAAACGGGTTATTACCGACATAAATAGTGAGAGTAAGGGTGGTTTTGTGAGTTCACGCATACATTGAAATAGTAAATGAGAACTATTTGTATGAATTAATAGGTTAAATTGGTTTTATAAACCTAAAGATGAGCAGGTTTGTGAAATATTGCTCCAACCTTTACTGGTAGTGACCTCACGTTATTCTGATGCTGTGTTGGTGAAGATATAAATCAGTGCTATAGTCCGAGTTAAATAATACATATCTAATCGGTAAGTAGACACATGGCTGGCACTTTCAATTCTATTTCAGGCTCTAAGCGAAGCCTTCATGTGCAAGTTGCACGTGAAATCGCCCGTGGTATTTTGTCGGGCAATTTGCCTCAAGGTTCTATTATCCCTGGTGAAATGGCTCTGTGTGAGCAATTTGGTATCAGTAGAACAGCATTAAGAGAAGCGGTTAAGCTTCTGACTTCAAAAGGTCTATTAGAATCTCGTCCTAAGATTGGTACTCGCGTTGTTAACCGCGCGTTCTGGAACTTCTTAGATCCACAATTGATCGAATGGATGGACGGTTTGGCCGATACAGACCAATTCTGTCATCAGTTTTTGGGTTTACGCCGTGCAATTGAACCAGAAGCGTGTGCTTTAGCTGCTCAGTTCGCGAGTGCAGAACAACGCATTGAGCTGTCTGGTATTTTCCAACAAATGCTAGAAATTTCTAGCGAAGAAACGCTTGATCAAGAGCGTTGGCTAGATATCGACATGAAGTTCCATAGCCTGATCTTCAATGCAACAGGTAACGACTTCTATCTTCCATTTGGTAACATCTTAACCACCATGTTTGTTAACTTTATTTCTCACTCTTCTGAAGAGGGAAGTACTTGTATTAACGAACACCGCCAGATTTATGAAGCAATCATGGCAGGTAATAGTGACAAAGCACGCCACGCGTCAGCAAGTCACCTGTTAGAAACAAACCACAGATTACCAGCCGCTAGTTAATTGTTTTCACTGTTATTTTAGCTTTGATCGTTTTGCATTATCGACGAGAGGGCATTCTCGTAAAACTAGGGTAGTCAAAGTTAAAATTACGGTTATTCAAAAGCTAATTTCAGCAGTGACCTCTAAAAAGCACGTTTGATACGTGCTTTTTTTGCATCCAAATTTGATGAAAACCTGACTGGTGTCCAATATTTAATCTATTATTTGCTGTTTCGTTAAAAGCACTAGTAACCAGTATTTTAAGTTATATAATAATACTAATTAAATTATTGTGAGTGTGATTATGCCCCAGTCTCTACTGCCAAATATTCTTCAATTCATAGGTCAAATCGACCCATTCGATAAGATCCCTAAACAAGCACTTCGCGAACTTGCCTCTAACGTGCAAATTACTTATCTCGGCAAGGGAGATGTGGTCGATTTGTGTGAGTCTGGGAAGGAAAAATCGCTCTATATCATTCGAACGGGCTCTATGGAGCAACGAAAATCGGATGGTGTGCTTCGTGCCCGTCTAGGCAGTGAAGATTTGTTTGGCTTTACGTTCTTAGATTCTGAAGTCAACGACGAAAAAGGCTATAGAGCTGTCGCAATCGAAAACACCTTACTTTATGTGATTCCACACTCGGCACTTCAAACGCTTTTCAAAGCCTTTCCAAGTTGCGCAGAACACTTTGCTTCACAGGCGCAGGTTCGCTTGAAGTCGGCACTGGATGTGGTCTGGTCGAATAAAGAGAAAGGCCTGTTCATTCGTAAAGTTGAGGAAGTGGCAAGCGGGCAGGTGGCAATTGTTAAGTCTGAGCAAACCATCCAGTCGGTTGCGGTTGAAATGCTTCATCAACGCTCACCGTGTGCCGTGATCTATGAAGGTGAAACCATTGTTGGTTTGATCACCGACCGAGACATGACTAAGCGAGTGATTGCCCACGGCGTGAGTACTGATAGCCTGATCTCAGAGGTAATGACGCACTCTCCACTTACTGTAAAACCGGATGATCTGGTGCTGCATGCGGCCTCTATCATGATGCAATTTAATATCCGTAACTTGCCCGTTGTGAAAGAGAATAAGGTCGTTGGTCTTCTTACTACGTCTCATTTGGTTCAAAACCACCGTGTTCAAGCGATATTCTTGATCGAGAAAATCAAATACGCGGGCAGCGTGAAAACCATGTCTTCGTTCACCTCAGAGCGACAAGCTATTTTTGAAGCGCTGGTGGAAGGTAAAGTGGCGCCTGAAACCGTCGGCAAGGTAATGACCATGATTATGGACGCCTACACCCGTCGATTGATTCAAATAGCGATTGATAAGTTAGGCCCACCACCGTGTGATTTCTCTTGGATCGTAGCCGGATCGCACGCACGTAATGAAGTGCACATGTTGTCGGACCAAGACAGCGCGATTGTTCTTGCTGACGATGCAACCGACAGTGACCGTATTTACTTCAAACACTTAGCGATGATGGTGACCAACGGCTTAGCAAGCTGTCACTACCCATTATGTCCAGGTAAATTCATGGCTGCGACGCCAAAATGGTGTCAGCCACTCAGTGTATGGAAGCACTACTACAAGAAGTGGGTGGCTAACCCAGAGTACGAACGCTTGCTTAATATCAGTGTGTTCCTAGAAATTCGTACTATCTACGGCAACAGTGAGTTCGAAGGTATTCTGCGCGATGAGCTGCATAGCAATATTCGCGGTAACCGTGAGTTTTTAAGCACGCTAGTGAAAGACGCGGTCAATACCAACCCGCCACTTGGCATCTTCAATAGCTTAGTGCTAGAGAAGTCAGGTGAGAATAAGAAAACGTTGAACGTGAAGAAGTACGCGATCAACTTGATTATCGACTTAGCGCGTATTTATGGCCTTGCTGTGGAGTGCGATTTGTCGGCGACTGACGAACGTTTCGCTGCTGCCAATGAAAAAGGCATGCTGAGCGACGACGCATTCAAGAACATTCTAGGTGCTTACCAGTTCATTCTCTCTTTCCGATTCGGTCATCAACTTGAAGCGCTGAAGAACGGGGATGTGCCTGACAACAACATCAACCCAGATAGCTTTGGTAGCTTTGAGCGTAAACACTTGAAAGATGCCTTTAGGATCATTGCTGACCTTCAAGAAGCGGCGAAAATTCGTTTCGGAGCACGCTAATGAAATCGTTTTTAAATTACTTTCATCCGCTTGAGCGAATTAAACGTAAACGTAAGCAATATCTGGGAACGGTTAAGTTGCCAGAGGCGTTACATGATCTCGTAGATCAGCCTTGCCCTGAAATGACGGACTTGGCCAAAGACAGTGACTACATCGTGTTGGATCTTGAGACCACAGGCTTAGACAGCGAACAAGATCTGATTTTGTCCATGGGTTGGGTCGATGTGGTTAAAGGGAGAATAGACTTAGCGTCAGCCAAGCATATTTACCTGGATAACGATTCGCAGATCAACGCCGAAACCGCAGTGATCAACCATATTACGCCGCAAATGTTAGAAGAGGGCGCTTCTATTCATGATGCGATGCTGACGTTCTTCGAAGCAGCGAAAGGCAAGATTATTGTCGCGCACGCTTGCATGGTAGAAGAGAGGTTCATTAGCCAATATCTTCTTCGTTGCTATGGTTTACGAGCGATTCCTCTGCTTTGGCTTGATACCTTGTGTATTGAGAAAAGCATGGAGAAAGCGATCAGCAATCATGAAGAAGTCGATTTAACCTTGGCAGGGACTCGCGAAAGGTACGGGCTTCCTGAGTACAACAGCCACAATGCATTAGCCGATGCCGTTTCGACAGCGGAATTGTTTTTGGCTCAGCAGAAGCGAGTTGTGCCTAACGATAATGTGACCGTTGCCTTTCTCTATCGGATTAGTCACTAGGAAAAAGAGCTGCAAGTGCGCGGCTCTTATTTTACTGATTTTAAAGGAAAAAAAGCCAGCGATTAAGCTGGCTTTTGTTTAGGTCTTAGAAAATTAGGACAGTAATTATCTTAGATTATCTATATAGCTATCGATTAGAAGCTGTAAGTAATACCTACACGGCTACGTAATTGACGGTCACGGCTGTCTTGAACGTTACCTAACTCAACGTATGGACGCCAGCTCCAGTCAGCCTCTTTGTAGCCCACTTTAAAGTTGTAATCCCACTCGTTGTCAGCACCACCGCCGCCAGTCCACTCATTGTCAATGAAGTCTTCTGCGTAGTTAGCTTCAAAGCCGAACTGCCATGCATTCCAGTTGTAATCGATGTTACCTGTAACTTTACTGCGGTTCTTATTCTCGTTTGAAGAGTCAGATGTGTAGTCACGGAACTCGTGACGGTAGCGAAGTTTCGCCTTTAGGCCTGATTCGAAAGAGTATTGAACACGTACTTGCGGTTTGTAGGTTACGCTATCAGAACCAAACGTTACTGGCATACTTGGTTGAATTAACCAGTGCTCGTTAAGCTTGAATTTGTAACCGTATTCGAACTCGTTGTCTGCCGCTTCCCATTCAGAGAAAGGCTTACCTTTTTGCTTTATTTCAGCGCCGAAGAAGTGGTTATCGACAGAACCGCTCATCTTGATACGACTTGCCCAGTCTTCTGAGCCATGTTTGTACTCTTGGCGCGCGTCGAGTGATGCGGCAGAAACGCTGCCTGCGAAAAGAGTCGCTAATACTGCAAGTGTTACTTTATTCGTTTTTATCATTGTTATTGTTTCCACTGTATCTAAATAAAAAGGGGTTACTAAAGGACCAACGTTGAGCCCTTTGTTGTATTTGGGATTATAGTTTTGGGTAAAGTAGTTCTACGTCTCGTTGAGCCCACACTTCAGCTAGCTGCTTCTTGACTGTGAATTCGCTGAAATCGGTCTCTGTTGCTAGTTTTACCCATTCAGGGTTTTCCATAGCTACGCCAGCTTTCAGGTAAAGCGGAGTCATACGTTCAACGCGACGACGTTCGTCTTTCTGTGTGTATGGCCACTCTTTCGATAGGTCGTTGTAATCAGCCATTAGCTGAATACCTGTGTCTAAAGAACCGCCTTTCTTATTGGTGTAGTTCCAAAGATCGATACCGACCTTGTCACCGATCTGAGCCATACCGATCAATGGATCTAGGCTGAAATAGTGGTAGTGGTAAGCACGCGTGCGCTCGATTTCATGAGGCTGAGAGCCGTCTTTTTCGAATTGAGTGTCGATACGCATCTTGCCTTTTTGAACCATTTGCTTAGCAAGCGTTTCGTTACCAATAAAGTAAGAAACACCTGCAACTTGATAGTCGTACCAAGTACCGTGGTTGTTTTCTGCGTAAGCTTCGCCTTTAGGACCGCCAGATAAATCATCGATGATCAACCAATCCAAGTATTCGCTGTACCATTGGGTGATTTGTGTTTCGTCAGACTCTGACCAGGTAGGTGATTGAGACAAAATAGCGATTGAATCTAACATGCGATCAGTCAGCGTTCTTGTATCGATGATTCCACCGCGGCGACCTTCTGCTACACCAGGAACACCTTGTCCGTAGTTCACGTTCGGGTTCATCTTGGTGTCTTCGTTGAAGAACCAAGTTCTTATGTATTCGATACCTTGCTGAGCATATTTTTCGTCTTGGCTAAAATAGTAGGCGACCGCTAATGCACGAACAGAACGGGTGAAGTGGCCAATACGTTTTGAGTCAGTTTCGTCAGTTTTTGATGCTGGGTTTGTTTTTCCGTCATGGCGAATCCATGGAAGCCCATCTTCTTTTGATTCATCAGGCCACCAGTATGGGCTAATGCTCATGTAATCGTTCTTGCTGCCACTTGGCGGAACCATTCCTTTATCAGCAACGCTAAAAGGACCATCGTTCATTGCTAGGTCGGCTTCTTCAATAAGCTTTGTGTACGCGTCTTTCATTGATTCAGAAGCATTGTCTGATTGAAGAAGAGTACGGTTCGCTTCTAATGTTGCTTCGTCTAAGAAAACGAATTCAGCGGCTATAGCCTGAGAACCAAAGGTGATAGCACCAATACAAGCAGCAAGATGTAGGAGTCGAGGGGCTTTCATATTTACGCCTTTTATTTTGAATTAAGATAATACAAATATGGTAGCGATCCGAGGTGTGATGATCTGTGAACTTGATCGTGTTGTTAGGACAAAACCACTATTTACAAAGGGTTACAAAATCGAGTTGTTTCGTTAAGTTGATGTTTTTTAGTGATTTGTTTGGCTGTTGATAATGGTTTTGAAGAGTTTTGTTCATCAATAAATGTGCGCTACAGCAAAAAATTGAACCTTTAGATATCATTTTTATTTGTAATACATTATTATTTACTAACTTTCTGTAGCAATACATAACTTTGCTGTGTTGATTGCATGAACAGACGGTGTGAAGCCGAATAAGTAAGAGTGGTCTTGAAGCTAAATGGATTAAATCCACCGCTTTAAGAACATGAGACATTTACTTGAGGTGATTTAAAGCTCAATCAGAGAAGGTTTGAAATGTAGTAGGCAAGGTAGTGACATAGCCTGCTATATAAGTATGAACTTGATAGGAATGAACTGGGTTCGAATCGTTACCCGTTGTTCTCATCAGCGACAAAGAAGAAATCGTTGAAGTGCTTGCGAAAGCATTTTGATTATTGCTCCCAACTATTCTAATTATAACTTCTGCTTTCATCTAGAAAGGTAGGAGATGGTAGTCGAAGATCTACCCTTGCGCTCATGTTGATACAGGCAACATGAGCGTTTTTTTATTTGAAATTTGAGTAGAGAGTCGTGTGCGGCTCAATAAGCGTGTAAACCGCGGCTTAAGAATAGGCTTTTAGGTTGATGACAACACGCTCAAGTGAGTCTGTTACAGCATCAAAGCCACGAACATTCACGCTTAATCACATGAATGTTCGTTTCCCTTCTCTTCTCTTCTCTTCTCTTCTCTTGTCTCTTAGTTGCAGACGTGTAGCTACAAACTTTAACAGCAGGCGTTTAGTTATATCAAAGAGCTCCGTGAGAGCTGTTCTTGAGGCTTAGCTTTCTGTAGGCATCCACACCTGTTTAGAGGTGACTTTGTGATCTTTAAAGGTCAGTTCTTCAACTTTGTCACCGTTAGTATTCCAGCGAGTAAGTTTTCCGTTCGCGACTTCACCTTCATCAAACTTCGCTTGGCTGGCCTTATTACCGTTCGGGTAGTAGTCCGTTACCAATCCATCTTTTTGTCCGTCGCTGTATTCAGCTGTCAGGCTTTGTTCCCCATTGGGATACCAGCGAGAGGCGGTGCCTGATAGTTCATTGTCTTTATAATTGAGTTCTGCTTTTTTCTGTCCGTTTGGATACCAGGTTTCAGCTTTGCCTTGCAGTTCACCTTTTACGTAATTCACTTTAGAAGCGACTTGGCCATTCGGATACCAGTTAGTTTCTAGCCCAAGTTCTAAGCCATCGGCAAACTGAGCTTGGGTCGCGACTTGGCCGTTATCGAACTTCTCTTCAAATTGACCAGTGAAAGGTTTTGAATGGTTTACTTGGTAAGCCACGCCTTTACGCATCTGTAAGTAGTCAACAGCATCTTCACGCGGTGTTGCTGCATAGCTCATAGAAGATACCGTACTAAGAGCAATTAAGATTGGAACGTATTTCTTCATAATGACACCTTTTTATTGGACGGGGAAAGTTTAACGGGTGTGTTAAAAGCATTTCACTTCCGTGTATCCCTGTCAGTATCTAATAGTGGTTTTCAAGTTTTCATTATTGGCTGCCTAATATAGGGAACTTTTAAAAGCAAATTATCGATCTTATTTGTACTACAAATATGTTGGTTTAATTCATTTTTATAAATTATATCTAACGATATTTTTGCTGCTCTTCTTTAAGCTTTGATCGTCAAGAATAATAGTTTTTAACGATGAATCTTCGATTTTTAGAGACCTTGTTCATGTTTTTCGGGGTTTTGGTCGAAATTTAGTGCGGATAACTGCACTGACTTGAGGAATTGCGCTCCTAGGTGGTGCAACTTTGAACTCGATCACTTGTATGATTAATTGAGTGTCAGACTGTAAGATCATTGTCACGCATTTGGATTATTGTAGTACAAATATACTTGCCATTTATTTATAGTGACCTCAACAAAAAAACATTAATAAAAGGTCTAACGATGGAACTCAATACCCTGATAGTTGGCATCTACTTCCTATTCTTAATTGCGATAGGGTGGATGTTTCGAACGTTTACAAGTACGACAAGTGATTACTTCCGTGGGGGAGGTAATATGCTGTGGTGGATGGTAGGTGCAACCGCATTTATGACCCAGTTCAGTGCTTGGACATTTACTGGTGCAGCAGGTAAAGCCTTTACCGATGGCTTTGCCGTAGCGATTATCTTCATCGCGAACGCATTCGGTTACCTAATGAACTACCTTTACTTCGCTCCGAAGTTCCGTCAACTGCGTGTTGTGACGGTAATTGAAGCGATTCGTATGCGTTTTGGTAAGGTGAATGAGCAAGTATTTACTTGGTCTGGTATGCCAAACAGCGTTATCTCTGCAGGTATTTGGTTGAATGGTCTAGCAATCATCGCATCGGGTATCTTCGGCTTTGATATGACAACGACGATTGTCCTAACGGGTCTGGTTGTACTAGTAATGTCAGTAACAGGCGGCTCTTGGGCGGTAATCGCATCTGACTTTATGCAGATGGTTATCATCATGGCGGTAACGGTGACGTGTGCTGTGGTTGCGATTTACCACGGTGGCGGCGTTACGCAGATCGTTAACGACTTCCCAACAGATTCATTCATTACGGGTGATAACCTGAACTACATGAGCATCTTCAGCATCTGGGCTGTGTTCATCTTCTTAAAGCAGTTCAGCATCACCAACAACATGCTTAACTCTTACCGCTACCTTGCTGCGAAAGATTCAAATAACGCACGTAAAGCAGCTCTACTTGCTTGTGTACTAATGACGCTTGGTCCAATCATCTGGTTCATGCCTTCTTGGTTCATGGCAGGTCAAGGTGTTGATTTAGCAGCAGCTTACCCAGAAGCTGGCAGCAAAGCCGCTGACTTCGCTTACCTTTACTTCGTTCAAGAATACATGCCTGCAGGTATGGTTGGCCTTCTGATTGCCGCTATGTTCGCAGCAACAATGTCTTCAATGGACTCAGGTCTAAACCGTAACTCAGGTATCTTCGTTAAGAACTTCTACGAGCCGATTCTTCGTCCTAAAGCGACAGAGAAAGAGCTAATGGTTGTTTCTAAACTAACGTCTACCTTCTTCGGTATCGCGATCATCTTGGTTGCTCTGTTCATCAACTCTCTTAAAGGTCTGAGCCTTTTCGACACCATGATGTACGTGGGCGCATTGATCGGCTTCCCAATGACAATTCCAGCATTCTGTGGCTTCTTCATCCGTAAAACACCGGATTGGGCAGGTTGGGGCACGCTAGTTGTAGGTGGTGTGGTTTCTTACTTCGTTGGTTTCGTTATCACTGCGGACATGATTCAAAACTGGTTCGGTCTAAATGAACTAACTGGCCGTGAGTGGGCTGACCTGAAAGTGGCTATCGGCCTTATCGGTCACATCATATTTACTGCTGGCTTCTTTGTTCTTTCAACACTGTTCTACAAGCCTCTTGCTGAGCACCGTGAGAAAGACGTAGACAAGTTCTTCAACAACCTAGCGACGCCACTAGTTGCTGAAAGTAATGAACAGAAGAAACTGGATAACAAGCAACGTCGTATGTTGGGTTCACTTATCGCGGTAGCGGGTGTGGGCGTAATGACTATGTTCGTACTGCCAAACCCAATGTGGGGACGCATGGTATTCGTTCTGTGTGGCTTGATTGTGTTCTCTGTTGGTCTGTTACTTGTTAAAGCAGTCGATGACAAAGTCGAGCAACAAGACGAAGTGACTCCAGCCGAAGGCTAATTTAATTCGCATCCTAAATAACATCACGGCCACCTGAACGGGTGGTCGTCATTTTTATAATCCAAACTTTAATGTGAGATGTACGATGAACAAAAAACTATTATCGGTAAGCATTATTAGCGCGTTCACACTCGCTTTTGCAACAGGCTGTACAACACAAGAAAAAACAGCACCCGTAGTCAGTGTCGCTGAACAAGCTACGCCTGCTGTTAGCGAAATTGACCGTAGTTACCTATTGAGCAGTGACCGCTTAACAGAGGTAGATGGCGACACTTTAGCCGTTGCTTCGGAAGAGCAAGTGGCTGCGCTTAAAGCACAATTTGAAAACCTAAAAGATGGCGACGAAGTGGTTATCCCTGCCGGTAAATACGCGAACTTAGGTCAAGTGACGATCACGGCGAATGACATCACTATCAAGGCAGAGCAAGCAGGTTCTGCGTGGATCACGGGGTTGATTCAGTTTGAACTGAAAGGCGATGACATCACGCTTGATGGCTTGGTATTTACTGAAGGCGGCCCTAAAGAACGCTTTGGTGCAGTTCGTATGATGGGTAATGGCAATACGCTTCAAAACTCAACATTCTACTACTTCAACCACGATTACACGTACGAGCCAGACGAGCGTCGTTCTGAGTATCCAAAGTACCTTTGGGTATCTCTATGGGGTAAAGACGGCAAAGTCATCAACAACCGTTTCGAAGGTAAGCAAAAACGCGGCACTTTGATTGGTGTACAAAAAGATGACACAGCTGACAACCACCTGATCGCAAATAACATCTTCATGGATCAAAAGCCTAACCAGTTCAACGAATTCGACATCAAAGAAGCGATTCGTTACAACGGCAACAGCTGGGAAGCGATCCGTATTGGTGATTCTAAATCTTCACAGTGGGATTCAAGTTCTAAGTTCGTGAACAACCTAATGATCGATATGGATGGTGAGCGTGAGCTTATCTCGATTAAGTCGGGCGACAACACGATCTCAGGCAACACGATCTTCCAAAGTGCAGCTCTTATTTCACTGCGCCACGGTAAAGGCAACACAGTTGAGAACAACATGATTCTTGGCAATGGAAAGCGCCTAACGGGCGGCATTCGTATCTACGATGAAGATCATGTGATTCGCAATAACTACATTGCCAACACTCGTGGTCGTGATGGTGTGATTGAAGGCAACGCTGACCTACGTGGCGGCATTGTTATTAACACGGGCATCATCGACGTAGCGAATGGTGAGCAGCTAGATCAATCGGTGAAAGGCAAAGAGCTTAATAAGCAGTGGACACCGAAAAACATCACGATCGAGAATAACTCTCTAGTTGATACTGAGTGGGGCATTGTTTACGGCAACCAAAGTCACCGTGTAAGCCTGTTCAACAACGCAGAAGTGGAAGGCATTTATGCGGGTGTTGATGTGGCGTTTAAACACAATGTGGTTGATAACTCGCAGTCACCTGAATTTGTAAGTGTCCGTGCAACGCAAGACTTCCCATTAGTTGGCGCAACCTACACAGACGAAACTTACGTAGGTCAAGTAACGGATTCTGAACTGATCGAAGGCTACTCGGTTGAGCTACCAAAAGTCGTTGTAGAAAATGGCATTAACGCTTACCAAGATGAAGGCGCAGACGTGTCTAAACTTGCGGTTGTGACAGCTGAAACAGCGGGTCCAGACTACGTGCTTGAGAATACGACTAAGTAATTTATTAGTTAATGGCTAATGGCTAATGGCTAAAGGTTAATGGCTTGAGCTACCAAATCAATTCACGATAGCTGTCCTGACCATAACACTTAAAAAGCCTCAACAGATAATGTCTGTTGAGGCTTTATCGATCTTAGGTCGTGATCATCTCAATCTTACGTCGAGACTACTGTGATTTATACTTATGCAGTAGATCCCAAGGGATATGACATAAGTGGTGATCTTCAGGGAAGTGACTTAAGTGATGCTGGTGGATGTCGTCGCTGGCAACATAATTGGTCAACGGCAACACCTCAACAGCGATACGGTCGGCATCATCTCTTGAAGAAATATAGTGCTTAGCTTCGGTTAAGTGTTCTGCATTAGTGCTGTATACACCTGTGCGGTATTTCTCTCCGACATCGACACCTTGTTTATTCAAGCTGTAAGGGTCGATAATCTCAAACAAGTGTTCCATCAAAATCGTGACTGACGTGATGTTTGGATCAAATTCAATTTGTACGCACTCCGCGTAGCCATTGTAATCGCTTTGTGTGCCGTCGCTTTGTGTCGTTTTGTTCTCTGTTGGCTGGGCGCTTCCATTAGCACGGCCTGCTTCTGTGCTGATAACACCAGGAACGTACTTAATAAATTCTTGTACACCCCACAAGCAGCCGCCAGCTAAATAAATTTGTTCCATACTTCTCTTTGAGCTCTCTGTGTTTGTTGATGTTCGTTAGGTACCCGAATCAATACGATGATACCCGTACGTATAAAAAAGCGTCTATAAAAATGAGCGCGCAAATAAAAACAAGCGTTTAGGCATTGTAAACCTGTGCGACTGAACAAACATAAGTTTAATATGATTTGTGATTATATAAGTCAGTATTGCTTTGTTATCAACTCGAATCTCAACATCAAGTGAGCGTTACTCTAAACATGTTTGATCAAATAAAAGACTTCATTAATCCGAGCAAGAACCCAGACTTGACTCAGGCTCATGAATATCAGCGCAAGCATCTTCCTACATTGTGGCTGTTGGGCAAAACGGGGGCGGGCAAGTCATCGTTTATTCAAGCGGTCACGGGCGACTCTTCTGTAGAAGTGGGCAATGGTTTTGCGCCTTGTACCATGACGGCGATGTCGTATGAGTTTCCGCAAGACAAACCCGTGATGAGGTTTCTTGATACCAGAGGACTCAGCGAAGCGAATTACGATGCGAAAGAGGATTTGGAAGAGATTGGTCAGGCAGGTAATGCGTTAGTCGTTGTAATGAAAGCCGACGAACCTGAACAATCCGCTGTGCTTACGGCTCTAAAACAGATTAAGAAACAGAAGAAGATTAAACACTTGTTGCTGGTTCATACGGCGGTGTTGTCTTCCAGTGAACCAGATCGAGCAAGGCAAATTCAGTTCAACACCAACCAAGTAGAGAAGGCTTGGGGTAAAGAGTTTGAATCGGTAGCGGTCGATTTCGAAACGGATGACAACGCTATGTCTAACAGCGAAGCGGTTTACAACTATGACATCTTGTTAGAAAAGCTGAGCAGTATTCTTCCGGTGATAGGAATGATGGTGCAAGACAAAGAACATTCCACGCAAGAAGAAGCCAACTTTGATCAAGTAGAAAACGAAGTGCTTTGGTATGCAGGAAGTGCCGCAGCGAGTGACTTGATTCCGGGTGTTGGTTTGGTGTCGGTACCTGCGATTCAAGCCAAAATGCTTCACAGCTTGGCCAATCAATATGGGGTCGAATGGAATAAGAGAGTCTTTAGTGAGTTGATAGGCACTCTGGGAAGCAGCTTTGCTTTGCAATACGGAATGAAGCTGGGCACTCGACAGTTGATAAAGCTGATTCCAGTTTATGGTCAAACGGTAGGTGCGGTGGCTGCAGCGGCAATGAGTTTCGGCACCTCTTATGGTTTAGGTCGCGCGGCTTGTTTTTACTTCTATCATAAGAACAAAGGTGAAGAAGTGTCTGAACAAGAGATGCAGAAGATCTACAAAGAATCTCTGAAAAAAGGAAAGGCGGCGTCGGGTTATGAAGAAAATTAGAAACCTATTTCGATTACTGGCGGTGCTATCGAGCGGCCGCTGGGGCATTGCCCTGATTTCTGCGATCTTCCCAAGCATTATCATGATGGGTTTTGGTGTGTTCTTGGCGGTCAAATACGGTTATCTACTCGAAATGTCGATTGCCATTGCCGTGAGTACCTTGGTGTTCACCATTCCTCTGTTCATTTCTAGCCGTTCTTCAAGCCGCTCTTCAAATAAAGAGTCTTTCTCGAATAAAGAGAGTGGCGGCCTTGGCGAGGATACTGCTGAAGCTGAATCACAGCATAAAAAAGCTGATATCAACGATGCATTGGTTAAGGCTTCGGCTGATTGGTCTCAAAAAGAGTTGTCGATCTGGAATGATTCAAAACACCATGTACGCCAACAATTAATGGTCGACATAGAGTGGGGCAACTTAGACCAAACCGGTTTAGAGGTACTTGAATTCGTTGCGAAAAAGTTTGATAAGAAATCGCTCGACTTTTCGATTCCTGAAGGGCTAAAGCTGTTCGAAGAGGTCAGCCGACGCTACAAATTGGTAGTGCGAGAGCATATCCCCGGCATTGAGTATCTCAAGGTTTCTTACATCAAAGCGGGCTACGAAGCCTACGATAAATACGGTGAGCTAGGACAGAAGATCTTCAAAGCGGCTATTTGGGGTAACCACCTTAAAAACTTGTATTTGAATCCACTCAAGGTGATTTCTGATTTAGGACGAGAACAAGCGACAGCAACGATGACAAGGGGTGTGGTTGATGACATGCAATACGCCGCCAAACAAGCCTTGTTAGATGAAGTGGCTGCGGTGGCGATTGACCTCTACAGCGGACGTTTCAGCATTGAAGATGAGGCACTTAAAGTGTCTGATGTTTCTGAACTCGACGAACAACGCTTTGCTCCAGAGCTAGAGCCTGTGCGAATCGTGCTGGTGGGACAAACCAGTTCGGGTAAATCTTCACTTATCAATGCACTCAAGCAAGAGTTGGTTGCAGAAGTGGATGTGCTGCCATCAACCGACACTTCAACGGTGTATAACGCGTTTGTCGACGACAATGATGTTCGAGTTGTTGATCTTCAAGGGCTTGATGGCAACTCTAAAACCGAAGCCTTAATGCTGAAAGAGATGACCCAAGCCGATGTGGTGCTATGGGTATTGAAAGCCAATCAGTCTGCGCGTGATTTGGATAAGCAATTGAAAGATAGATTTGATGCTTTCTATGACGATCCGAAGAACATCTCACGTAAGAAGCCGATTGTGGTGTCGGTTGTCAATCAAGTCGATAGATTAAAGCCTGTAGACGACTGGCAGCCACCGTATGACTTAGATAACCCTACATCGGCCAAAGCGAAGATCATTGCTCAAGCGCTCGAATATAATCAAACACTGCTGCTGCCGGACATTGCTTTGCCGCTGGCGATTGCGCCAGACAAGGTAAAGTTTGGTTTAGATACTTTAAGGCAGACGCTGATCGAGCGTATCGCTGACGCAAATAACGTGCAGAGAAACCGCCAACGTTTAGAAGCCATGAAAAGAGGCACGTCAGTTAAAGGTCAACTGAATAAAGCAGTCAAAGTGGGTAAGAAGGTGGCACCCAGCGCATTGAAAGCGGCGACACCAAAACTGGCTGAAATGGCCATCAAGCAAGCCGTGAAGAAGAAGTAAGTCATTCACTGCGAATACGGTTCTGGTGAGGTTTGAGCCTCATCAGAATTTATCTTTTCTAGATCGGCGAGTTTTGGATCTTGGATTTTTAAGCTCAGTAGCTCTCTAGAAGACAGCTTTTTAGAAAACAGCCATCTTCGCCCCTTATTAGAGATGTATTGAGTTTAAAAGAGATTCGATATTATTAAGTAACTCGCTGAACTAGTTTAATAGTATATAAACGGCTGTGATTCACAGTTTATATAACGATGCTATCGTATTTAATTATCATTCTAAATGTTGATCACATTTATACTTTTCTAAGCTGTATTTATAAAACAATTGCACTATATTTAAACTTCGGATCATCTTGATTTCAACGTAGGGATATATTGTGAACATGTATCTGAAATGGCAATCAACAACTTGGCTAACCTTGTTAGCTTGGTATACCTTAGATCACCAACTCTCGTTCCACCTTTCTTCAGAGTAGTACCCTCTAGGCGTCACGCGCCAGCAAAGCAGCGAGCTTTGTTTACCTATCAGCAGCTTTGATAACCTTTGAACGTATGAATGTCGCACTTATTATTCCGTGTAGGGTATTCGTTTTTTGTCGTTCTCGCTAATTATCTTAGCCTCTGTTTAGGTTTGATTAATAAGTCATTATTTAATTTGTTTATTTTCACTGTTAATTTTCTGTGTATCTTTATACGGAACTATTAATTTAATAGTGAGGACTCGTGACATCTAAAGAAAATACATTTCGACCTGATCGGAATGTATTGAAAGGTATTATTATGGAAAACTTCAAACATCTACCAGAACCGTTTCGTATTCGTGTTGTAGAGCCAGTAAAAAGAACAACTCGCGCCTATCGTGAACAAGCCATTGTCGACGCGGGCATGAACCCATTTTTGCTCGACAGTGATGATGTGTTTATCGACTTACTGACAGACAGCGGAACAGGATCTATCACTCAGCGTATGCAAGCCGCGATGTTAATGGGTGATGAAGCTTACAGTGGTAGCCGCAGTTACTACGCATTGTCGAATGCGGTTAAGGATATCTTCGGTTACGAGTTGACGATTCCAACACACCAAGGACGCGGTGCAGAGCAGATCTACATTCCGGTTCTTATTAAGAAGCGTGAAATGGAGAAAGGGCTCGATCGCAGCAAAATGGTCGCCTTGTCGAACTACTTCTTCGATACAACACAAGGCCACACCCAAGTGAATTGCTGTGTGGCGAAGAACGTTTATACCAAAGAAGCGTTCGATACCTCAGTGAACGCGGATTTCAAAGGCAACTTCGATGTGGTGAAGCTGGAAGAAGCGATCTTAGAAGCGGGCGCAGCCAATGTTCCCTACATTGTGAGCACCATTACTTGTAACTCTGCTGGTGGACAGCCAGTGTCTATCGCCAATCTAAAAGCCGTGTATGAAATCGCTCAGAAGTACGATATTCCTGTGATCATGGACTCGGCACGCTACGCAGAAAATGCCTACTTCATTCAACAACGTGAAGCGGGTTATCAGGATTGGACAATCGAACAGATCACGCGTGAGTCTTACAAATACGCGGATGGTTTAGCTATGTCTGCCAAGAAAGATGCCATGGTACAAATGGGCGGCTTGTTGTGCTTTAAAGACGACGCTTTCATGGATGTGTACACAGAGTGTCGAACCTTGTGTGTGGTGCAAGAGGGCTTCCCAACCTATGGTGGCTTAGAAGGTGGCGCGATGGAGCGTCTTGCGGTTGGCCTTTATGACGGCATGCGCCAAGATTGGTTAGAGTACCGTATTGGCCAGGTTCAATACCTTGTTGATGGCTTAGAAGCGATGGGCATCGTGTGCCAGCAAGCAGGCGGTCATGCTGCGTTTGTCGATGCGGGTAAATTGCTGCCTCATATCCCGGCTGGTCAGTTTCCCGCACATGCTTTGGCGTGCGAACTCTATAAAGTCGCGGGTATCAGAGCGGTTGAGATTGGGTCTTTGCTGCAAGGACGCGACCCAGCAACAGGTGAACAACACCCATGTCCTGCTGAGTTGTTGCGCCTTACCATTCCTCGCGCGACCTACACACAAACACACATGGACTTCATTATCGAAGCATTCGAAAAAGTGAAAGAGAATGCAGGACAAGTGAAAGGGCTCGATTTTACCTACGAGCCGCCGGTGTTAAGACACTTCACTGCGCGCTTGAAAGAGGTAGAGACCAGCGAGAAACAAACAGAAAAAAAGAACGAACAAACGCTCGAAGAAGCATTTTAAAATAAAAACATAAGCGAATAGTCACTAGAACCCTAATCAAAGGCTCCCTCGGGAGCCTTTTCTTTTTTTGGATGGTAGGGGAGTTAGGCAGTTAAGCCTTTAAGTAGTTAACCCGTTAAAAGCTGAACTACGCTTGTTTGTTTTTCAGGGTAGATTTCAACATTTGGAATAACCACTGATTCAAAGGTGCGTCTTTTTGCGAGCGGCGGCAGCTCATCACATAGCTCACATCTATGGTTCATGTTCGATTGTTAAAGTTACCCCAACAAAAACACAGATACCAAACGAACAAAGAATTAGAAATACAATGAGGTGATGTATGAACAAGTTAATCGCACTTGGATTGATGGCTTTATCTATGAACACGGCTTTCGCGGCTGACGGTACTTATGCGAGTACTCTCGATATGATGAGAAGCGAAGGCAATCAAGTAAAGGCTGAGCGTGTTGAATCTGATCCAGTGCTTGAAGGAAGAAATGACGCCGCTAATGGCGGAATAAAATTCCAAAAGAACGTTGATCAAGACCAAACGATCCAGCTTACAGGTCGTCGTGATTAACGTTAAAGATGTGCTTACCATTGTCATGAGAAATGCTGGGCCCTCGGGTGCAGCATTTTTCGTTATTGGGTTGTGGAGTATTTTATAAACTCTAGCGATCTAGCCTTGGCATGTTGTGTAACGTGTGGCATTTTGTTGTTCTCTAATTTAAGAACGCGACTCGGTGTTGGTTAAGCATTACAAACCAGTAAGCGAACGCTCGAAAGGACTAGGAATGACTCAAAAAGAAACGGGAATGATTCGTCATATTCTACTGATTAAGTTTAAAGAAAACGCTGAGGCTTCAGAGGTTCAAAAACTAAAGATGTTGTTTGAAGCGATGCCAAACAAGGTTGAAGGGGTCACTTCAGTAGAATGGGGATTAAATGACAGCCCTGAAAACAAGAATCAAGGTTATACCCACTCGGTGTTAATGACGTTCGCCGATGAAGAAGGCCGTCAGAATTACCTTCCGCACCCTGAGCATGATGCGCTGAAAGATGTGTTTCGTCCGCTTTTAGAAGACATCATTGTGTTTGATTACTCCCTGTAATTAGGTTCTGAGTAGGTCTCTTGTGTTTTACTTACCTTCGATAATGAAGAGTTAGGGCCTAGCGATTAAGCCCTAACTCAATAAGAAACGACTTACTCTGTTGGCGAAATAGTGACTGGTGCAAACGATGCGACAGCATTCCCGCCTGCGCCCCAGCGGTAGCGAGGCCAGAAGATAACTGTCTGATTGGGGTAGTACGTCTGTTTGTCGTAGTCCAGATAAGGCATCTCAACGAGGTCTATCTGTGGTTCTAAACGACCTTTATGTCATCTACTGTTTACGCTCATTTTTATTCCGTTAACCTGCCAATAGGCAGTAAAGTTAACGCAAAGCGTGAATAAGAATGGCATTACTTTTAAATAATGCCGTTGTGCCACGGTTAAGCTCTAGTCAATTTGATAGCCACTTCTGATTCCAGTTCACTTAATGGTCGAGGTTTACTGAAGTAATAACCTTGCAGCAGATCTATCCCCAGTCCGTTTAGGCGTTGGTTATGATCAGCAGTTTCCACCCCTTCAGCTACAACACGATAGCCCAAGCTTTTACCCATCATGATCATAGTGTTGACGAAGTCTAAGTTGGTCTGCCCTTGAGTTATGTCAGAGATAAATGAACGGTCGATCTTTACTTCACTTAGTGGAAGTTGCTTTAGTAGAGATAGAGAAGAGAATCCCGTGCCAAAATCGTCAAGAGAGATAGAAATTCCTACATCGTGTAGTTCTTTAAGTGAGTTTATGCATAACTCGTAATCGACAATTGCTGCTGACTCGGTTATCTCAATACAGAATAACGTCAAAGGAAGCTGGTATTGGCGAATAGTTCGAATGATTTCTTGAGCGAAGTGAGGCTGTATCAGCTGTTTTGCACTGATATTAATGGAAATATGGCTCATGGTTTGTAGCCATTCAGATCCTTCAACATCCTTACAAACTCGATGAATGATACATTCACCAAGCTTGCTGATTAGGCCAGCTGATTCAGCAACCTCGATAAACTGGTCAGGAGGGACATCCCCCAATGTTGGAGATTCCCATCTTGCTAGTGCTTCAACAGCAGTAATCTTTTCATCTTGCCCACAATATTGAGGTTGGTAGTGCACCTTTATTTCTTGTTGAGCGATGGCACGACTGAGTTGGTGCTCTATTTCGATTATGTTTTCCGTCTCTTTTGCCATTGACCTTTGAAAGTTGAGATAGCTTTGTCCTCCCAGCTTTTTAGCTTGATACATGGCAATGTCGGCCTGCTTAATTAATTCTTCGGCACTTACGCCATCATAAGGATACATAGCGATGCCTAGGCTTCCTTGGCTGATAATCTCAATATCATCAACGATCAATGGGTTTTGAACGGCATTTAAAATCTGCGTGGCGAGTGCGTTGATGTCTGCTTCGGAACTGACATTACACAAAAACAAGAATTCGTCACCTCCCAAACGTGCGACAAGGTGTTCACTTGATAGCACGTTCTGAATATGTTTGGTCACGTGGCAAAGAAGTGCATCACCGACGTGATGACCAAAAGAGTCGTTGATAATCTTAAAACGGTTAAGATCCATCAACATGACCGCGCGTTTTTGGTTAGGTCGATTCACAATGTGTTGCGCGATGCTTTCCATTATTTTCCGGCGATTAGCGATGCCAGTAAGCGCATCATAATACGCCATGTGTTGAATCTTTTCCGCATCTTCTCGCTCTTGAGTTACATCCGTCATTGAGCCAATGAAGCGCACAGCCTGCCCTTCTGCATTATGAACCGCTGAGCCATTGGCATGAACCCAGATATATCCGCGATGTTGCGTCTTCATCCTGAATTCACATTTGAACGGTACTTCTTCGTTTAAGTGGTTATGAATGGCGGACTCGAGAAGTTCTAAGTCTTCTGAGTGTATATATTGGAACAGATGGTCACATCCTAACTTACGATCAGAAAAGGTATCTTGACAGCCAATCATTTTGGTTAACCGACTGTTCCAGACAAGAGTATTGGTTAGTAAGTCCCAATCCCAGATACCATCGTTTGAGCTGTTAGATACTACTTTGAGCTGTTGCAACAACTGTTGGGAGTTCTTCTGACGATTGTTACTTGTATTGATAAGCTCGTCGCGCTCGATGAACAGTGCGAGCATATCTAAATAATTGTTGAATACCGATTGTGTACCGATATCTTGGTGATCTTGCAATGAATCAACAACAGCGACGAGCTTCCAGTGATCTTCTTGCCCTGAGTTGATAGGAAGAATGGAAGCAACGAAATGATCATAGCGTTCGAAAAATGGGAAATTGCGAATATCGTCTTGAATATCTGTTTGTTGCGGTAGGGTAGTTGGCTGAGTCATGCCTTTTTCTACCCATTTCCTAATAGTGTATTGCTCCGAATTACACTCAGCGAGACAGGCCCAGTCAAGATTGTTTCCGTAAAGGCTTTGAGCATCTCTAATTGAGTCAAAACCTCCTTGTGCTTGTGAATAGAAATTTTCGAATATCTCAGCGGGAGAACGCCCTTGCACATTTAAGAGGATTTGGCGAGTTGAGTTGATATCTTCTTTATGTTCGAGATCTGGGTTTGTGTTACCGCAAGACTGATGAACGATGAGCTTTTGCGGGACACTATTATTGGCATTATTAAAAGGCTTCCCAGAAATACGTTCCAACACGCGGTGAAATACTTGCGTCGCTAGAAGCTCAAGCTGTTGGTCTACTGTTGTTAACTTGGGATTGAATTGTTGACCGACGAAAATATTATCAATGCCTACGATGGCGACATCGTCAGGTACCGAGATATTGCTGTGAGACAGTTGCTCCATCATACCTACAGCATTGTGGTCAGTTGCGCAGATAACCGCAGTGCATTTGGATTTACGCTGTATAAATTCTATTGCGGCTTCTCGTCCCCCAGATAGAGAACAATTCGACACGCGGAAGAAATGGCGTTGGTTGAATGAGCCTTTATGATCAATCACCGTGCGTTGATACGCTTTGAAGCGAGACCTGATATCATTAACAGTGAGATCGCCACAAAAGCCGATTTCTTCGTGTCCTTGACTTTGTAACCATTCATAGAGCTTAGTGACACCATCGCTTTGCACACTATAATACTGCTCAACGGGCAGCGGCGCATAGCTTGCTCCAATAGAAATGACTGGAATGTTTGCGTTTATAGCTTCTTCGATCAACTTTACTGTCGCTGCATGGAGAACGACCACAAGGGCATCGAGATGATTAAAATATATAGGAAGTTTAAAATCTCTTCGCTCACCCGAGCGGATGAAGATCAGATTGACTTTATGGTTTTTCGCAAGCCTTCTAAGGGTTGCATTTAGCTCGCCCATGTAGAAGCCACTGAGCATAGGCAGCACAATGCCAACGGTAGGACGTTTTTTAGATGTAACAATAATCATGTTATTAGCCGGTCGAAAGTTGTGTTGTGTAGAACTGTTTTCGGGGGAGAATAGGTATCTTTTTATTATTTCTTCCATGCTCTACTAAGCGAGCTTGAAAATAAACTTACGGCAAAAGGAAATGCAAAACCACGCACAATCCGAGTAAGTCTAACTCATATATTTGAGAGGTTACTCAGAAGCGGTCCTCAATTTATGGACATGACTTAAGCGACTGATCTGTTCTGACAGTACCTAGAATAACCGGAACGGATTATGACTAGAAACGCAGAAACCACTCTCCTGAATTTAATTGCAACAATAAATGACATACAAACGTAGAGGTAGCGCACAAAATCGAAAAAGGGGATATCGCGATTACGTAATCATTGATCTAGCCGATAGTGAGATAGTGATAAGAGGTCGATAATTCGTTGTCGGATCTAAATTAGAACTGTAAATCTAATTTCTAAGTAGTTGTTATCTCAGGAAGAGTTTTTGTGCTATGCGCCCCTATATTAAATACATTATCCCTATTTTAATTCCTTTCATTATCCTCGTCATGCCGCTATCAGCGTTTCCATTTGAAGGCCTTACGATTATTCAACAACGCGTTATTGCGATCTTTTTGTTAGCGGCATTGTGCTGGGTGTTCGAGCCTATCCCTATTTACGCGACGTCTGTTGTTATTATCGTTCTGCAATTATTGATGTTGTCGGATAAAGGGCTGATCTTTTTAAGGTTTGAGCATGGGGAAGAACATTTTGGTGAGCTGTTAAAATACAGCGATATCATGGCGACATTCGCTAGCCCAATCATCATGCTGTTTTTGGGTGGTTTCTTCTTAGCAATGGCCGCCACTAAATATCGATTAGACGTAAACTTAGCTCGCGTGTTGTTGAAGCCATTTGGACAAGACCCAAAGTTTGTGATGCTCGGCTTAATGTTGATCACTGGTATCTTTTCGATGTTTATGTCTAACACGGCAACAACGGCAATGATGCTCTCTATTTTAACGCCGGTACTGGCTGTGTTTGGTCCGAAAGACCCCGGTCGTGTAGCGTTTGCGCTTTGTATCCCGGTTGCCGCTAACATCGGTGGCATTGGTACTCCGATCGGTACCCCTCCGAACGCTATCGCACTTAAATATTTAGTTGGCGATAACCTCATTACGTTCGGTGAATGGATGGCATTTGGTGTGCCGTTTGTCATTATTATGATGGCGTTAGCGTGGTTTTTAATCGGCTTTATGTACAAAGCTGACCAAAAGAAAATCGAACTAAGTATTAAAGGTAAATTCCTTAAAACACCCAAAGCTATTGCGGTGTACGTCACTTTTGCGCTGACCATCATTCTTTGGTTAATGGGCTCAAGCCATGGCATGAACTCTTATACCGTCGCTCTGATTCCTGTCGCTGTGTTCTCACTCACAGGGATCATTAATAAAGAAGACCTGAAAAAAATTTCTTGGGACGTACTGTGGCTTGTATCAGGTGGTATTGCGCTTGGTTTAGCGCTCGATAAAACTGGCTTAGCAAAGCTCGTGGTACACAGTATTCCGTTTGATACCTACTCACCCTATGTGGTGTTGTTCGGAGCGGCGTTCTTGTGTTTGGTAATGGCAAACTTTATGTCTCATACCGCAACGGCTAACTTGTTAATGCCAATTATGGCTGCGTTAGGTTCGTCTATGGCTTCACTCACGCCACTAGGCGGTGAATTAACGTTAATTCTAGTTGTGACTTTTGCCGCTTCATTAGGTATGTCGCTGCCAATCAGTACACCACCGAATGCGTTGGCTCATGCCACTGGTCATGTGCAAAGTAATCAAATGGCCAGAATCGGTATTATTTTGGGTGTGGTTGGTGTGCTATTGAGCTTTGTTATGGTGTGGCTGCTACATTCAATTGGTCACATAGGGTAACGATACGTGTATCAACAAAAGTTAGAAGCACTTATCGAGCGCTATTTTAACCAAACAGAACGTCGGGTGACGTGCTGTGCCGGTAACACCATTATTGAACAATCAGCGTTAAACACTCGTTTATATTATGTGTTTAGTGGAGAACTGGAAGGGTTTTATACCGATGCGAATACACCGCAAGTGCGAGTATTTAGCGCGGTTAGTGGGGCTTTTATAGGCGTTCATAGCTTCTTTTCAGGTAATTGGACAGCATCTTCAACGGTTGTTGCTAAAACCGATGTTGAGTTAGCGTGGATCGATAAAGACACGCCTGCAGAAGATGAACGTAAATTTGGTCCTCTTACCGCACAGTTCACACCTGTAATTGTCAATGAGTTGTCGCGTCGTCAACGCCGCGCAACACAAGAAGCGATAGCGAAACAAAAAGCGCTAGAGAAGTTACATACTGCTGAGCAAATGACGACCTTGGGTCAATTGGCTGCAGGGATTGCTCATGAGCTTAACAACGCTATTGGTGTCGTAAATAGTAAATCTGGTCGACTTGAAACGGTCATCATGGATCTGCTTGAAGAAGTGCATCCAGAAGCCAGTCAATTTTTCGATTTTGGGTTAATGCATGGTCAGAAAACGTCGTCGTCAGAAGCACGAACACGTGGGCGACAATTTGAAAGAAAATATGGTTTAGACAAAAACATTGCTCGCTCTCTTGCAAAGGCGATTCCAATTGACGCGTTATCTGCAACAGACGTTATTTCAAAACATTGGCTGAAAAACCCAGAAGAAGCGATTCGTTTTTGGCAGATGGGCTGTGATTTACATGATTTACGTTTGGCATCTAGACACACTGTGGGCATCGTAAAATCGGTTAAACAACTTGGCAGAGTTGATATTGACACCGAAGAAGCGGTTGATATTAATGACTCCATTAACCATGCCTTATCGTTGTTACAAAGTGAGTTGCGTCGAGTGTCTGTGCGATTGAGCCCTGCAGATTTGCCGACTTTTAAAGGCTCGAAAACAGAGCTCGTTCAGATTTGGGTCAACATTGTAAAGAATGCTTGTGATGCAATGTCGAATTCAGACGATGCCGCAATAGAGATTCAAACCAGATTAAGTAAGAAAAGAATATTAGTTACGATTACGAATAACGGCCCTGAGATAGACGAGGGGACTCGTAGAAAGATATTTCAGCCCAACTTCACCACTAAAAAAGGTGGTTTATCGTTTGGATTGGGCTTGGGTTTATCAGTAGTTAAGCGGATTGTGGCGGGTTATGGCGGAAGTATCATTGTGAAAAGTGATGCTTCTAAAACTGTATTTAGAATCAAGTTACCAGTAGAGGGTGAACATGGAGAAGCTTAATTTAATCTGTGTCGATGACCAGAGAGAAGTACTGAGCGCAGTGGTACAAGATTTAGAGCCGCTGGCGAGTTGGCTGAATATTGAAGATTGTGAATCAGCGCAAGAAGTGCTTGATCTCATTGATGAACTTGACGCAGAAGGCGAACACATTACCGTCATCGTGTCTGATCATGTGATGCCAGGGAAAACGGGGGTGGAGTTACTCACTGAAGTGTTCCATGACAGCCGCTTTCCGAATACAAAGAAAATTCTTCTTACGGGGCAGGCCACTCATACCGATACCATCAATGCGATTAATGCAGCAGGCATCGACCGTTACTTTGAAAAGCCTTGGCAAGCAAGCACATTGGTTGAGTGCATTCGTACTCTTGTCACTGAGTACATATTTGATCAAGGGCTTGATTACACGGACTATCAGAATGAGCTCGACCAGCAGGTTGTGTTCAGACGCTTGCGTTAGCCTCTTATGTTAGCGACTTACATTATTCACTAGTGTAAGTCGCTTGAAATTCTATGCACCGAAGGACGCTTTCTGAAGGGTTTTTCTTTGAAAGATGTAATCTTTCGCTGCTTATTTTACCTACCTCTTTTAGTCGTTCAGGTTTTGGTACTCAGTTATTAACACACTGGTTGCTGGCTTTAGTCTAAAACTCATACGCTACGCCAACGCCAACGCCAACGGATGCATTGTGTTTTCTTCAGGAACGATTCCCTGAACATACAGCAGAGCTAAAATGTGTCGCAGAGTTCCCGTGTCGTTTGTTAGAAAAGTAAGTCGAAATTATTCAAAAGTGATTCCTAACGCGTGGGACGTGGAGTTCTAAGCCAAATCGGTACTTACAACGTAAAGGACTAGGCTTTTCACGGCTTACTGCGTAATAATGCATTCGCCCACAAGTGGGGGTTTATAGTCAGTAGGATTTTAAAATGAGTGAGATTGCTCGCTTTATATCTGGTGAAGCGCCGGATAAATTTGGTCGAAATATAGAACAGTTATTGGCTTACAATCATTTTTGGTTGGAGCATGACCATAAGTACATTCAAGTGTTCTTCCCAATAGATGAGGGGACTAAGTTTAATCAACATGCCCCGTTGGTTACTCAAGAAGATAAGGTGCTTTTTGCTAATTCAGAAGCGCTCCGCACAGCTCATCTACAAGTGCTTGACCTGATGCTTGAGTTTTGGGGTATGCAGCGAAACGGGAGTGAAATATCTTCATCGTTACCACTTAGCCCGGCTAATCACGTATGGTTAAAGAATCATGACCATAACCAGCTAAGGTTAACGCGAGCCATTCGCAGTTTGTACTTGTTGGGTAATGAAGAGGTTGCGGCTCGGTTATGTGACTTTTTAGTATCAGCGGCGACCGAGACTGGCTCGGTGTCGGAGAAAACCGTTCAGTATTGGCGCAATGCCTTGGAAGGTTAGGGTTTTTCTGTGCAGAGCTTCCGGCACTGCTCATAATTGATTTTCAATGCGCGGTATTTTGTACGATGCCGCTTTCTCTATATTCAACATTTGAATGCAATTTGTGGAATATATCAAAGTTAATTAAACTGATGGTAAGTTATTACTTTTCATTATGTTAGGGTTCTTTTCTTAAGGTCAGCGGATTAGGAAGAGGCTAATGAAAAAGGGATTTGTGATAGCGATATCAATCGGCTTTGTTGTCTTCTTCCTTGTTGGTCGTGAGCTTCAGTGGTTCGGGTCTAGTAATTCCGAGTCGTTTCCTAAACTTCCTGATAGTCCCCAATTTGTTCCTTCTATCGATTTCGACGGTGAGTGGCTAGGCCGCCGTATTAACACCACTGGCAATAATATGTGTGAACGCACAACCATCACCGGAACTATTCGTGAGGGTAAGGCTACTCTAAGGCTTACCTACAATGGAACACCGTTAGAGGGTTGGGTGACGGAAAACGGCGACTTACGTTTATATGCTAAACATCGCCAATGGGATTATCGTTTTTCCGCACGTGGCAGTGGCAGTAGATTTGACGGCCGATGGCACTTAACCAATGGGCCGTGCCAAGGAAGTTGGTTTCTAGAAAAGGTCGATGGCAAGTAGGGTTGTTACTACAAGACGCCGTTTAAAATTAACCAGCACAAGGTTCTTTTAGGAGAGATAAGTGATCAGATTAATCGCCGTGTTCATTGTGGCTTTCGGGCTAGGTGCATATGCGAGCTTACATGTTTTGACAGACTATGTTGTGAGCATTGAAGACAGTCATAAAGCTGCGGTGCGGCAAGGTTTTGAAACCTATAAATATGCAAATACAAAAGACCTTGCCCCATTAATTAAAACATCGAACTTGTTAGCTCGTTATAGTGCTTGTGAATTAGAGGGAGATGAAGGCGATGCGATTGCATTAGCCCTGTCTATTAACGCTATTTCCTTTGGGATGTTATCGAAGCAAGCGTCTGACCTCGATCAAGACACCTTTAGGACTGGTTTGATGATGTACGGAAAACTCAAAGACAACGAAAAAGCGTCTGGTCAGTTAACTGAAATACTTACTGCGTACTGTAAAGATAGTCTTCGCTATCTATACGACTGTGAAAAACTTTCTAATTTGTTAGGCGAAGAATGGGATACACAATGGAAGGAAGTGAAACCAGTATGTACCTAAAAATGATTCAACATATACGGCATTTTGCTATGCCGTATTCAGATGTGATTTGAAAACAAAGGACACAATATGGAAGTAAGGTTGGTCAAAGGTTCAGAGCCTAAGTTCGCTGAATCGATCACCAAAACGAATATGGCGAGTTACTATCAAGCTCGTGGAATCGCTTGGGGTCATAGCCAGTTTTTACGCAGCTGGGATGAGCTGGATAACTATGAAATTTATGTGGGGGATCGCCGTATTGGTGTTGTTCGCTTCAGTTACGCTAGTGGTACAACGTTTCTTAGGGACTTGCAGATATTAGCTGACTGTCAAGGTCAAGGTTTTGGCTCTAAGTGTCTCGATTTGGCTATTGAACATGCGAACAATCAAGCATCGGCTCAGTTAGTGTTGCGCGTGTTCAGTGAGAACCCCGCCATTAAGCTTTATCAATCAAAAGGTTTTACTCAGTTGTCTGAAGTGAAAGGGCTCGTTGAAATGGAGCTGCCTTTAGGGTCATCATTGAGAGAGTGTCATGGATAACCGTATCCAACTAAATTTTGTTAAATACTTATTTTCAGAGTTGCTGTTTATTGTTATTGCACTAGGTCTTGTCTATTGGATATCAGACGGTGATCGTTCATCGCTGCTAACCATAGGGCTGATAATTTGTGTTCCTCCATTAATAAAAATTCTAATGTTGTGGTGGAAGCTTCGCGATAGCTCGTTTGAAATCACGAACGGTCATGTACGTTTAAATGGCGTTGCTTGTGATGTGACTTTACAGCGTAGCTTTCTTCCGTTTGAAATTGGCTCATTCATCAAGCTTTCATACACGAAAGGTGCAATGCAGAAACACAATATTTACCTTTCTAAAGGCGCAATGAGCAAAGAAGAATGGAGCCGTATGTTAGCGTGTCGAACTAGGTCGCCATAAAGAAGCGACATCGCTGTTACTTGAGCTTTTAGTTTCCACGACGAATAGCGATGCGATTAAAGAGTACCAACGAGCGATCTCTTTATATGCTCAAGACCTAGATAAAACCTGGTAAGCAGCGCGTAAAGCTCATTAACTCACATAACAAAAAGCCTAAGCATCAATATGATACTTAGGCTTAAAGGCATAGTTTTTGTTCTTTAGGAAAGCGTTACGCTGAAAGCTCTTTACGAACGATCTCTGCGCCAGCACTTAGCGCATTAAGCTTCGCTGAGGCTATCTCGCGAGGTAGGGGAGCCATGCCGCAGTTGGTGCAAGGGTAGAGCTTGTCGGCATCAACGTACTTAAGTGTTTCACGTAGAGTGCTAGCCACTTCTTCCGGTGTTTCAATCGAATCGGTTGCAACATCAATCGCACCGACCATTACTTTCTTGCCTCGTACGAGCTCAAGCAGCTCAAGAGGTACATGAGAGTTGTGACACTCTAAAGAGATAATGTCGATATTCGATTGCTGCAGCTTAGGGAAGACTTCTTCGTATTGGCGCCACTCGGTGCCTAATGTCTTTTTCCAATCCGTATTCGCTTTAATGCCGTAGCCATAACAAATATGGACTGCTGTTTCGCACTTAAGCCCTTCAATGGCTCTTTCCAAACAAGCGATGCCCCAATTGTTCACTTCATCAAAAAACACGTTAAACGCAGGTTCATCGAACTGAATAATATCCACGCCTGCCGCTTCAAGTTCTTTGGCTTCTTCGTTGAGGATCTTTGCAAATTCCCACGCCAGTTTTTCACGGCTTTGGTAATGCGCATCGTAAAGTGTATCAATCATGGTCATAGGCCCCGGCAGAGCCCATTTGATCGGTTGGTCGGTTTGCTGACGTAAGAACTTCGCATCTTCAACAAACACAGATTTCTGACGAGAAACTGGGCCTACAACCGTCGGTACACTCGCATCGTAACGGTCGCGGATTTTAACGGTTTCACGCTTTTCAAAATCAACGCCATTCAGGTGTTCAATGAAGGTCGTTACAAAGTGTTGACGTGTTTGTTCGCCGTCACTCACAATATCAATGCCTGCTTGCTGTTGCTCGTGCAGAGAGACACGCAGCGCATCTTGTTTGCCGTCTGTGAGTTCATCGCCTTGAAGTTTCCATGGCGACCAAAGCGTCTCTGGTTGTGCAAGCCAAGACGGTTTCGGCAAGCTGCCCGCTGTTGAAGTCGGTAATAGTGTTTTCATAATAATATTGCCTATCCTTGGGTGGTTTGAGAGCGCAATAGACGATTAAAGTGCGTAATTTGCCGACCAGTTCTCTAGAACTGATTGGTATGGCTTAATGAACTTCTCTTCTGCGAATTTACCTTGTTCAACAGCTAGCTGGCTTCGTTCTTCACGGTCGTACACGATTTGAGTCAGCGAGTGATCCAAGTTTTTCAAGTTTGGTTGGTAACAGTTACCCGCAACCGCGTTCGCGTTGTAAATCTCAGGTCGGTAGATTTTCTGGAACGTACCCATGGTACTGATGGTGCTGATAAGCTCTAGGTTAGAGTAATCGTTCAGCAGATCACCAAAGAAATAGAAGGCCAAAGGTGCAACACTGTTAGGCGGCATGAAATAACGAACCTGTAAGCCCATCTTTTTGAAATATTGTTCAGTTAAAGAAGACTCATTCGGTTGGTATTCAAAACCTAATACTGGGTGTTGGTTTTCAGTGCGGTAATAGGTTTTATTATCTGACACGCTTAAGCAAATAACAGGTCGTTTATTAAAGTTCTTTTTGTAAGCGTCAGAGTTAACGAAATATTTAAAAAGCTTACCGTGTAAGTCACCAAAATCTTCTGGAATGCTGAATTTATCTTGGCCTTTATTATGATCCAATAGACGTACGCTAAAGTCATAATCTCGAACATAAGAAGAGAAGTTATTTCCGATAATGCCTTCAATACGCTCGTTAGTTTTACGGTCTACAATATTGGTTTTCAGCACTTCAATTGAAGGGAATGCTTCGCCGTTGCTTTCAATATCCATATCAACAGAAATGATTTCAAGCTCAACAGAGTAGCGGTCGCCCTTAGGGTTATCCCAGTGCGCTAACGCGTTGAAACTGTTATCGATCATTTGTAGTGCATTGCGTAAGTTCGCTTGACGGCTGTCACCGCGAGCCAGGTTAGCAAAGTTGGTAGTGATACGCGTGCTGTCTGCAGGCTGGTAGTTTTCGTCGAGGCTAATGCTCTTAATCGTAAAATTAAATTCTTTATTCATGCTGATTTGGTATCCCAATTTTTTTTCTGATTCTCTCGGTCTTTAGTATTAAAACGGCTTTTATTTTTTGCTTGTGACCGGATTAAGAATCGAAGGCTATGCTGTCTGAAATTAATGCTTAGTAGAATTAATGTCGTATAAAGTTAATCGCTTAAGGTTTTTATACGTTGATAGGTTGACCATTAACAATGGTATTACTTCACATTCAACATGAGGAATATTCATGATCTATTCTGTTTGAATATTTTAGTCGGTGTCAGTTATATTAATTAGCTTGATGGAAATATAACCGCATTAATAGTGTGTTATTTAAGACGATTAATTTAATTAAGAGATGGATGAAATGAGTGAATTGCTGTTGTTGATTTTCTACTGTGCGTTACTGGGCAGTGGTGTTGGGTTTCTAGCCGGTTTGTTAGGTATTGGCGGAGGGCTGATCATTGTTCCTGTGTTAAGCAGCATTTTACTGTATTTAGAAGTTCTACCTTCCGACCAAGTTGTTGTCGCTGCGATTGCTACCTCGTTGGCATCGATACTGTTCACTTCCACATCTTCTGCACTCGCTCACCACAAGAATGGCAAAGTGCCTTGGGATCTGGCGCCTTGGATCATGCTCGGTGTTGCTCTGGGTGCATTGGTTAGTGGTTTTATGGCGGCGTTGTTACCGGAAAAAGTCGTTCGTATTGTGTTTGCTGTGAGTGTGGTTCTTATTGCGATCAAGATGTTCTTAAGCAGCAAAAATGATGCGCCTAAGGAACGAAAACTGCCGAACAAAGGTGTGCTCACTGTGCTGACAACCATTACGGGTGGCTTATCTGCCATGATAGGTATTGGTGGCGGAGCATTGCTGGTTCCGCTATTAACGTTCTTCTCTGTCGATATGAAAAAGGCCATCGGTTGTGCCTCGGCTTGTGGCATTGTGATCGCGTTGTTTGGCTCGATAGGTTACATCAGTTCAGGCAGCAGCCACTTTGCTCTATCAGATGGCTTTGCTGGCTTTGTTTATCTGCCTGCGCTGTTGGGTATTGTGTGCACGTCTTGGTTTACGGCTCCGTTAGGCGCAAAAGCCACCAACCATTTACCGGTTCCAACGATTAAGAAAATCTTCTCAGTACTGCTGGTGGTTATCGCAGCAAGCATGGTTGCTCGTTAATAAAAGATCGTTCAAGTGTGAATATACAGAACAAAAACGAATAAATTGATCAACCACCAATAATTAGAAAAGGGCAGTTTCATAACTGCTCTTTTTTTGTTTATCGGTCTATGCTTATACAACTATGTACATGAGTATATTGATAAAACCGTTTAGTTATGAACAGTTCACCGCTATAGCTAAATGTATTTTGTTTGATTCAACGGAATGCTATCAATGAGTGATTTATGGATCCTTTAACGCAGGGCGTGTTAGGCGCTTCTTTGTCACAATCTGCCAGCAAAAAACAACATTTGGTTGTTGCTGGGGTATTAGGGCTGCTCTCCGGGTTAGCACCAGATTTGGATGCACTGATTAAGTCTCAAAGTGACCCTTTGTTGGCTTTGGAATTTCATCGACAATTTACCCATTCACTCTTCTTTATTCCCATTGGCAGTTTGATCTGCGCTTTGGTTCTGCATCACCTGATTGCAAAAAAACGTGGGCTTTCTTTCAAACAAAGTTGGCTGTTTTGTGCTCTGGGCTATGGTACTCATGCACTGTTAGACGCTTGTACCACCTATGGAACGCAGTTACTTTGGCCTTTCACCAACGCGCGTTTTTCTTGGAATACCATATCAATCATCGATCCTGTTTATACGCTTCCCATTCTAGTGTTGCTTGTGTTTGCGACGTTAAAACGAGCGCCTTGGCTAGCGCGTGTTGCGTTTACTTGGGCGCTAATTTATCCAACATTAGGGATGATTCAGCGAGACAGGGCAGAGGCGATTGGGTGGCAATTAGCGCAAGAAAGGCAACACACACCGATTCGATTAGAGGCAAAACCAAGCTTTGCGAATATCTTGGTTTGGAAAGTGGTGTACGAAACAGAGGCTCATTACCATGTAGACGCAGTGCGGGTTGGCACATCGGTAAACGTATATCCCGGAGAGTCGATTACGAAACTGAATGTTGGCAGGGATTTGCCTTGGCTCGATCCTGATTCTCAACAAGCCAAAGACATTGAACGTTTCCGCTGGTTTTCAAATGGTTATATCGCTCAGGACCCAACAGACGAGCTGCGTATTATCGATGTCCGATATTCAATTGTACCAAATCAAATGAAAGCACTATGGAGCATCAAGCTATCAAAAGCAGTTGATGCAAACGCGCATGTAAAATACGAAACTCATAGAGACAACACGCCAGAATCGAGACAGACCTTTTTCGATATGCTCACTGGTGATAAATGAGCTAGTTTTAAACTGATCTGCACCGTCAATACTGGATGCTACGTTAAGCGACTTTCCATACGTTTAGTTATCTCTGAATTGTTAATTTAGGGGAAGCTATAGCTCATTTATGCCCCATTCCGTATATGGAATCCACGTATT
>NZ_JBFRKI010000023.1:0-46481 GCF_041469245.1 Vibrio sp. 10N.286.51.B11 | reverse complement strand
CCTCACTGAGGTGCCCGTTTTGTTTGTTCTGAGAATCTAGAGGATATCTGACAGTTAAAGGGAGCAAACTCGCCTAGTCTTTGCCTTGCAAAATTTCTACCCACGGTAAATCTGCATCACCGAGTACAATGAAGTTCGGGTTTTCTAGCGTTTCTCTTTCATTGTACGAAAGCGGTTCTAGTTGAGTACTTAAGATACGTCCGCCAGCTTCTTCAACAATGCACTGCGTTGCGGCGGTATCCCACTCTCCGGTTGGTCCAAGGCGCAGATAACAATCCACAGCGCCTTCTGCGACTAAACAGGCCTTAAGCGCTGCTGAGCCTAGAGGAACCAAATCATAATTCCATGCTGAGCTCATACGGCTAGTGATGCGATTGATGTCCTGGCGACGGCTGATCGCCATGGCGATTGACTGGTTTGGCAGCTCGTGACGATGCGTTTTGATTTTCACGCTGTCATTAAGGTCTGGGATCTTCCAAGCGCCTTTGCCACTGTAAGCGTAATAGCTCACACCTGAAACGGGTGCGTATACCACGCCCATCACTGGCTTGTTATGCTCGATTAGGGCGATAATTGTCGCGAAATCACCACTTCGTGCGATGAACTCCTGGGTGCCGTCCAGTGGGTCAACTAACCAGTAGCGATCCCATTGAGAGCGTTGCTCTAGGCTGATGTCGGCGTCTTCTTCGGATAATACGGGAATATCAGGCGTCAATTCACTGAGTTTTTTTAATATCAGCTTATGTGCTGCAAGATCGGCACTGGTTACTGGAGTGTCATCACTCTTAATGAACTCTTCGTAATCCTTTTTCTCGTAGATCTCTAAGATGAGTTGACCAGCAGAGCGAGCAATCTCAATGACAGAGGGTAGGAGGTGAGACAAATCTTTTGTTATTGGCATAAATGTTTTCTTACTCTTAGAGCGAGCCTGAATGTTCTAGTTATTGTTTAATACACGAAGGCTTAAAAGCAGGGCTGTAATACTCCGAGCCTCACAGAAATCGAGATGTGTTAACAGTTCTTCGGCTTGAGCAAGTGGCCAGCGCACAATATCGAGAGGCTCTGGCTCATCACCTTCTAGCTTTTCTGGGTAGAGGTCTTCTGCAATAAACAGCGTCATTTTGCTAGAGAAGTAAGAGGGTGCAAGGATCACTTCCTTCAGCGGAGTAAGCTTGTTGGCACCGAAGCCTATCTCTTCTTTGAGTTCGCGAACGGCGGCTTCGTTTGGCTGCTCACCTGGATCAATCAGCCCTTTTGGAAAGCCAAGTTCGTAGCGTTCAGTTCCCGCTGCATATTCACGTACTAATAGAATATCGCCTTGCTCAGTAATAGGAACCATCATCACTGCGTTGCGCCCGCTGGGCTTCATGCGTTCGTAAGTGCGCTCTTCGCCGTTTGAAAAGCGTAAGTCGAGAGACTCGATAGAGAATAGTCTTGATTGAGCGACAGTTTGTTTAGCCAAAATCTCTGGCTTGGTCCTTTTCGTCATTGCGCTCGCTCCTTAGCTCATTGGAATTCTTTCTTATAAAGTCATTCTAATATAGGGGAAATGACCTTGAGTTCCTAGATCCGAGTTTTCATATCCGAAGATTATTGAAGCAGGAATCGATTACGATCACTTGAATACCTTACTCAAGATGGTAACGAGGTGAAAATATGGTTGTATAGCAAAAGAGTATAGAGAGAACGCGATAGTCCTAACTTGCTTATCCACATAACAAAAAAGGTTGATGCTTGCGCATCAACCTTTCAAATAACAACTAACACTAAATCAGTGATTAGTAGTAAGAGTGCTCACCACGATCGTGCTCAGTTGCATCACGAACAGCAGTCAGTTCACCTTCAAACTGTTGAAGAAGTTCTTTCTCGATGCCTTCTTTTAGCGTTACATCAACCATAGAACAACCGTTACAACCACCACCGAATGCTACAATAGCTGCGCCGTCTTCAGTGATTTCTACCAAGCTAACGTGACCGCCGTGACCAGCAAGTTGAGGGTTAACTTGTGTTTGAATTGCGTATTCAACACGTTCTAGAAGTGGTGCATCGTCTGCGACTTTACGCATCTTAGCGTTTGGTGCTTTAAGCGTTAGCTGAGAGCCCATTTTGTCAGTAACGAAGTCAATTTCAGCTTCATCTAGGAACGGTAGGCTTAGCTCATCTACGTATGCAGAGAAAGCTTCGAATTTAAGCTCTGTGTCAGACGCTTCGATAGCATCTGTTGGGCAGTAAGAAACACCACACTCTGCGTTTTGTGTACCCGGGTTTACCACGAACACACGAATGTTTGTACCTTCAGGCTGCTGTGACAGCAGATTGGCAAAATGAGTTTGAGCTGTTTCTGTAATAGTAATATTTGACACGACGAATACCTGAGTAGATTTGTAGGTTATTAGCGCCATTCTACTCCTGTCAGATTTGTAATTCAGCCCTTTTTTGTTGGATTGCTGTACAAGTAGTGATTCACAGCTTTTATCCAGAGGGCTCAGGAGTGCGGCAGATGCAGTAAATATCAATCCTTTTAACGTCCACTTCAAGTAGTAATTGGCATAATTGATACACAGTACTGCCGGTGGTTACAACATCATCAATTATCGCGACGTGAGAGGGGATAGTTCCTTGAACGTCTTGTTTTCGCAGCGCAAAAGCGCTCTTTAGATTGTGTAATCGTGCGGATTTAGTCAGCCCCTGCTGGGAAGCCGTTGAGCGAATTCGACGAAAGAGCACATCACTTTCAACGCCAAGCTCTTGAGCCGTGTAGTCGGCTAGCAGCTTACTTTGATTAAAGCCGCGATGAGTATATCGACGCCAATGCAGCGGCACGCTGGTGATCAGCGGAGCAGGATATTCGATACGTGATGCCAATAGCTTAGATAGATCACGTGCAAACCAAAACTTATCAGCGTACTTCATTTGCTGAATGTAACCTGCTGTAGGGAAGGTGTAATCGCCGACACAGTAGAGGCGATGCCAAGGTGGAGGTTGAGATAAGCACTGTCCGCACTGCTCTACTGTGAGCAGTGTTTTTAAACCACATCGTTGGCAGCGTGGTACTGGCTGAAAGAGTTTGAGACAAGAATTGCACCATCGAGGATGTGTATCACTGGGCAGTTTATCAAGTTTGCACAGGTGGCATTGAGGTGTGACCAGACGTGGTGTGTGTTTTTGTAGCCAATCGGATAACATAGCTCGTGATGCTTTTGGGTTATGGTGTTCCTTTTGCTCACCATACTGAAAAGCGCGGATTATCGCTGATGGAAAAAGTAGGGAATATTGAGAATGAGTGACGCGTTATATTGGCATGTTTCTGGGCAAGGGCCTGATTTAGTTCTGGTTCACGGCTGGGGAATGAACGGTGCGGTATGGCAACAAACCGTTAATGCATTACAAGCTGATTTTCGAGTGCATGTTGTCGATTTACCAGGGTATGGACACAGCGCGCACTGCCACGCTCAAGATCTTGAAGAGATTGCTCAGCAGCTTTTGGCCGAAGCACCAAAGCAAGCGATTTGGGTGGGTTGGTCACTTGGAGGCTTGGTCGCAACGCACATGGCTCTCCATCACTCAGATTACGTGAGCAAGCTGGTGACTGTCGCCAGTTCTCCCAAATTCGCCGCTGCAAAAGAGCCCGTGTTATGGCGAGGCATTCAGCCCAACGTATTAAGCGCATTCACCGAGCAACTGGTTGAAGATTTCCAAACCACCATCGAACGCTTTATGGCATTGCAAGCCATGGGCAGCCCTTCAGCAAGGCAAGATGTAAAACAACTCAAGCAAGCGGTGCTGTCTCGCCCGTTGCCGAACCCTGACTCATTATTGGCAGGATTAAAGATGCTGTCGGATGTCGATCTGCGTGAACAACTGCCTGAGATTTCAGTACCAATGCTACGCTTGTATGGTCGATTAGATGGATTGGTGCCAATCAAGGTTGCGATAGACTTAGGCACAGCCTTGCCTCATACCGAGCAATACATATTTACCCAGTCTTCGCATGCACCGTTTATGACCGAAGCGGATGCCTTTTGCAGTGAGCTTGTCAGCTTCGCACAAAAATAATTGCTAAATATATATCCGGCTTGGTCGATATATAAGCTAATACCAATCACAGTAAGTAAGTGTTCAAAAATAGCGTAGGGAAAAGGCTTGAGAACAAGGCAGCTTTTTTTTGACAAGTAGTTTCGATAAGTAGTTATTCTACAATCAAAAAATTTAACGCCGTTATCGAGTATTTTAACAAGCTAGGATGATCAGTTATTTACTACGATTGGTATAACACCAACGTGTTGCTTGATACTCAGACCTAACTCTCTCCTGAGCTGATTGCGCTAAGTTGGGCTATGCCTGTTGTGCTGACTCACAGTACAACAGCGTTATAGCAAAAACGATGGGCGATTCTTGAGGAGAGTTCGCGATGATTGTGTCACCTGCAACTGCAGTGAGTGTGCCACTAATCGCCCCGTCCGTTAATGTGCAAACAGAGCAAGTTGCGCGTGATAATAGAGTCCGAGAGCCTGTTGCTCCCGCAGTAGCATTGGCGAGAACCAATGCAGAGCGTAAGGTAAAATCAGACGATAAACGAAGGCAGCAGTCGGCTTGGGATCCTTCAGACCATCCAGGTTATGAAATGGAGAACGAGTCAGAGGCCAATTCGGTTAGCCAAGAAGAGCCACAAGACCCTTTTGATCGGCTGTTCAGCTTATTGGCACTGAAAACATACAGTGCTGATCAAGGCAAAGGTTATACCATGCGTTTCCGCCTGCCAAAGCATGTTTTAGATGCGGCGATTCAGGAAGGACAGATGGAGAAACGACGTAAGGTCATAAAGTATCATTATGGTCATGCTGTTGCGCCTCATGCTCCATCAGAGATGTTGGTGGTCTTATAAATCAAAATTTTACGAGTCAACCAAGCTTCGATGTCTTTTTTGAACACATAATAAAAAAACCTGCATACCCTAAGGGATGCAGGTTTTCTGTTTTTAAGCTAATCCGTTTTTTAGGTGAGCTAACGGATTACTTTTTCGCTTTTGCAAAAGCAGCGGCAAATGCACCACCCATCGCGGCATTTTGTTGTGGCTCTTCACGACGGCGTTGGCCACCTTGTGAATTTTGATGCGAGCGGTTTTGTGTGCGAGGTGCACTTGAACGTTGAGCACGGTTGTCTTGTCCCGGCTCGTCCTTCATACGCATGCTTAGTGCAATACGTTTACGCTGAACATCCACTTCCATCACCTTCACTTTCACGATGTCGCCCGCTTTAACCACTTCACGTGGGTCAGAGACAAAGCGATCGGTGAGCGCTGAAATATGCACTAAGCCATCTTGGTGAACACCAATATCAACGAAGGCACCAAAGTTAGCCACGTTCGATACCACACCTTCTAAAATCATGCCCGGTTCTAGATCTGAAACACTGTTTACGCCATCGGCGAAGGTTGCAGTCTTAAATTCAGGGCGAGGGTCACGGCCCGGTTTATCGAGCTCTTTGATGATGTCGCTGACCGTTGGTACACCGAAGTTCTCATTGGTGTAATCGATGGCGTGTAAGCCACGTAAGAAGTCTGTGTTACCCACCAGAGATTTGATGTCTTTGTGGTTTTTCTCGGCAATGGTTTTCACTACTGGGTAAGCTTCTGGGTGAACCGATGATGCATCCAGTGGGTTTTTGCCATCCATAATGCGTAGGAAGCCGGCACACTGTTCAAAGGCTTTTGGACCTAAACGAGCCACTTTCTTCAACGTAGTGCGCGCTTCAAAACGACCATTCTCGTCACGGAAATCCACGATGTTCTGAGCAATGGTGCTAGACAGACCAGCAACACGAGTCAGTAGCGCGGCAGATGCGGTATTCACATCAACACCAACTGCGTTTACACAGTCTTCGACAATCGCATCTAGGCGCTTAGCAAGCATGGTTTGGCTCACATCGTGTTGGTATTGGCCCACACCGATCGATTTAGGGTCAATCTTCACCAGTTCTGCCAGTGGATCTTGCAGACGACGAGCAATAGACACCGCACCACGGATTGATACATCCATGTTCGGGAACTCTTTTGCTGCTAGTTCAGACGCAGAATACACCGATGCGCCTGCTTCGCTAACAATGATCTTTTGCGCTTTTAGGTTGCCGCGTTTAATTACGTCAGCCACAAAGCTGTCGGTTTCGCGTGAAGCCGTACCGTTACCAATCGCAATCAAATCAACATTAAATTGACGAACCATCTGCTCAACCACGTGTGCCGATTTGTCGTATTGCTTTTGAGGTGGGTGAGGGTAAATAGTTTCTGTTGCCAAAACCTTACCGGTTGAATCCACGACAGCGATTTTCGAACCGGTACGTAAACCTGGGTCCAAGCCTAAGGTTGCTCGAGGACCAGCTGGCGCTGCCATGAGTAGGTCTTTTAGGTTGGTTGCGAATACTTCAATCGCTTCGATCTCTGCACGCTCTTTCATTGCGCCCATCAATTCAGTTTCCATGTGCATAGAAACCTTGATGCGCCATGCCCAGCTAATCACTTGCTTACGCCAAGCATCCGCAGGTGCGCTGCTTAGGGTAATGCCGTAGTGATCAGAGATGATGTTTTCGCAGTATGAACCACGTACACCTTCTTCTTGCTCTGGGTCTGCGTTCATTGCCAGTGTTAAGAAGCCTTCATTACGGCCTCGTAGCATTGCAAGAGCACGATGTGACGGTACTTTGCTGAGTGTTTCGTTGTGCTCGAAGTAGTCTTTGAACTTCTCGCCTTCTTGCTCTTTACCTGTCACTACACGAGCGACTAGCTCTGCGTTGCGGTTTAGGTGTTGGCGAATCTTTTCAAGCAAGTTCGCATCTTCCGCAATGCGCTCCATGATGATCGCACGAGCGCCATCGAGTGCAGCTTTGGTATCGGCAATGCCTTTATCGCTGCTGATGAAGTTCGCCGCTTCCGTTTCCGGATCGTGCTGTGGTTCATTCCATAACGTATCGGCAAGTGGCTCTAAGCCCGCTTCAATCGCGATCTGACCTTTGGTACGGCGCTTTGGTTTGTATGGTAGGTATAAATCTTCTAGGCGAGTCTTGCTGTCTGCTTGAGTGATATCACGCTCGAGTTCTGGCGTGAGTTTTCCTTGGTCTTGAATCGACTTAAGAATCGTTTGGCGACGATCGTCTAGCTCACGAAGATAAGAAAGGCGGCTATCAAGGTTACGTAGTTGGGTATCGTCTAAGCCACCCGTAACTTCTTTACGGTAGCGGGCAATAAAGGGAACGGTGTTACCGTCGTCAATTAGGTTTACTGCGGCAGTGACTTGCTCAGAACGGACATTCAGTTCTTCAGCGATCAGTCGACAGATAGCTTGGCTCATCCGATGAATCTCTTATTTAATATCATGACAAATACATGGGGGTGAGCGTACGCTTTTTCTAGCTTTGGCTGTGTAATTATCCTGTCAGAAGTCGAATTTCCGTTTGTGATACCCGCTTTGTGCGAGATCTCTTACAAGTGATGTGAGAGTAAGTCGCTTTAGACCGATGAAATCGTCTTGATGTTACACTAAGTTGCTGATTTTATTTGACTGTGTGTTTGTGGGCGTATTTCTCACCTGAAATGTTTTTTAAGACTATCTAGGAAACACGGCCATTTGCCGTAATATTTAACTTGTCGACAGGGAGTTGGCAGGAACAGGAAAAAGCCTAATGGACTAGGTATCTTCAGGATGAAGATTTGATTACTTAGGATGAGTGGTCAGCAAGGAAGTGATAATCTCTGGATGAGATTCGCCAGTCAGGATGACAGGCTAGAATGGACACCGCTAGGATGGCGATGAACAAAAAGGAAATTGGTTAAAGGATTTAGCCACTATCAAGGAAAGATGCAGGGAGCACCTTATCTCGAAGAGATAAACAGTAGCCGGATTGCTGCGATAGAGACTTAACCCCGCTAGGCGAAAGCCTTGCGGGGTTTTCTTTTATCTGGAGTTTGGGTTTGCTGAACACTCAGTTTATCGCTAAGTGTTTATTAAGTTTGGTTATTCGTTGTCTGCGTAGCGAATCGAGTTAATGAACCACTCTTTGTCGCCTTCCGGTGTTTTTACCGTAAACTCGTCATCTACTTCTTTCTTGAGCAGAGCTCTAGCCATTGGTGAGTCGATAGAGATATAGCCTTTAGCATCGCCGTAGATCTCTTCTGGGCCGACAATTCGAAACTTCTTAATTTCCCCATCATCATTCTCAATTTCGACCCAAGCACCGAAAAATACCTTACCTTCTTGTTGTGGCGAGTAATCAACGATCGTGACATCAGGTAGGAACTTTCTTAAAAAACGCACTCGGCGATCGATCTGACGAAGTAGACGCTTATTGAAGGTGTAATCTGCGTTTTCTGAGCGATCTCCAAGGCTTGCCGCCCAAGTGACTATCTTAGTAATTTCAGGGCGTTTCTCGTGCCATAAGTGGTCATGTTCTGCTTTGAGCTTGTTATAACCTTCTCGAGTAATAAGTTTGGTTTTCATAAATCTGACTTAATGAAATGATGATCTAAGATAGAATATATAGAAAGGCAACATACGTTAACAATTATTTAGGCGACTTTTTCTCCAATAATGTTACATTTTTAATGTCTTATACCAATATACAATTTACCAAGAATGCTTAACCTTAGGTTTAAGCTTTAATAGGTGGAACCATTACATGCAAGAAAACTACAAAATTTTAGTGGTCGATGACGATGCTCGTTTACGTGCACTGTTAGAGCGCTATCTGTCAGAGCAGGGCTTTCAAGTGCGTAGCGTGGCAAACAGTGAGCAGATGGACCGCCTGTTAACCCGTGAAAATTTTCACTTGATGGTATTGGATTTAATGTTGCCGGGCGAAGATGGTCTATCGATCTGTCGTCGTCTACGAAACGCAAACAACTCGCTACCAATCCTGATGCTTACTGCAAAGGGTGATGAAGTGGATCGCATTGTGGGCTTGGAAGTGGGTGCTGATGATTACCTGCCAAAACCATTTAATCCACGTGAACTGCTTGCTCGTATTAAAGCTGTACTGCGTCGCCAAGTCATTGAAGCACCGGGTGCACCAAGCACAGAAGAGTCTGTGGTTGAGTTTGGTGAGTTCCGCTTGAACTTAGGTACTCGCGAAATGTTCCGCGGTGAAGAGCCAATGCCGCTTACTTCGGGTGAATTTGCGGTTCTTAAGTCCTTGGTAACGAATGCTCGTGAGCCAATGTCTCGCGATAAGCTGATGAACATGGCTCGTGGCCGTGAGTATTCAGCAATGGAACGTTCTATCGATGTTCAGATTTCACGTCTGCGTCGTCTAGTTGAAGAAGATCCAAGCAAACCTCGCTACATCCAAACGGTGTGGGGCTTGGGTTATGTATTCGTTCCAGATGGCAAAGCTGTGTAATTCAGCTTAATAAGCTCTACAGTAGCTTTATCGATTCTGTGAATCTTACGGGTCATCTCATTAATATGCGATGGCCCGTTTTCTATTCAGCACAATGGTTTAGAGTTATAGTCATATAACACTTTCTTTATCTTTCTACATCTCGGGTACCCCATGCGTATACGTAGCTCCTTTACTCAGTCGATAGTGCTTTTCTTAACGCTATTGGTCGCTAGCCAAATTTTTTCTTATTACGCGGTGTTTAACTATGCGTTGATGCCAAGTTTGCAGCAGTTTAATAAGATTTTGGCTCACGAGCTAAACCTGGTATTGGACCAAGGCAGTGATATCGAGATCGATGCGCCATTGCGTCAGCGTGTGCTTGAACAGCTCGGGGTAACCGTTCACGCCAAGGGCAGCGAAGCGGCGGGTGAGTATTACCATGCGGTCGCAATCGACCTGATGAGTGAGGAGATGACCAAGGAGCTGGGTTCTGAAACTGAAGTGCGGCTGATCTTGGGTAAAGAGAGCTATGTGCTTTGGATGGACATTGCGCAGTTACCCAACTCTTTAATTCGTATTCCGTTATCAGAGCTGCAAGAAGAGGATTTTGCACCACTGTTTCGTAACAGTCTGATCATGGCGCTGTTGATTGTCGCAGGTGGTTGGCTGTTTATCCGATTGCAAAACCGTCCGTTGATAGCGCTAGAGAAAGCGGCGCAAGGTGTCGGGCGAGGTGATATTCCACCGCCATTGCCAGTTCAAGGTGCACAAGAGATTCGCTCGGTAACTCGAGCCTTTAACCAGATGTCGAAAGGCATCCAAGAGCTAGAAGAAGACCGCGCCTTGTTGATGGCGGGTATCAGCCATGATTTACGTACTCCGTTAACGCGTATTCGCTTAGCGACTGAGATGATGTCACCAGAGGATGCCTACTTAGCTGAGGGGATTATCAGTGATACCGAAGAGTGTAATGAAATCATCAGCCAGTTCATGGATTACCTAAAGCCTGTCGACCGAGATTCATTCCAAGCGGTGTTTGTCGATGATATTGCTCGTGAGGTATCGAGCTCTGAGGGTGGCTACGAGGTTCAGATTGAAACCGATATTCCAGAATCGATGAAGCCAGCGCTAGGTAATCCGATCGCGATGAAGCGTGCTGTGAGCAACTTGGTGGTGAATGCGCTGCGTTACGGTAATGGTTGGGTCAAGGTATCAACTGGTATGACGGCGGATAACAAGCTTGCTTGGGTGACGGTAGAAGATAACGGGCCGGGTATTCCACAAGACCAGATCGGAAAGCTGTTTGAACCTTTCACGCGTGGTGACACGGCTCGTGGTAGCGAAGGAACGGGCTTGGGCTTAGCAATTGTGAAACGTATCGTTAGCCAGCATCAAGGTGCTGTTGTGGTCAATAACCGCAGTGAAGGTGGCTTAAAAGCGCAGATCAGTTTCCCGGTTAAGCCCTAGTTATCATCGGTCCGTTTGATGACGATAAGTTCGGTTCGGGGAACGGTTAAGAGATCCCCGACTCGGTCATTCTTCCCTCTCCGAGGATGACGAATTGCTAACCATGGACTTTGATGATGAAAGTTTACTTTGATCGTCATTCCCTATCGTGAGGAACGAGCGAATAGGGAATCTCGCTCTTGCTTGATGAAAGTAACGCACACTAAAAAGGCTTCCTTGAGGAAGCCTTTTTTACGTTTGAATACGGTCTCAGTGTTAACTATGCCTTAGTGTTAACTACGCCTTAGAGTAAACATCGCGTTCACCCAACCAACGGTTGATGATCGCCTTAGCATTGTCTGGGTAGCTATCGTGAATATGACGCGCAATACGCTGCACTTCAGGTATCAAACGTTGGTCACGAATTAGATCGGCGATCTTGAAATCAGCCAAGCCAGTTTGTTTGGTACCGAGCAATTCACCGGGGCCACGGATTTCTAAGTCGCGCTGTGCAATCACAAAGCCATCGTTACTTTCACGTAGCACACCTAGGCGTTTCTGAGCGGTTTTAGACAGCGGAGAGTGATACAACAATACACAATGACTTGCGACCGAACCTCGGCCGACACGGCCACGCAGTTGGTGCAGTTGCGCTAGGCCAAGACGTTCTGGGTTCTCGATGATCATTAAGCTCGAATTCGGAACATCCACGCCCACTTCAATCACGGTTGTCGCAACCAATAGATGCAGCTTGTTCTCTTTGAACTCTCTCATCACCGCCTGTTTCTCGGCGGGTTTCATTCGGCCGTGCACCAAGCCAATTTTTACATCTGGTAGTTTGCGTTGCAGCTCTTCTGCAGTGTCGGCCGCGGCTTGCGCTTCTAATACTTCGGATTCATCAATTAGCGTACATACCCAGTAGGCTTGTTTGCCTTCATTGAGACACGCATTACGCACCCGTTCGACAATATCATCGCGCTTGGTATCAGGAATTGCCACGGTTTGAATTGGGGTTCGTCCCGGTGGCAGTTCATCAATAATCGAAGTTTCGAGGTCGGCATAGGCCGTCATTGCTAACGTTCGTGGGATTGGGGTAGCGGTCATGACCAACTGATGTGGGTAGTAGCCTTGCTTTGCGCCTTTCTCACGTAGCTCTAATCGCTGGTGGACACCAAATCGGTGTTGCTCATCAATGATCACTAAACCAAGGTTTTTGAACTCGACATGCTCTTGGAACAGGGCATGAGTACCGACCACCATTTGCGCTTCGCCACTGGCAATACGTGTTAGTTCAGTTTCACGAGCTTTGCCTTTGAGCTTACCTGCTAGCCATCCAACTTGAATACCCATTGCCTCAAACCAGTTGGCAAAGTTAATCGCGTGTTGTTCTGCGAGTAGTTCAGTGGGTGCCATAAGTGCTACTTGTTGACCGTGTTCCAATGCGCGAACCGCCGCCAGTGCAGCGACTAAGGTTTTACCAGAGCCCACATCACCTTGCACTAAACGCATCATAGGATGCGGCTTTTCCAAGTCAGCTTCGATCTCTTTGGTCACTCGTGCTTGGGCATTGGTTGGTGAAAACGGCAGCTGAGCCAGTAGCTTATCTTTAAGGGTGTTTACTGGAGGAAAAGGCATTGCCTTGTCTTGCTGCCCTTTGCTACGAACAGACAACATAGACAGGTTTTGAGCCAGTAACTCTTCCATAATTAGGCGCAGTTGCGCAGGGTGCTTGCCTTCATCAAACAGCTCTAGGTCAATGCCCGGGGGCGGCCTGTGAATGGTATGCAGTGCTTGTGCGAGGGTAATTTGGTGGTCGTATAAACCTGATGGGAGAAGCTCGTTAACTGCGGCCTTGTCGATTAGCTCTAAGGCTTGATCGGTAAGATTACGCAGCGTGACTTGTCTTAGCCCTTCGGTGGTTGGGTACACCGGAGTCAGATTGGCTTCAACGTCTGGCTGTTGCCTCGGCGCAAAGAATTTGTAGTCAGGGTGGACGATCTCAAGCCCCATGTTACCGCGCTTGATCTCACCGTAGGCATGCACTTGTTTGCCTTCAGCAAAGTTGTTCTTCATACCTGCGGTGAAGTTGAAAAAGCGTAGGGTAATGGTGCCGTTACCATCGCTGATCTTTACCGCCAACATCTTACGTTTACCGAAAATGGTATCGACATGCATGACCTTGCCTTGCACTGCAGCCCATAAGCCCGCGTGCAGTTTTACGATGGGGTAGATACGTGTTCTATCTTCATAGCGCAAAGGGAGGTGAAAAAGCAGATCTTGTACGTTGTTAAGCCCAACCTTTTCCAGTTTCTCTGCGACTTTAGCGCCGACTCCAGATAAAGAGTTGAGAGGGATAGCAGATAAAAGCTGTGACATAACAAGGCTCATAAACGTAAGAGAGATGATCTATTCAAGCATTTTACTGGATTTTTGTACAGGCAGGAATGGGAGGGAGCGCGGTAAATACTAGGATTACGGTTATAAAAATCCCCTTAAGCGATAAAGCATTAAGGGGATTTAAATTCTTGGCAAAACTATTATCAAGTTTAAACGTTAGTTCTTACGACGTCTTACTTTCAGCGCGTGTGGCATCACACGTAGCTTTTTCATAATACTTGCAAGATGAACACGATCTTTGGTGGTCAGCAAGATAGTCACTGTGTACAGGCGTCCATCACGTTCTTCAGTTGAAATACCGTGAATGTTCGAGCCTGTTTTCGAGATAACGTTAGTTAACTCAGCCAGTGCACCTTGGTGATTCTGCAGATCAACCTGAAGTTCAGCAGTGAACTCTTGGTCGTAATCGTCAGACCATTCAACCGCCATGTATTTGTCTGGTTCTTTCTGGTAACCACGAACGTTTGGACACGTTTCACGGTGAACCACAAGGCCACGACCTGGCGATACATGGGCAATGATGTGATCATCTGGAATTGGGTGACAACAGTTAGCGAACGTCAGTAGTAGACCTTCAGCACCACGGATAGCCAATTTCTTCCTTGGTGTGTCGCTGTTGTTTTCCACTTCAGTCAGTTCGTCAGCATCACCCAGTAGACGACGAGCAATAACGATACTCATCAGCTCACCAAGACCAATCGACGCCAGTAAGTCTTCAACATTGTCTAGGCGAAGATCAGACAATACGTGGTCGATATTCTCTTGGCCGATATCGCCAATAGAGTGTTCGCCAAGTGCATGATTCAGTAGACGACGGCCTAGCGTGATCGACTCTTCACGACGCATCGTTTTCAGAACCTGACGGATCTTAGTACGCGCACGTGATGTCACCACGTAGTTGAGCCATGCTGCATTCGGACGTGCGCCCGGAGCACTGATGATCTCAATAGTTTGACCGTTCTTCAGCGATTTGCTGAGTGGGTAAGGGTTCATGTCTACACGAGCACCTACACACATGTTGCCGACATCGGTATGCACCGCGTAAGCAAAATCGACCGCTGTTGCGCCTGCCGGAAGCTCGACAATGCGACCCTTCGGCGTGAACACGAAGATCTCATCTGGGAACAGATCAGACTTAACGTTTTCAATGAATTCGAATGAGTTACCCGCGCTTTGTTGCAGCTCAAGTAAGCTCTGCATCCAACGTTGTGCTTTAACCTGTGCGGTTGTGCCATTACTGCTGCGTGAGCCGTTGCCTTTGTAAGACCAGTGCGCTGCGACACCTTTGTCTGCCATTTGATCCATATCTTCAGTACGGATCTGAACCTCAACTGGCACCCCGTGAGGGCCGATCATTGACGTGTGCAGAGATTGGTAGCCGTTGGCTTTTGGTACCGCAATGTAATCTTTCATGCGGCCAGGGCGAGGCTTGTACAGGCTGTGAGCCTGACCAAGTACGCGATAACAAGTATCTGGGGTATCAACCACGACGCGGAAAGCGTAGATGTCCATAATGGTGTGGAAGCGCTGCTCTTTAGTTTTCATCTTGTTGTAGATGGAGAACAGGTTTTTTTCACGACCAAGTACGCGAGCAGGCAAACTGACCTCTTCAAGGCGGCCTTCAATTTCGCTATGGATACGTTGGATCATTTCCTTACGGTTACCACGCGCAGCTTTCACTACGTTTTTAAGTACGCGATAACGGTTAGGATAGAGGGCTTCAAAGCCCAGCTCTTCTAGTTCGGTCTTGATGTTATGAATACCAAGACGGTGAGCTAGTGGAGAATAAATCTCTAGGGTTTCACGAGCAATACGACGCTTTTTGTCAGGACGAAGTGCCCCAAGCGTGCGCATGTTGTGAGTACGGTCAGCTAATTTGATCAAGATAACGCGGATGTCTTGCACCATGGCGAGAACCATCTTGCGGAAGTTCTCTGCTTGCGCTTCTTTGCGATCACGAAATTTAAGCTTATCCAGCTTAGATACACCATCAACCAATTCAGCAACGGTATTGCCAAATTTTTCCTCTAGATCTTCTTTAGTGACATCACAGTCTTCGATGACATCATGAAGCAGAGCAGCTTGCAGGGTTTCGATATCCAGACGCATTTCTGCCAGGATTCTTGAAACAGCTACAGGGTGGATAATGTATGGTTCACCGCTTGAGCGGGTTTGCCCTTCATGGGCGTCTCTCGCTACCACATAAGATTGACGCAGAGCCTCAATTTGAGGCTCTGTTAGGTATTCTTGGGCAACGTCTTTGAGGCTATCGAATAGATACAAATTAAAGGCCCGGAAGGTTAATTAGTTCGAATGACGTTCTTAACGAGTGTGAGCGATGCTGCTTACTGCTGCAAGTTCAGCCGCTTCTTGCTCTTGTTGCTCTTGACGTTCACGAGCATCTAGTACGTCTTTAGTGATAAGACCTTCTTCGATTTCGCGAAGAGCGATAACCGTTGGCTTATCGTTTTCTTCAGGCACTAGTGAATCTTTACCGCCAGTTTGCATTTGACGTGCGCGGCGAGCCGCAATAAGAACTAGGTCGAAACGGTTGCCAACTTTTTCAACAGCGTCTTGAACAGTTACGCGTGCCATGAGGACTCCAAATAGTAATTAACTAATAAATTTTTGATGACGAGAAAGTATACAAGTTTAACTAGATACTTTCTAGATCACCGTATACTTATCTCAATAGAAAATCTAGGGGATCTAGATTATTCCGCTAATAAAGCAGTAAGCATGCCGCTGTATTTCGCTGCTTGCTTATCTTCTTTTAAGCGCTCCGCACGAATGATAGCTCTGAAGTCCATTAGGGCTGCATCAAAGTCGTCATTCACGATCACATAATCATATTCTGCATAGTGAGAAATCTCTGATTTTGCTTCGCTCATGCGTTTCGCAATAACTTCGTCGCTGTCTTGACCGCGAACATTCAAACGACGCTCTAGCTCACCATTTGATGGTGGAAGAATGAATACACTCTTCGCTTGAGGCATTTGTTCACGGATCTGACGAGCACCTTGCCAGTCGATATCTAGGAACACATCGATACCGCGGTTTAGGTTTTCTTCAATCCAAACGCGTGAAGTACCGTAGTAGTTGCCGAACACTTCAGCGTACTCTAGGAATTCACCTTTAGTAATAAGGTCTTCAAAATGATGCTTCTCTACGAAGTGGTAGTGAACACCATTTTCTTCACCAGGGCGCATACCGCGAGTGGTGTGTGAAACAGATACCTTCATTGCGTAGGTTGGATTGGTTTCTAGCATTGCTGAGATCAAGCTCGACTTACCTGCGCCACTAGGTGCAGATACGATGTAAAGAGTACCTTTGCCCATCTGTATATTTCCACTGTTGGTTGGATTGAGTGAAGGCAATAAACCTACACTTTAAAAGATAGCACTGACTCTAATTTTTGTTCCGATGGCGCATCTACTAATTGTGCCGTTGGTTACGTCTATAAAGAGATAACGAGTAAAACTAATAGAAGCAACTGGTGAAAATTAGGTCAGAAAAATGGAGGCGAAGAGTAGCATATTTAGATGATTGAGAACAACTGGCTTGATCGTTATTTATTAGCGAATGATCTTCTCAAGGATCTTTGTATAAATGTAATGACTCGTCATCGGTACTTTTTTATGTGATCTGGACAAAATTTGTTGAAGTTTTAATCTCAATCCTTACAATCCGCGCAAACGATTAAATGCTGTATATATCTAGTGATATGGACTAGATGTTTCTACTACCGAGCCTACCTTGGTGACTACAGTTTTTAGTGTAGAGACCTCTCTATTCTCACAGCATTTGAATCACCAAATTCTTAATTTATTGCAAAGGTTTTGTTGTGAGTACCGATTCCACCCTGAAAGCCCAGAACACCTCTGGCTCGCTTGATTCGATGTTTAAAATCACTGAAAGAAAAACCACGATTGGCACTGAGCTGTATGCGGGTTTCATTACTTTCTTGGCGATGAGTTACATTCTGGCGGTTAACCCAGCAATTTTGGGTGATATTCCAGGCATGGACAAAGGTGCCGTGTTTACTGCAACGGCTCTGTCTGCGGCAATCGCAACCCTAATTATGGGCATTTGGGGCAACTACCCTGTAATGCTAGCGCCGGGCATGAGTATGAACGGCTTTTTCAAAGGTCTGCTGTTAAGTGGATCTGTTGCCGTGCTTTGGAATGAAGCGCTGTTCGGTATCTTCCTATCTGGTATTTTGTACCTTGCGTTCTCATTGACCAATATTCGTAAATCGATGATTGAATCGATTCCTGAAGATTTGAAGTTGGCGATTACCGTGTCTCTCGGACTGTTCATTGCTTTCTTAGGTCTTAAGAATGCGGGCATCATCGTTTCTAACCCATTCGTATTGGTAGGCTTAGGCGACATTTCTGATCCACAAGTGATCATCGCTTACGTGAGCATCTTCATCGCACTGGGTTGTATGGTTCGTGACATCAAGCTAGCAACGTTCATCTCATTCGTTTCTGCTATCGTGTTGACGATTCTTGCTGACGTCTTCATGGGCACTTCAAACGCACCAATCCCAGAGCAGTTCATTGCTATGCCACCAAGCATGGCTGGCAGCTTCGGCGCTATCTTCGATTTCTCTGCTTTCACGCCAGAGAAAATGTTCGACCTACTGTTCATCGTACTTATCTTCTTGATTGTCGATTTCTTTGATGGCTTGAGCACCATTGTCGGCGTTGGACGTGATGCGGGCATCATCGATAAAGACGGTAAGGTGCCAAACGCGAAATCGGCTCTAGTAGCAGATGCGGGCGGTACTGTGATTGGCTCTATTCTTGGTACCACATCAATTACCGCATTCTCTGAGTCTGGCATCGCTTCTTCTCAAGGTGCGAAAACGGGCTTGGCAGCAGTCATGGTGGCTGGTCTGTTCCTAATCTCGCTATTCCTATACCCAATCTTCTCTATCTTCTCGGCTGCAATGGTTGCACCGGCGATGGTAGTGGTTGGCATCTATATGGTCGGTCGCCTTGGTCAGATTAATTGGGAAAAGAAAGAGTCACGCATTGCAGCCTTTTTTACCATCATGTTCACAGTGCTAAGCTTCTCTCCTGCGAACGGTATGGCGATGGGCTTCATCAGCTACGCATTCACAATGGTTGTGGCAGGTAAGCGCAAAGAAGTACACCCGCTTATCTACGGACTGTGTGTGGTGTTCTTAACTTACCTGATTCTGCTTTAAGGCTAATTAGTCACTAAGAAGTCGCTAAGTAAAAGACAAACAGATGGCTCTGCAGTGAATGCGGGGCCATTTTTGTATTTGTTGCTTTTTACCGTTGCTTCTTAATGTTGGTTACCGATGAGTTGATGGCGTTAGCCTAAAGTCGGTGCTTTGACAGTACGCGACTTATATTGATGCATGCTATTGTAGAGACTGGATTAATTATTTCTTGAAGAGTGACTATGCCTTCTAACTTACCTAAATCTTTTAGTAAGCCGTTTTTAAAAGTATTCCACATTATGGAAGCGGTATTGCTGGTGGCGATCACGCTCGCGACCTTGTTTGCGATGGTCGAAGAGTTCATGCATGTCTTCGCTGAACGCCGAGTGCAATTGACCGACATTCTGCTGATGTTCATCTATTTAGAAGTGTTGGCGATGGTTCAGCAGTTTGTGATGAACGGTAAGATTCCAGTGCGATACCCGATCTATATCGCGATGATGGCGATTGCTCGTTACATCACTTTGGGCATGAAAGAACTCGATGCGGTATTGATCGTTTGGTTATCTTTAGCGGCATTTATCTTAGCAGCAGCAACTCTGTTGATTCGAGTCGGTCACCATTACTGGCCATATGTCGATCTCAGAACTAAGCAGCCGGACGAGTAAATTTTTTGAGATCAAAGTCTTACAAATCAAGCCCGGCGACCTAGCTGGGCTTGAATTCAAGCCAACCGAACAAAAAAACATCAATTATTTTCAAATAAAGCTTTACAACCCGACCCAGATCACCAAGAATGGCCTCGCTCTGTTTTCAGAGTTATTAAATGAAACATCAGTTGTAAAGTAAAACCCTTAGTATTGCTTCATTGTTATTCTCAGTGTTTCCCTTGGCTTCATAGATACATTAAATAATTCAAGCTTTCAGCGCATCGCACTTTTGGCGATTAATTTTTTATTTTTATATAAGGGACACATCATGTCTAACAAAACAAACGGCGTAGTAAAATGGTTTAACGAAGAGAAAGGTTTCGGTTTCCTAACTCAAGACAACGGCGGCGCTGACGTATTCGTACACTTCCGTGCAATCGCTTCTGAAGGTTTCAAGACTCTTAAAGAAGGCCAACAAGTGTCTTTCGAAGTAGAGCAAGGCCAAAAAGGTCTTCAAGCTGCAAACGTTGTAGCTCTATAAGATTTTAAGTCGGCGCAGGTTGCAACAGCAACTTGCGTCACTTTCCCAGCTTAATCTTCACTTTCTATACCTCTTCTGCTTTAACTTCTTATCTCCTGTTTAGAAATTTTTATTTCCCTCTGAAATACCCTTAATACCTTTTTACTCTCGTTATCCCATTATTTCGTTATACCCACTACTTCGTTACCCCCTTATCGCAATCCACAATCTATACTTCGTTCTAAGTTACTTTTCCGGTTCAACTCTCTGATCTCCGATTTTTGCTCATTTACTTACGGTGATTGGCATTATTGTATCCACAAAAAAAGCCCCTAAAACTAGGAGCTTATCTTGATCTAATCAACACTGTTAGTTAATCAACACTGATTCAGTTAATGGCTATTCAGCGTGTTACTGACAAACTGTTATTCAATATTCTGAATTTGCTCACGCATCTGTTCGATAAGAACCTTAAGCTCTACGCCCGATGCTGTGATGTCTGTGCTGATAGACTTAGACGCTAGCGTGTTTGACTCACGGTTGAACTCTTGCATCATGAAGTCTAGCTTACGGCCACAAGCGCCACCTTTCTTCAGTACTGCATTTGCTTCTTTCACGTGAGAATCTAGACGGTCTAGCTCTTCTGCTACGTCTGACTTCTGCGCAAGTAGGATAAGCTCTTGCTCAACACGAGAACCTTCCAGTTCGATTTTCGCATCTTCAAATTTGGTAAGAAGACGCTCACGTTGCCACTCTAGGATCTCAGGCATGCGTGCACGAACTTTCACTACTTCTTCAGTGATTGCATCTAAGCGCTGTACGATTAGCGCCTTCATGTTCTCACCTTCACGAGCACGAGCATCAATGAACTCTGCGATAGCATCGTTGAATGCTTCAAGTAGGTCTTTGTTGATGGCATCCATGTCTTGCTCTGGCGTTTCCATCACACCAGGCCAGTTCATGACTTGGAATGGGTTCAAACGGCTCTCTTCGCCAGTCATCGTCATTACTTGGTTCGCCGCATTGATTACTTGCTGAGCCAAACCTTCGTTAATGCTTAGTTCGCCCTTTGCAGCAGGGTTTGCTTCAAAGCGTAGGTTACATTCAACCTTACCGCGCGCTAGACGCTTACGGAAACGCTCACGCAAGATTGGCTCTAAACCACGGAACTGTTCAGGCATACGGAAGTAAGTTTCTAGGTAGCGTTGGTTTACACTACGGATTTCCCATACTGCGCTGCCCCAATCGCCTTTTACTTCTTTGCGTGCGTACGCGGTCATACTATAAATCATCGAATTTTCCTGTCTTTTATCATTCTGAAAATAACGCGCACGCATAGTATCACGATATGGTGTGCTCTCGAAGCCTGTCGCTTTTCACTGTAAATAGCCTTTCGTGATAAATAGCTTTGAACGGTAAATAGATTTGCACGATAAACTGCTATATAATCTTGCCCCAATCAAAACTGTCTCACCCCTTTCTTAGGTGATGCACTCTTTCGATAGTAAATCACTTCAGACTGTTAATAAGGTAGATACCAATGCGTCCAAATGACCGCGCTGTAGATCAAATTCGTCCAATTAAAATTACTCGTAACTACACAGCTTATGCTGAAGGTTCTGTATTAGTTGAGTTCGGCAACACTAAAGTTCTATGTAATGCGACGGTAGAAGAAAACGTACCGCGTTGGTTAAAAGGCCAAGGAAAGGGTTGGGTAACGGCTGAATACGGCATGCTGCCACGTGCAACGCACACTCGTAACCGTCGTGAAGCGGCGAGCGGCAAGCAAGGTGGTCGTACGATGGAAATCCAACGTCTGATCGCTCGTAGCCTACGTGCTGTTGTTGACCTGAAAGTAATGGGTGAAATTATGATCACTGTCGATTGTGATGTTATCCAAGCAGACGGCGGTACTCGTACTGCTTCTATCTCAGGTGCAAGCGTTGCAATGGCTGATGCTATCAACAGCCTACTAGCAAGCGGCAAACTGAAAAAGAACCCAATGAAAGGCCACGTAGCGGCAGTTTCAGTGGGCATCGTTGGTGCACAAGCACTGTGTGACCTTGAGTACGTTGAAGACTCAGCAGCCGATACCGACATGAACGTTGTAATGACGGAAGACGGTAAGATGATTGAGATTCAAGGTACCGCAGAAGGCGAACCGTTCAGCCACGAAGAGCTGATGCAGCTTTTAGCCCTGGCTAATAAGGGCATTGCCGATATCGTCGAAGCGCAGAAAGCTGCGTTGGCCGACTAGTCATTTTTAATAGCTCCCAATTTGGGGGCTATTTTTTTGTCTGTAAAACCTGAAAGGGTGGTACAGGGCGTAAGTTAAGTTTTATTGAGTAAACATAGAGGAAAAACATGAAAGCATATCAACGTGAATTTATTGAATTTGCACTAGAGAAAGAAGTACTTAAGTTTGGTGAGTTTACTTTAAAGTCTGGCCGCAAGAGCCCTTACTTCTTCAATGCTGGATTGTTTAATACAGGTCGTGACCTAGCGCGCTTAGGTCGCTTCTACGCAGCAGCATTGGCTGATTCTGGCATTGAGTTTGATGTACTATTTGGTCCTGCATACAAAGGTATCCCAATTGCAACGACGACAGCGGTTGCACTAGCGGATCACCACGATGTAGACACGCCTTACTGCTTCAACCGTAAAGAAGCGAAAAACCACGGTGAAGGTGGCAACCTTGTCGGTAGCGCGCTTGAAGGTCGCATCATGTTAGTGGACGACGTGATCACTGCAGGTACTGCGATTCGTGAGTCGATGGAAATCATCCAAGCAAATGGCGCTGATTTAGCGGGCGTGCTTGTTGCTATCGACCGTCAAGAGAAGGGCAAAGGCGAACTGTCTGCGATTCAAGAAGTTGAGCGTGACTTCGGTTGTGCGATTATCTCAATCGTTAGCCTGACTGACTTGGTGACTTTCCTTGAAGAGAAAGGCACAGACGCAGCACATCTAGAGTCAGTAAAAGCGTACCGCGCTCAATACGGCATCTAATACTACTCGTAATTAGACTATAGAATGCACAAGGGGCTGATGATTCATCAGCCCCTTTTCTTTTGGTTCAGTATTCAGTATTCATTATTTATAACGAATGCCGCGCTCCACTTCTGGGTCTTCCATGGTCTTAAAGCGCTTGTGCAGCCACATCCACTGTTCTGGTGCTCTTAAGATAATCTTCTCAAGGTAGCGGTTCATGTAGGCGGCAGCCGCTTTCTCATCTTTCTGTGGATAGTCATCTTCGATCGATTCATCGGCCATGATCTCATACTTGCCATCGGCATTTCTAAAACCAGAACCCGGAACAAGTGCGCATCGGCTCGTATAAGCCAGAATACTAGTGCCTGTTGTAGTACATGCATCTTCTACAGCGAAGAAAGGCACAAACACAGACTTGTTACGACCGTAATCATGATCCGGTAGGTAGAAAAGGATCTCACCCTGACGCAGGATTCGAATCATACGCTTCACGTCTTTACGGTGAATCAGGCGGTTGCCGTTTTGAGTACGACCACGGTATTGAATGAATTCATAAGCCGGATTGTTGTGCGGGCGATAAACACCTAAACCTGAAATACCGAGAACAGCCATTGCTCGCGCAGTGATCTCTAGGTTTAAGGCATGCACACAGCATAGAAGAACACCTTTACCGTTAGCTTTGTGCGTACGCAGTGTTTGGGTGTCTTTATCTACTAGGATGCGCTTGAAGCGCCACGTAGGCCAAAACCAGGTAATGCCGGTTTCGATGAGTGCCATACCTGTGTTCTTAAAGTTCTCACTGACCATTGCCGCGACTTCATCTGCTGGCTTGTCTGGGAAGGCGAGCTCCAAGTTACGTGTTGCTACCGCGACGCGCTTTTTACCATAGCGAGCACCCAAAGAGCCTAACGATCGGCCTAACAGCAGTAAGAGGCGATAAGGGAGAACGTTAACAATAAGCGCCAATAACCCAAAACCAAACCATACACCCCAATATTTAGGGTGAAGTAGAGCTAGAGTAAAAGGCGGCTTAGTAATCACGTGTTGTGCTGTGCCGTTTGCTGAAGAAGTTTTCGTCGTCATAACCATCACTTAAGATTTGATTGCCACTTAATTTGATTGCTACTTAATCTGAGCGCTTAGCAGTGCCCAATAAGCATCAAAGTTTTCTGTTGGTTGATATTTGAAGTCTGAGCGAACAAATCGATTCAAGCTGCCTTCAACTTGACCGAGCAGTTGAGCGGCTAAGATTTTCTCATCAACCGGGAATGATTTCCCTTCACGAAGCTTTCTTTCACGCAGGATCTGGCGAAGTTGCGTCTCAATGCGTTCGAAAAGTTGGTTGATGCGATCACGCAGGCGTTCATTTTCAAACATTAGAGCATGACCAGATAAAATTCGAGTCAGGCCTGGGTTACGTTCTGAGAAAACTAAGATAAGTTGTAGTACTAGGCGTATGCGCTCTAGCGTGTCTTTCTCTTCATCCAGAATACGGTTGATTCGAGACATCAACGCTTCTTCAATGAACTCGATCAGGCCTTCAAACATGCGGGCTTTGCTTGGGAAGTGGCGGTATAACGCAGCTTCAGAAACACCCACTTGCTTGGCCAACTTTACCGTTGTGATACGAGAAGCACCTTCGGTCGATTCCAACATTTGTGCGAGAGCTTGTAGGATTTCTTCACGACGGTTTGATTTTCGAGTACCAGCCATCTATTTACTTCCTTTCCTAAAGATGAGGATTGAGTGAAGAAGGATTATAAACACCATTCAATTCTGTTTCCTAGTTTTGTAAGCCCTAGGTCAACAGAATCGAGAGGTGTCAGCAGATTGTCAGAGCAAATTTGTGCGTTTATGCATCAATAAGCTGTTGGATCTGTTCGAGGATCTGGAAACCAAGTGTGTCTTTGCTATCCAGTGGCAGAGACTTATCGCCGCCTTTCCAATAAAGATGCAGCTCATTGCTACTGCTATTGAAGCCTTGACCTTCGACTGAAACGTCGTTAGCGCAGATCATGTCGAGGTTCTTTCTTTCTAACTTACCGCGCGCGTATTTTTCAACATCTTGAGTTTCAGCTGCGAAGCCGACAGTAAATGGGCGACCTTCGGTCATTGAAGCGACAGAAGCGACGATGTCTGGGTTCTTAACCATTTGAATGGTCATGTCGTCTTTGCCATCGACCTTCTTAAGCTTTTGGTCAGCAATGGTCTCTGGGCGGTAATCGGCAACCGCGGCGCAGCTGATGAAAATATCGTGTTGAGCTGCATTGGCACTCACGGCATCAAACATCTGCTGAGCGCTGTCGACATCGATGCGATTAACCTTATTTGGTGTCGCGAGTGATACAGGGCCGCTGATTAGAGTTACTGTTGCGCCTTGTTTCGCTGCCGCTTCAGCCAGAGCATAGCCCATCTTGCCCGAGCTGTGGTTGGTAATGTAACGCACAGGGTCAATGGCTTCACGAGTTGGACCCGCCGTGATTAACACAGAGCGACCAGCAAGAGGTTTAGGTTGGAAGAAGTCTTCACAGCGGTGCACGAGCTGCATAGGCTCTAGCATGCGACCCATTCCCACATCACCACACGCTTGTTCGCCAGCCGCCGGTCCCCAAATCTCACAACCACGACGTTTTAGTGTTGCGATGTTCTCTTGAGTGGCAGGGTGGCTGTACATCTGTTGGTTCATTGCCGGAGATACCGCAACTGGCGCATCGGTTGCTAGAACCAAAGTGGTCAGTAGGTCGTTACCCATGCCAGCTGTCATGCGCGCAATCAGATCAGCGGTTGCTGGCGCTAGTAATACCAAGTCAGCCCACTTTGCGAGCTCGATGTGCCCCATGGAAGCCTCAGCAGCAGGATCAAGCAAACTATCAGACACTGGCCTTCCAGAGACGGCTTGCATGGTGAGAGGAGTGATGAACTCCTTGGCTGCATTTGTCATCACGACTTGTACTTGTGCTCCACGCTCAATTAAGCGTCGAGTCAGTTCGGCACATTTATACGCAGCGATACCACCACTAATGCCAAGTAGGATTTTTTTCCCAGCTAGGCCTTGTAGGTCAGCGTTATCCAGTTGATTAACCAATGTTTGCATGATTCTGTTCCTTAATTTCTCTGGGACTTACGATATCAGAACAAAGGATTAGTGCCTAGAAGCAGAATTAGAACAGATTTGACGCTCATCAAGTTGGTGTTATCAAACTTATCAATTACACGGTTTTGCTAGTGACTCGTTTCCTTTTATCTCTATCGAAGGATCTCCGATTACGATCTCATTAAGGTGGTGGGTCGTGTTCATTACTAGTGATTAGCTTTTATATGCCAATAGATAAAATGCCTGCCGAATCGATGCCGAGAGAAAAGTTATTGAGTCGAGGGCCTGATTCTTTGAGTGATGCGGAACTGCTCGCGATATTTCTGCGAACAGGGACACAAGGAATGAACGTGTTGGAACTCGCTGATAAGTTGATCAAAGACTTTGGCTCGCTCCGTCACCTTTTTTCAGCAACGCAGGAAGAGTTTTGTGCGCATAAAGGGATGGGTCAGGCGAAGTATGTTCAATTACAGGCTGTGTTAGAGATGACGCAGCGCTATCTAGCAGAGACGTTATCTCGTGGAGATGCGCTCACGAGCCCTAGCCATACTAAGCTTTATCTTTCGAGCATGTTGCGTGATCGCCAGCGAGAAGCCTTCTATATATTGTTCCTCGATAACCAAAATAGGGTAATAAAGGACGAGGTGATGTTTGAAGGAACCATCGATGCCGCATCGGTTTACCCGCGGGAAGTGGTTAAACGGGCACTTCATCATAATGCGGCGGCATTAATCTTAGCTCATAACCATCCTTCAGGTGTTGCTGAGCCCAGCCAAGCGGATAGGCGGATTACACGCCGATTAACCGACGCATTAGCGCTGGTGGACATCCGAGTTCTCGACCATTTTGTCGTTGGAGATGGTGAAGTTGTCTCTTTTGCAGAGCGTGGATGGATTTGAATCACATTTTAGGTTGTTAGTTGCGTTAAATCTGCTATTATTCCGGCCACATTTTTAGACCTAAAATCAGCTCTGATTACTCAAGCAAGCTGCGCTGCACAAAAAAAGATCACGAAATCCGTAAAAAGGATCTGTTCGGGTCTTGAGCAATGCGTGTCAAGTTAGTATAATGCGCGACCTTTGATAGCCTTGTATGGATTTTCCATAACGGTTTTTACCTTCTATTTTAATTGATAGAGAGGTTCGGCCACCAAGGTTGATATCGAGCTGAAACGATTGGAGAAGACATTCATGTCCCGAGTATGCCAAGTAACTGGTAAGCGTCCAGTAACGGGTAACAACCGTTCACACGCACGCAATGCTACTAAGCGCCGTTTTCTGCCGAACCTACAAACTCATCGTTTCTGGGTAGAGAGCGAAAAACGTTTTGTTAAACTACGTCTAACTGCTAAAGGCATGCGTATCATTGATAAGAAAGGCATCGATGCTGTTCTTGTTGATATCCGTGCACGTGGCGAAAACGTTTAAGAGGAATTAAGCAATGGCTAAAGGCATTCGTGAGAAAATTCGTCTAGTATCTTCTGCAGGTACTGGTCACTTCTACACAACTGATAAGAACAAGCGTAACATGCCAGGCAAATTTGAGATCAAAAAGTTTGATCCAGTAGTTCGCCAACACGTTATGTACAAAGAAGCTAAAATCAAGTAATTGATGCTTTTTTTGCTCTTCTTCAGTAGAAGAAAGAATTGAAAAACCCAGTTTAATCGCTGGGTTTTTTTATATCTACAATTTGAGGAACTCAATTATTCTTGCTTGATATAGCCTCTGATAGATAGAAATCTGTACAACATAGAAAGTATTGCCACTTTCACGATATACTGAATGTTCAATAGGTTAGATGAGCAGAATCAGATGAGATATCGTGGACGCCGGTGGAACAACATACTCATGTTCAGTGTGATCGCTTTTATTGGCGTGTTAAACCTTCCAACATTGATCAAAGCGTACCTTATCGAGCCTGAACCGCAGGTTGATAGCCCTTATCCTTATCTCCTGAACCCAACAGCAAAGCTTCAAGCGTTACACTTTGCTAAGTGGTCTGTCATTCAACAAGATAATCAATGGGTTTACCAGTTCGAAGATACTGACTTTCCTCAAGCCACCAATGCACAAGAGCTGTCACAACGTTGGAAAGAGCTTGTGGGCACGGAAGTCGACTCACAGACCTACACAGACCTTACGCCTCGGTTAAATACACCACACACCATCGAAGTATGGTATCAAGACCAAGAAGAGCCCCAGCGTATTACCTATTATCAATTGCCTGAGTTCTGGTTGTTAAAAAACTGGAATGATCAGTGGTTGGCGGTGTCTATTGAAGAGAGCTACCTGTTTCCAAGCTTTAACGCTAACCACTCCTCTAAATCGGACGACTAACTATGCCTGAATTACCCGAAGTCGAAGTAAGCCGTATGGGGATCTCGCCTCATTTAGTTGGCGAGACCATTAAAACCCTTACTTTTCGCACGCCTAAGCTGCGTTGGGATATCCCACAAGAGTTAAAAGCATTAGAAGGGCAGGTGATTCGCTCTATCTCGCGCCGTGCAAAGTACCTATTGATTGAAACGGATACTGGCACTGCCATTGTTCACCTTGGTATGTCTGGCTCACTACGCGTATTAGATGCTGACTTCCCAGCAGCAAAGCACGATCACGTGGATCTTAAGCTCACTAATGGAAAAGTACTACGCTACAACGATCCACGTCGTTTTGGCGCTTGGCTGTGGTCTGCTCCCGACGAAACACACCCTGTGTTACTCGGTTCTGGCCCTGAACCACTAACCGATGACTTCAACGCTGACTACATTGCTGAGAAAGCAGAAAAGCGTAAAGTGGCCGTCAAGCAGTTCATCATGGACAACAAAGTGGTGGTTGGTGTGGGTAATATCTATGCCAATGAAGCGCTATTTGCTTCACGTATTAGCCCTTTGCGCCCTGCAAGCAAAGTGACAAAACAAGAGTGGGTCTTGTTGACCAAAGAGATCAAACAAGTGCTCGCCACCGCCATTAAACAAGGCGGTACTACGCTAAAAGATTTCGCACAAGCAGATGGCAAACCGGGGTATTTCGCCCAAGAGCTGCAAGTGTATGGGAAAGCGGGTGAAAAGTGCCCAAGCTGTGAAGCTCTGATTCAAGAATTGAAAATAGGGCAAAGAAATACGTTTTTTTGCGAAGAGTGCCAAGTATAAAAAAACTGAACGCGCGTTCACTTTTTACTGCTAGTAGATATAAGTGCTAGTCGCTACAATTACATTAATGATATGAATTGAGAATAGTAGAATGAAATATTTAGTAACTGGCGTTGCCGGTTTTATCGGATCTGCAGTGTCAGAGCGACTATGCGCAGCAGGCCATGAGGTTGTCGGTATTGATAACTTGAATGACTACTACGAAGTCTCTTTAAAGCATGACCGCCTTAAACGTATCGAACATGAAAACCTGACCTTTATCGAGCTGGATCTCGCTGATAGAGAAGGTATCGCTGAGCTTTTCGCACAGCAAAAGTTTGACCGCGTGATTCACTTAGCGGCGCAAGCTGGCGTTCGTTACTCAATTGATAACCCAATGGCGTATGCCGATAGCAACCTTGTCGGTCACTTAGCTATTCTTGAAGGTTGTCGCCATAATAAGGTTGAACACCTCGTTTATGCTTCATCGAGTTCCGTTTATGGCTTGAATCAAAAAATGCCATTCCATACAGCAGACAGTGTTGATCACCCGATTTCACTGTACGCCGCGACTAAGAAGTCGAATGAGTTGATGGCGCATACCTATTCTCATTTATACGACGTACCAACGACAGGTCTTCGCTTCTTTACGGTTTACGGCCCTTGGAGTCGCCCTGATATGGCGATGTTCAAGTTTGCGAATCTAATCGTAGCGGGCAAAGAAATCGACATTTATAACAACGGCGACATGATGCGTGACTTCACTTATATCGATGATATCGTTGAAGGTATTATTCGTGTTCAAGATCGTATACCAGCCAAGCAACCAGATTGGACCGTTGAGCAAGGGTCACCAGCAACCAGTTCTGCTCCGTATCGCGTGTTTAACATCGGTCATGGCAGCCCGGTTAAATTAATGGACTACATCGAAGCATTAGAAGGTGCTCTAGGTGTTGAAGCGAAAAAGAACTTCATGCCAATGCAGCCTGGTGATGTGTACGCGACTTACGCTGATACGGAAGATTTGTTTGAAGCGGTTGGCTATAAACCTCAAGTGAAGATCCAAGAAGGCGCGAAAGCTTTTGCGGATTGGTATAAAGCTTACTACTCACTATAAGAGTTAGTTTCTCTTATAAAAATAGCGCTCAATGAGCGCTATTTTTTTCGGTGTAGGTAAAGAGAATTACTTGGTAGTCTTCAGCTTTATCTCGGCTGCCACCTTTTGTGGCACAAACTGGCTAATGTCCCCACCATGAATGGCCACCTCTCGAACTATTGTCGAAGAGAGGAATGCATACTCCTCTGAAGGTGTTAAAAATACACTTTCAAGGCCTGGAAGTAGCTTTCTGTACATGCTGGTGAGTCCAAACTCGTACTCAAAGTCCATGGTTGTTCTTAGCCCACGTACTAATACGTTTGCTTGCTGCTGTTTAGCAAAGTCGACTAGTAACCCTGAGAATCCCTCTACAGATACGTTAGGTAAGTGAGACACCGCATCACGTAACAACTCTACACGTTCATCTAACTCAAACATGGTTTTTTTACTTGGGCTCGCTGCTACTCCAACAGTGATATGGTCAAACATGCTAGCGGCACGAACAATGATATCAAGGTGGCCATTGGTCACCGGATCAAAAGTTCCTGGATAAATAACGTGTGTGCTCATTTTAGCTGTCCTTGCTTAATGTAGTGTTCGAATTCGGTGCTTTACTAGAGTTTAAGGCCTTATCGAGTTGCTGCTTTACCATATCGAGTGTGATGTCTTTCATCAGGTCATCGCCTTTAGCACGGGTTCCCCATGGAAGGTCTGCGACTGGTTTACCTTGTTGTGCTTCTACGTGCTGTTGATAAACACTCACTACGATATCGAGATCGTTGTAAGGTCCTGTTCTACGAGGGTCGCTGTGTGCGTACAAGCCGATTACAGGCGTTGACTGCGTAGTTGCCAAGTGGGCTGGGCCAGTATCAGGTGCCAATACCACCGTTGCATGTTTCAGTACGGCAGTCAGTTGCTTCAAGTTCGTTTTGCCAATCAAGTTGGTTACTGGCGACTGGCATAATTTTTCGATGTCGCTACCAAGGTTAACTTCTCTTGGTGCCGGAGAACCACATAACACCACTTGCATGCCTTGTTCGACAGCATAATCAGCAATAGCTGCATATCGCTCAGTTAACCAATTGCGTGAATCTTTGCTTGCAGCTGGGGAGATAACCAAGGTCGGCTTGTCTGCCATGGTGCTAATTGCGAGTTGTTCATCTTCAGGTGTTAAAGGGATATCCCATTGAGGCTTATCGAAGGGGGCACCAATGTAGCGAGCAAATTCGGCAAAGTTATCCAACACATGAAACTTATCTGAAATAGGTAGATGGTGGTTGGTAAAGAGTGACTGCATTTCACGAGTACGGTTTTTGCCAAATCCCACTTTGCACTTCGCCTTTATCCCCCAAGATAGCACGCTGGCTCTGAGTGCGGCTTGCATATGCAGAAGTGCATCAAATTTACGATCAGATAGCTGACGCCATAATTCACGCATTCCTTTGAAGCCTTGTTTCTTATCGAAAACAATCACCTCAATACCGGGTAGATCGCCGATCAGCATGGCTTCTATTTTGCCCGTTATCCAAGTGATTTTCGTTTCAGGCCACTGCTTCTGGATGGCTTGAACCACAGAAATAGCATGACAAACATCGCCAATCGCGGAGAGGCGAAGTATGCAAAGAGATTGAGGTGCAGTTGAGAACAGTGACATAAAGTGCCCGAAAAAAGTGAATAACATCAGAATTATGCAGATACTCGCATTAGTTGTAAAATAGCAATGACGAAAAGCGACCCAAAGGCCTCATAGATGGAAACGATTAGCACCAAGAACCAAACAATTTGGTACGACCCTGAACTTTTGGCTCAGGTACCAGAGGGCGATATCGCTCAGATTTTTGAGGCTGAATATTGGCAGCAACAAGACGCCATTTCAGGCAGTGCTCAAGGACGCGGTACCACATGGTTCATTCAGCTTGATGGAATACAGGCCGCATTGCGCCATTATCGCCGTGGCGGATTGTTTGGGAAGCTAGTCGAAGACCAATATCGTTTCTCTGATTGGGAGAGTACTCGCTGCGCTATGGAGCTTAATGTCCTAAAGATATTGGCAAACGCAGGTGTGAATGTACCGAAGCCTATTGCTGCTAGAGCCATTAAAAGCGGACTATTTTATCGTGCTGATCTGATGTCGGAACGGATTCCCAATGCGAAAGATCTGGTTGATGTCTTGGTTTCTGATCCAATAGATGCGGATGTTTATCGTCGAATTGGCCAAGAGGTACGCAAGATGCATGATGCTGGGGTTAATCATACCGATCTCAACATTCATAATATCTTACTTGATGACTCGCAAAACGTGTGGATTATTGACTTTGATAAGTGTGGTCATCAAGCGGGTGATGACTGGAAAGAAGGCAACTTGAGTCGCTTAAAGCGCTCGTTCTTAAAAGAAGTGAACAAGCGCCAGATTCAATGGCAAGAGTCGGATTGGGAGCCGATATTAAAGGGTTATCAAGGTTAGATGTTAAAAGGCTACCAAGGCTAATTAAATCAAATAGTTGTTAGCTAAGAATGTATTCCAAGGTTTTATCCAACGCCCCTCGGTTCTGCTCAACTACTTGATAAGCCGCTAAGCCTTTAGTTTTGCGCAGCTCTGATTGTTTGAACAGTCGTTGGAGTTGGCCTGCGATATCTTGGCTATCTTGACAAATAACCACGGCATTGGCTTCCAGTAGCTTGTCGGTGATCTCGCTAAAATTAAAGTAGCTAGGGCCATTCAGTAAGGGTAGCTGTAGAGCTGCTGGTTCTAGAAGATTGTGGCCACCTACCTTATCGCCTACAAGGCTTCCTCCCATAAAACACACATCAGCACCACCGAGTAAGGTCAACATTTCTCCCATCGTATCAGCAATATACACTTCAACATCAGAGGCGATAGGTTGTTGACTTGTTCGAGTGATGGTGTTGAATTCTTGCTGTTTAGCCAGTTCCGTCACTTGGCTGAATCGTTCAGGGTGACGAGGTACAATCATCAATAACGCTCTTGGGTTGTCTTTTAGAAGTTGCTTATGAGCATCTAAAACAATTTCATCTTCACCTTGGTGGGTACTCGCAGCAATCCAGACATCACGATTAAAGCCGACTTGATCCCTCAAAGCTTTACCTTTTTCTACTTGTTCAGAAGAGACTTCAATATCAAACTTGATTGAGCCTGTCACATGCACCGATGCTTTATCTAACCCTAATCGTATAAAACGCTCAGCATCACTTGGGTATTGGCAGAGTACTTGAGAAAGGTTTTTCGCTAGAAGGTTAAAGACGGATTGGAATTTAGCATAGCGCTGGCACGAGCGCTCAGATAGGCGAGCGTTGAGTACTGAAATAGGAATCCCAGCTTTCGCGACGTAATGTAACGTGTTTGGCCAAAGCTCTGTTTCCATAATCAACATTTGCTTTGGTTTTACTGATTTAAGGAAGCCTCGTACACACCAAGAAAAATCAATCGGCATGTAGCGATGTTCGACCAAATCACCCAGCTTGTCTATTTGCTCAGCACCTGTGCTGGTTGTCGTGGTAACAATGATGGCTTGATTTGGTTCTCTCTGCTTCAATTGCTTGATAATAGGTATCGCAGCAATAGATTCACCCACCGACACCGCATGAATCCAGATAGGGCTTTTACTTTGAACTTGCGGTGTGATACCGAAATGCTCTTTCCAGCGCTTGCCGAAACTTGGTTTGCCGGGTTTGCTCTTATAAAGCCCATAGAGGAGTAGTGGAGAGGCCAATGACAATATAAGAGTGTATATAAGTCGTATAAGCATAAGAACAGTGACACCAGAGGGTAAAATCAGTAATCAGAAGAGTATTTTCTTCAATCTCGAAAGTAAAGAGCGTTATAATTAAATGCTTAGTTGCGCTTTCAAACGGACATGGTGAATTTTATCTCATCGCTTATGCAAACCGATCAAACCTATCGTTTCTTGCTCTACGTCGAGCAAAATTATTCATTTGCTATTCTTCGCCCATTCTATGATTACGCGAAGCAACTCGGCCATGAGGTTAAGTGGTTGCTTGTTGGTGAAGACGCTTCTGAACATCTTTTACTGGATCAAGAGCAGAGCGTCTCTTTGACAGAAGCTATTGCCTTTAGTCCTTCTGCCGTTCTAGTGCCCGGTGATCGTGTTCCAGCGTTTATTCCAGGGTTGAAGGTACAAGTATTTCATGGTTTGAACGAGAGCAAACGTGGGAACTTATACCCTGAACGTGGTCTATTTGATTTGTATTGCACCGAAGGCCATGAAAGAACAAGCTCGCTTGAGCCGCTAGCTAAGCAGCGCGGCTATTTTCAAGTAAAAGAGACCGGGTGGCTGAAGCTCGATAGCTTGTTTAATTACCAAGCCAGTGACAAGCATTTTGAAAGACCGCAAATTCTATTTGCTTCCACTTTTTCGCCAAGCTTATCCTGTGCCGAATTGGTTTATGAAGAGCTTAAGCGCTTAAGCAAACTGAGCCAGTGGCAATGGTTAGTCACACTGCACCCTAAAATGAAGCTAGAGACACGAGAGAAATACCAAGCGTTGGAAGGTGACAACCTTCTGTTCTTCGACAATGATCGAGTGATTGAGATGCAGCATCGTGCTGATGTGATGGTATGTGACAACTCATCGATTTTTCAGGAGTTTTTGTTGCTCAATAAGCCTGTTGTTACGGTCAATAATCGAGACCCTCAAACGAGCTTCATTAATATAACCCAAGCGGAACAGTTAGAATCAGCAATTCAACAAGCGATGCTGCCTGATGAAGCAAGAGATAAAGCCATTGCTAATTATGGTCCGTCGATAACGCCATATTTGGATGGACAATCTTCAGCTAGAGTTCTGGATGCTATTACCGAAGTGTTAGAAAGCGGTTGGCAAGATAACAAGCCAAAAAATTGGATTCGTAACTTTAAGATCCGTAAATCATTAAACTATTGGAAATTCTAGGGCTGAATAATGAGAAAACATACCCTGTCTGTCATTGTTATTACCAAGAATGAAGAAGACCGCATTGAAACTTGCCTTAAATCTGTCGTTGATATTGCCGATGAGCTGATCGTTTTAGACAGTGGTTCAACAGACGCAACTGTTGAGATATGCCAAAAATACACAGACAACGTGACGATTACAGACTGGCCGGGCTTTGGTAAACAAAAGCAACGAGCGTTAGATAAAGCGACATGTGATTGGGTGTTATCAATCGATGCTGATGAAGCGTTAGATGAAGAGATGGGTAATGCTCTAGTTGAACTATTAAAACAAGATCAAATCAAACACACTGCGTATAAACTTCCTTGGGGAGTAACTTTGTATGGCACGACTCTAAAACATGGCCGCAGTGCTCGTGCAGTGTTAAGACTGTTTAAGAGAGAAGGTTCTCGATATACGTTGGATGAGGTTCACGAGACTGTCGTTCCGGAGCAAGGCTCTACAGGAATATTGAAGGGGTTTCTTCTTCATTACACCCATCGCGATTATGGTCATGGCCTAGATAAAGCATCGCAGTATGCTTGGCTTGGTTCCCAAAAATACTACCGTAAAGGCAAGAAATCACACGGGCTATTCCTAGCTCTACTAAGGGCGATATGGACGTTCTTCCTTGTGTATATTATCCGTCGTGGTTTTATGGATGGTAGTGTCGGTTTCATTATGGCGATGACCTACGCCCAAGTGAATTTCAATAAATATGTCGGTTTGTGGATTCTTGAAAATCGCTCAGAAGACCGTTCAACAGACCAAGCTAAATAGGGACCGATAGATGAAGATTTTAGTTTGTGCATCTTACTTACATGCATGGAATAGTTTGCGTCCAGAAGCTGCGATTTTTATCGAACTAGCTCGTCAAGGGCATCAAGTGACGATAATGACTCAGGGAGAATCTGAGCACGTATCGAAGCTAGAAGAGCATGGTATCCGAGTAGTAGATGGCTATCCGAAACGTAAAATTTGTTTTGACACCATTAAAAAGATTCGCCACGAGCTGAAAACTCATGATTACGACATCTGCTATGCTTTTAACTCAAAGACGATACCTAATGCGGCGTTTGCGTGTATTGGCTTCAACGTTAAATTAGTCGTTTATCGAGGTACTACTGGCGGACTTTATCGACATGACCCTAGTGCTTATTTAACGCAACTTCACCCTCGTGTAGATGGCATAGTTTGTGTTTCAGAAGCGGTTCGACAAGATGTGGTGAAGCGCGTTTGGAAGAACAAAGATAACGTTGTTACCATATACAAAGGGCATGAATTGGATTGGTATAAAGTACCACCAACTGAGCGCTCTGAGTTTGGATTGAATGAAGATGATGTAGTCGCGATTACTGCAGCGCATGTAAGGCCAAGTAAGGGTATTTCTGTTTTACTTGAGGCGACCAAATACATTACAGCACCGAACTTCCACTTAATCTTAGCGGGTAGTGGCTATGAGCCTCACTTTGATGAGATGAAAGCGAGCCCTATGAGTGAGCGAATTCACTACATCGGCCATCGTACTGACATCCCTTCAATTATGTGTATGGCAGATTTTCAAGTTCAGCCATCGATCAGCGGAGAAGGGCTACCGCGTACCATTGTTGAAGCAATGGCAAATGGCACAACTTCTGTTGTTACTACCACAGGTGGAGCTCCTGAACTCGTTGTAGATGGCGAGACGGGTTATATTGTCCCAACTGGTGACGCTAAAGCGTTGGGCGATGCTATGGACAAGCTCGCGCGCGATAAAGATAAGTGCACAGCTATGAGTGAAGCAGCCAAAGAGCGCTTAGATGAAAGCTTTAGTTCACGAGTAACAGTGAAGAAGCATTTGGAATTTTTTGATAGATTGTTGAGTAAATAATGATGAACCTGTATTTGTGTTCTACATTACGACACTTTCTATTTGCTTTATTGAAATCATTAAATGAGATAGAGCAGAAAAGTAGAATCATAGTTGTTACGGATCAACAGGGACTTGATCCTGAAAGCTTCGATTTGTCTATCTTACCCAGTACCATTACCGTGAAGTTTATTGAGAGAAAAAAACTTCTTGAAGAAATATATAGTGGTGGTATGGGAATTATTCATAAATGCTTTGCTGTTGCTAATTATCAAAATGATTTTTTCAAAAAGAGAACCGATAATAAGCTATATGAAAGTGAAATATTAAGTGAGCCATTCACAACCGAAAATACTCGTTTGTTTTTATTTAATGATCGTAACCGCCTTTCAAGACTAATACGTTTAGCTTTCCCCTTTTATGAAGTTATAGAAGACGGGTTGTCGAATTATACAGGCACTGAGCTAAGTTTCACTGACCGTTTTTTTTGTAATAAAAAAGGTCGACGTTATATTGGAGATGATAGACGCTGTAAATTTATCCATTTACTAACCCCTGAATTGGCTCCTAGTAAAATTGCAAGCAAAGTACAACGTATAGACTTCATCGTTCCTAATAACGTCAACACATTCTTGTATTCAATTTTTAAGTTGGATAATTCAAACGTAGTGATCCCTGATGTAATCATTGCAACTCAACCTATTTCTATCTCTGGCATGAACGAGTCAGGAAAGGATATAGACATTTATCGTAAGATGGCGGAGTACCTTGAAGATCAAAACTGTACATATGCTTTTAAAGTACACCCTAGAGAAAATGAAGATAAGTATAAAAGTGCGTTTCCAGATTCAAAGTTTATAAAAAGCAAAGTCCCATTGGAGTTGTTGGTGTTTGGTTCTACAAGCTCACCAGTAGTCCTATCGGTGTACTCTAGTGCTGGCATGGGATTTGAAGGTTTTTGCCGTAGAATGACTTTGATAGCGGATGATGAAGCTGAGATTCAGGCTGAGATTTATAATAAATGGAAAGAAAGTCTTTTAGACTTAAATAAACGCTTAGAGGCAATGTTTTGATGAAAAAAATGGTTTTTGTGATATCAGCTTTGCGGGGAGGTGGAGCAGAGAAGTTTGTTCTTAACCTTTATAAGGCGATGGAAAAATATCAAGACTATGAGTGTCATATTGTCTCTATAGAAAAAGCTGTTGAACACGATATTGCAGGGTATAGAGTACACTTCGTTAGTGATTTTTGTAACGTATCTAAAAAGGGTTTAAGACGTCTTTCATATAAGAAAAATGTGGCAAAATCCATAGATGCATATGTCACTAAGAAAATCTCAAAAGATGCATTGGTACTGAGTAACATGTTACTTGCTGACAAAATAATGTCTGAAAGTACTTTAAAAACTCATCATGTGATACATAGCTCATATTCTTCTGCGTTTTTAAGAGGCAAGAGTTGGATTAAAAAGAAACAAATACAAAGAAAAATCAATACTACGTATAAAAATCATCCGTTGATCTTTGTTTCCGAAGCTTCAAAATGTGAGTATGAATCATCATTTGAGTCTAAATTTTCAAATACTGTTATTTATAACCCAACAGAGTTAGCAGAACTTAAAGATTTAGCTGATGAACCTGTTGATGTGGATAGTTTAGGTGACTATCTTGTTCACATTGGACGATTCAATCGAGCTAAGCGACATGACCGTTTAATTGATGCATTCTCAAAAATGACTAACACATCAGTCAAGCTTGTCTTACTTGGAAATGGTGGCCTGTTAGAGAAAGCTCAGCAACAAGTTAAAGCCCTAGGTCTTGAAGAACGTGTTATTTTTAAAGGTTTTTTAGCGAACCCATACCCTTATTTAAAGCATTCTAAAGGCTTAGTGCTGACCTCTGATTTCGAGGGTTTGCCTACGGTATTAATAGAGGCAATAGCCCTTGAAAAGCCGTTACTTACTACAAATTGTTCGGGTGGTATCTATGAAATAGTTGGTGATAATCAATCCGTAATTTCGGCAGAAAGTGACTTACCCATGCATATGGAAAAAATTCTAGCTGACAAGCAATGTTATACCGTTCCATTTGATAATAAATTTTCGGCTATGTGTATAGCTAACGCTTATCACCAGCTAAACGTATCCTAGAATCGATGACTTGCAAGTTGTATTGCTTTCTTGGGGGAAGGGGCTTAATACCTCTTTCACTTATCTAAACTTGTTTTTAAGTTTGAATAGGTATTTTTGGTGAGTATAGAGCTTTCCCCAGAAGTTTTTATGCTTGGATTTTAGAAATACTATACCTTTATTACTTTTCCAAGAATGTTGATACCAGTGAGTCATGTAGCGAGGTGTATGACTATTTATATCTAATAGTTTCTTTCCATCATATGCATAAAAATAAGCTTGTTCATACAATCGACATGGTTCCAATTCTTGGAAACCATCGTGAGTTAACTTGTAGGATAAAACCTTAGGTCCCATATATAGTGAAGATGACATTATTTCGTTTTCATAGAAATGAACAAGTTTCGCCAATATTTTTGAGTTTTTATTGGCGTAAATTATTGCATTTCCAAGAAATTTATCACTTTCCCACCCAGCGGAAAAAGACAAATCATCAAATAGTGGGAAGGGATCTTTGGTAATTGTTACGTCTGTATCTAAATAGAGACCACCTTCCAAAGACAATATTTTTAGGCGTAAGTAATCGGTGACGAAAGCATAGAGTTTTCTCTTATAGCATTCTCGAGCAAAATCACAGCCATCTATCAAGTCGATTATTACAGGGTTATCATCTAACCAAAGTTTATAAGTAAATCCCTGTTTTTCCCAATCATCGATACATGCATTAGAGAAACTATTTGGAGTTCCTCCCAACCAGATCGCGTGAATTGTTCTATTTTGCTTCATTTTCAACCTCACCTTTGAATTTGTAACTATATAATATCCCGAGAGTTAGTGTATGAATTAAAACTCCACTTTTTACAAAAATATATGACTCAAAAATGTTTATAACACCCAACAATGAGTATAGGCATACAGCAAGAATTAGTACTTCCTTCCCGCCATTATTTTTCACAACACTGAAAACATAAAAATATAAATAGCCTATCAATAATATACCAAGTAAACCATAGGACGCTACAATCTCCATGTAGCTATTATGAAGATGTCTAAATTTTTTCTTTTTATATATTTTCTTGTGATCAGAATGTTCTAATATGTATTTATTTGCATTATTTCCTAGACCAAAAATCGGGTTGTATAGGGATTGTTTAACAGTATCTATCCAGAAATGAAAGCGGAAGCCTACAGGTGTGTAAGGTATATTCTCAGAGAGATGATCTAATTTTTTAACCATGTTTTCTCTTAAACTTAAACGCTCGAGTAGTTCTTGCTCTTGGTTCAAGTCTTCTACTTTCTTCGTTAAAGGTAACTTAGGTTTAGCTGTTATAGGGCGTGACTTTTCATTATTAACTTCAACATTATGTTCATATTTTTTTTGAAAGACTTCAGCTTCGGATTTTACTCGGGGCATGGAAGAGTAAATAAAGCTACCAATTGTTAACACAGTAATTGAAACAGTAAAAGCTAAGTTCTTTTTACTATTTTTACCGCCGTAATAGATTAAAATTGAAAATGGTATTACTAATGCGACATAAGCTGAACGAGACTGAGTTCCCATCAATAGAAAAATGACTATTGCTGAAAGTATTAGTAATAATGTCATATATTTTATGTTGGACGCTAACTTTGAAGTCATATACGTAATTATGGCTAAAGACGTAGCAAGAAGAGCTGCTGAATGGTTTGCATTCATGAAATGGTAATCAGTTCTTAAACCACTAATGACCTTTATGAAATCGGCATGAATGTTCTTTGAGTGCAGTAAACACGTAAGTATAGTACCGATAACAAAAGCAAGCATCGTGGCATTTATTTTCTTTTGATTGCCTTTGAGCCATAGTGCAACTGTAAAGAATATAAATAGGTAACCCAACCAAGTAAGTGATAACTCATTGGGATAAGTAGGGTCTAAGAGGTGTAAGTTATACCAACTGATCGTTTGTAAGAGAATTGATAACAAGAAAAGCTGTACTACACGGCACTTTAAAATATTGACCTTATGTAGGTATAAAGCACCTAAAGTTCCTAGATATAGTAGAGCTTGAAAGACATCACCAAGATAACGATAAGATGTTTTAAACATGAAGTACCCCAAAATACTTATAAGCATAATTAGGCTAAACAAGTTGTTGTTTTTTTGTGACAAATTCAAGGTGATAATTACTTATAAGGGTTGGTATGGGTTTCAGGGCGAGTCTTAAGCAGTCTTAAGATCCACATATATTGCTCTGGGTTTTTGCTCACGTAATTTTCAATACATTGGTTCATCATACGTGCGTCCTCTTCTTCGCTTCCTGTTGGGAAGGGTAGAGCAGGGTAGAAGTCCAAGGCGTATTGGCCTGTACTGCTATCGTATTGAGCAAACAAGGGCACAATTTTAGCTTTACTTAGTTTTGATAGGCGACCAAGGCCTGAGATAGTTGCTTTTTGAGTCGCGAAAAAGTCAACGAAGACACTGTGCTCACGGCCAAGATCTTCATCAGGGAGGTAGTAACCCAGGTACCCATCACGTACCGACTTGATGAAAGGTTTGATACCACCGCTGCGATCATAAACACGACCGCCGTATTGCACGCGTTGTCGGTGCATTAGCCAGTCACTGAGTTTGTTTTTTTGTGCTTTCGCCATCGCAGATACAGGTAAATTGCGTGAAGCTAATAATACCGCTGGGATATCGATAGCCCATGTGTGTGGCACCAGCAAGATCACATTCTCGCCACTGTCTGTAATATCGGTTAGATTGCTCAGGCCGTTTATCGAAGTATTATTCTCTAGCCAAGTTTTACTCTTGAGTGTCAGTGAAGCAAATCCCATCAAAAATGAGATGGAAGTAACGTATGACTGATAGAGAGTTTCTTCGCGCTCTTCGATAGATTGCTCAGGGAAACACATCTCAAGATTCACTCGAGCCCGGCGGTTAGCCTTATTCTTAATTTTTACAGCTTGCTTAGCCATAAACTTAGCTAATGCTAAACGAATGCTATTAGGTAAGAAGCAGACTAAAGACGATAACAAAACAGCAATCCAAGTTCCCCAGTATTTAGGTGCTAGAAAACCCCATTCAAACTCAGGATTGTAAGCTTTTGGATCAAAATCATTGCGTTGTGTGGTCATTCATTCACTACATTATTTAAATCAGAGAGTTAACTTAATATCGGTCACTCTGGGAATGATTATATTCGTTAGACATTCCCAATAATACACGCTAAAAGTAGGGTGTATTATTGGTCCTAATCTGAAATATACCGTTAAGCGTTTACGATCTTCATGTACTCAGCAACGCCATCGGCTACTGCTTTAAACTCGATATCGCAACCTGTACCGCGAAGCTTCGTTAGGTCTGCTTGAGTGAATTCTTGGTAAGCACCTTTTAAATGCTCAGGGAAAGGAATCGTTTCGATTTCGCCTTTACCATGGTGCTTGATAACTGCCTTGGCGACTTCTTCAAACGACTCAGCATTGCCAGTACCTAGATTAAAGAGGCCAGATACCCCATTTTCTAAGAACCACAAGTTTACAGCCGCAACATCACCTACATACACAAAATCACGCTTAAAGGTTTCGCTACCTGCGAACAATTTCGGGTTTTCACCGGAATTCATTTGGTTGTTTAGGTGGAAAGCGACAGAGGCCATGCTGCCTTTGTGTTGCTCGCGTGGACCATAAACATTGAAGTAACGAAACCCTACGATTTGCGAAAGCGTTTCGTTGTGTGCTGCTGCATCCGCGGTTAAGCGGCGAACGTAGTTATCAAATTGTTGTTTTGAATAGCCGTAGACATTCAATGCACCTTCGTACTCTCGTTCTTCAATGAAAGTGTCGGTTTCACCATAAGTTGCAGCTGAAGAGGCATACAAGAAAGGAATTTCACGTTCAACACAGTAATGAAGTAGCTCTTTTGAGTATTCATAGTTGTTGAGCATCATGTATTTGCCATCCCACTCAGTGGTAGCAGAGCATGCTCCTTCATGGAAAACAGCTTCAATATGACCAAAATCATCACCGGCCATGACTTGAGTTAGGAAGTCATCACGATCCATGTAATCCGTGATGTCTAGGTCTACAAGGTTCTTAAATTTCTTACCATCTTTTAAGTTGTCGACGACTAGAATATCGTTGTGGCCCGCTTCATTAAGCGCCTTAACAATATTGCTGCCAATCATGCCAGCACCACCAGTTACGATAATCATAATTTCTAACTCTTTTGAATACAAAACTGTCACGAGTATAGCAAGGAATGGATAAAGCGGGCTAGTGGAATAATTCCCCAACCAGAGTATGATACGGCAAGCTAAGTTATAAATTATGTTGAGTTAATTACTCAAAACTATAGGTATTATCATGAAGATTGCAGTAGCCGGTACTGGGTATGTGGGTCTATCAAACGCAATGCTGTTAGCACAACATCATGAAGTAGTCGCGGTAGATATCATCGATGAAAAAGTGACAATGCTGAATAATAAGCAGTCACCGATTGTAGATAATGAGATTGAGCACTTTCTATCAAATAAGGCGCTGAATTTCAGGGCGACAACAGATAAAGCGGCTTACAAAGATGCTGAGTTTGTCATCATTGCTACACCAACCGATTATGATCCAAAAAATAATTACTTTGATACCAGCTCTGTAGAATCGGTCATTAAAGACGTCATGGATATCAATCCAAATGCTGTCATGGTTATCAAATCAACGGTCCCTGTTGGTTATACTGAGCGTGTTAAGCAAGAACTGAACTGTGAAAACGTTATGTTCTCACCTGAGTTTTTACGAGAAGGCAAAGCCCTGTACGATAACCTACACCCATCACGTATTATCGTTGGTGAGTGCTCTGAACGCGCTAAAGTGTTTGCGAATCTGCTGGTTGAAGGCGCAGAAAAAGAGAGTATCGATGTTTTGTTTACTAACTCAACGGAAGCCGAAGCAGTAAAACTGTTCTCAAATACCTACTTAGCGATGCGTGTTTCTTATTTCAATGAGCTCGATTCTTACGCGGAAGCGCATGGCTTGGATTCTCGTCAGATCATAGAAGGTGTTGGCTTAGACCCTCGTATCGGCAATCATTACAACAACCCTTCATTTGGTTACGGTGGTTACTGCTTACCAAAAGACACCAAGCAACTATTAGCAAACTATCAAGATGTACCAAACAACATTGTGGGTGCGATTGTTGATGCAAACCGTACCCGAAAAGACTTCATTGCGGATTCAATTATTAAGCGCTCGCCTAAAATTGTCGGTATTTATCGTTTGATCATGAAGGCGGGCTCTGACAATTTCCGTGCTTCTTCCATCCAAGGGATCATGAAGCGTTTAAAAGCCAAAGGCATCGAAGTCGTCGTGTATGAACCGGTATTGGAAGAAGAGCATTTCTTTAACTCGAAGGTTTATTCTGACCTAGAAGAGTTCAAAGCTGTATCGGATGTGATTGTATCTAACAGAATGGTAGAAGAAATCGCAGACGTTGCAGATAAGGTGTACACACGAGATCTGTTTGGCAGTGATTGATTCGGCTCTATTTTAGCTAATGCTAATTAGACCAGATGTTAACAGCTCGATCTATCCGTTTAGTGGCGATATACTGAACCCCTAAACGGATAGGGATACTAATAACTAATGAAAACACGTGACAAGATTGTTTACGCTGCTCTAGAGCTTTTTAATGAGCACGGTGAGCGTAGTATTACGACCAATCATATTGCTGAGCATATCGAGATTAGCCCTGGTAACCTCTACTACCATTTCCGCAACAAGCAAGAAATTGTCCGTGACATCTTTACTCTCTATTCGACAGAGTTACTTGAAAGGTTCACACCGATTCAAGGCCAACAAGAAAGCCTGACGTTACTAAAGACTTACTTAGATTCTATCTTCACGTTGATGTGGAAGTACCGATTCTTCTATGCGAACTTACCTGAAATATTGTCACGTGATGAAAAACTCCACCTTGATTACATGGCCGTACAAGAAAAGCTGCAAACGAATCTTGTCGATATCATGCGAGCCTTCGTTGAGTTGAACCTGCTCAAAGCAACGGATACGGAAATGAAATCGATGGTCACTTCTCTTCACTTGATCGCATCGGGTTGGTTGGCGTATCAGTCTGCGATGTCTCCAAAAGCCCAAATTACCGAGCAAGTCGTTCATCAAGGAATGCTGCAGATGATAGCGACCGTTAAACCAATTGCGACCGCGCAAGGTTTTGAACAGCTGACATTATTAGAAGATGGTGTAAGGGCGTTGAACTCAAATTAGAAAGATACGAGTAATGAAGATCGGGAAAGAGCAGATTCGAGTAGCGAGATACGAGTAAACGAAAAACAGGGTAGAGCGACGACGAGGCTAGCGTTTTTCATGTCACGTTTTACTCTAACCTTGTATCGGCTTTTAAGCTCTTCGCATCTCGGTTGTTTGAATCCCGCATCTGCTCTTACCTAACCAACCAACTCTTTGGATTCTGAGCTTGGCTGTTTCTGCGGATTTCAAAGTACAGTGATGGGCGGGTTTGACCACCGGTGTCACCTGCAAGCGCGATGGCTTCGCCTGCTTTTACTTTGTCACCTTCCTTCTTCAGTAGTGCTTGATTAAAGCCATAAAGCGTCATATCGCCTTTACCATGATCGAGAAGAACCACTAAACCATAACCTCGCAGATACTCTGCAAATACCACCGTGCCAGAGTAAACCGATTTTACCTGCTGACCGTACTTGGCGTTGATAACCATGCCTTTCCAGTTAATTTGACCCGTTTGGCGTGAGCCGTAGTTATGCAGAACTTTGTCTTTGATTGGCCAAGGCAGTTTACCTTTGCGTTTGGCTAACCCATCCATAGGCACTGCGTTGCGTCTTTCTCTAGCAGCTTTCTCTGCTTTGGCAATTTCTGCCTTGAGGCGAGTCTCATTGCGCTGAAGTTCTGTTAAGTAATTTTTGTCGCCAGAAATACTCTTCTTAATACTACCGACGGTTTTCTTACGTTGTGTTTGAGTCTGAGACAACTTGTCACGCTTGGTGGTTTGCTGTTTTAGCAGTATTGCTATCTGTTCTTGCTCGAGTTGACGCTGTTTATGGCTCTCTTCTAGTTCAAGTTGCGTCTGTTCAATCGTGTTGATTGTTGCGGAGCGAGCTTTGGCAAGGTGTTGGTAGTAATGACTGATGCGATCTTCTTCCACACCTGTGTTGAGGATGTGAGAAGAAGCTTTAGCTCGACTTGTCATGTAGTAGGTCTGAATCAGTTGCTCTAACTTATCGGTATGGACTTTTTTCTGAGCCGTAAGCGCTTTAATCTTGGTGTCTAAGTTAGCAATATTTGCATTAGCCGTATTGAGCTGCTTTTTACTGTCTAGAATCGCTTTTTCAAGCGAAGCGATGGATAGCTCTTGTTTCTTGAGGCTTGCTTGCAAGCTGTCGAGTTTTTTCTGCTGTGAGGAAAGATTTTTTTGTTGGCGAGATATTTCGCTCGATACGCCTTTCAGTTCCCCCTGAGAGGCGGCAAATGACGATGTAGCTAGAAAAGCAGCGCAAAGGCTGGCAGATATCAAAAGAGTCCGGCTAATGGCTCGAATTTGTTTCATCATTATCGTCATTTAGTTGTATTCATCTGCTCTTAATTTTTCGAATTCCGCTGAATCGAATCCATACCTGCTTTTAAGCTTTTCGTATCTCGGTTACTCG
>NZ_JBFRKI010000022.1:0-90553 GCF_041469245.1 Vibrio sp. 10N.286.51.B11 | reverse complement strand
AGTTCGGGTTGATCATTCCCGTTGGTCGCTCTTCATTGATGAAACAGATTCCCTTAATGCTCGAAGATGCAGAAAATGAACTACCACATCTCGCAAGAACGGTGATTGCCGATGCTTATCACCACCTTGGAGAGTTGAATCAACGTATCGCCGATACTGAACAAGTCTTCGACTCTTTTGCTAAGGTCAGCGCTAATGTTCAACGAGTGATGAAAGTTCGAGGTATTGGGCCGCAAACCGCTACTGCGATACTTGCTTCGATAGGCAATGGTTCTCAATTTGATAAAAGCCGTAATTTCTCTGCTTGGCTAGGACTCGTACCAAAGCAATATTCCACAGGAGGAAAACCTCGCTTAGGCCGAATGATAAATACTTACGAACACTATTAGTTCATGGCGCAAGGACCGTGATTGCCAACCTTGGCGACAAGCAAGATAAGTTAAGTCAGTGGTGTCGCGGCGTTCTAGAACGAAGAGGAATGAACCGAGCAATAGTGGCACTGGCCGCGAAGAACGCACGAATTATATGGTCGCTTTTACACAATCAAACAGAATATGAAAACTATGCTGCTTAAGTAGAAACCTAAGCAGCATAGAGAGTTAAACCCACCGGGTCATTGCAGACGCTAATGATGGAGATAGGTTAAGACCACTTGCGGAGAGCCTGTTAATGCGGCGGACACACTAGATGTCATCTAACGAATAAGGCACCGCAGTCGCGCAAAGTCATCAGGGCCACGACGTATGCGAATCGTCGATAAGTAGGCCGAATGTAGAGCGGCAGTCCAAAACCCATCAACATAAGTTTAGCGGATTTTTGACAACCGGGGGAATCCATGTAGCCGCGTTAAGTAGTGAGCAACGCCCCCACGAAACCTAACCATACCACCATAAACACAAAACCCAACGATGGAATAAAAAATGCCATGCGTTGGGAATCTGTCTTAAACGCTTTGTTAGTTTTTTTGTTGGTCAGGCTTTGTTTTAGGCTTTGCTTGATAGAACGCAATAGGATCTTCACTAGAACCACAACAACGAACGAACAAATGTAAAGATAAAGGAGAAGGAGTAAGAATTACGGTTCCATTCTCAGGATGGAAACCACCTCCGCCTAAATCACCAAAAAGACCCAAATTTGTTAAATGGTCTAATTCTCGATCTAGTCGGTGAATATCTTTACAACCAGAAATTTCAAAAATAACATCTTTTTCTAGTATTAGATCATCAGCTTGAATGTAGCCTTGTGAAGATACGTACTTACTCGCAGTTAAACACGAATATTCAATTATTTTTACTTGTATAGCAGTTAGTTGACTAACTAGATTAATAAAAATGTGGTTACTATCATCTGGTTCTTTACCCAATGACGACGAAAGCAAACCAGCCCAAACAGCCTGAAGCTCCGGTGTGTCAGCAAAAGAGCCATTCTCCATAATTTTCCAAGCAAGAAGTGGATGGACTGCCTTACCGTCGAAGCCACCATTCTTAAGAGCTAACTCCTCTGCCTTAGACTCAATTTTAGCGGCATTATTAGCTCTCCAAACTTTCACTTTATCTTGAAAATATAGTCCTAGCTCCTCTGCAACGGGCATGCAAATTTTGCCTAAAAATGCACCAACGCCATCCACGCTTTTTTCTGCCGCTCTAGCTACTGGTTTTATACCTAATAAATCTTTATCTTGTTCCATATTGCCTCTTAAAACTGTAGCCCAATTAAGGGGTGAGCAACGCTACCACCCAACCTAAAGCATTGTGCCATAAACACTAAAATTGAAGTAGAAGCAAAAATGCCAAGCGTTGGGAATCCCTCTTAAATTGTTTGTTAACTGTATTGTTGCTACGTGATGCCCTGTATTTTTGACAAGGTCTCTCGAAACTTATGGCCAAATGAAGAAACAACAGCTTCCACAGTAGACATGTCGTCATCAAGCATCAAACCACCCTCAACACGGACTAAATCGGTACCAATTAGGGACTCTAAAAGAAGGTACTCATGGTCTCCACTAACAAAATCTAAGAGGTCGTCGATGAACTGTTTAGAGATGACATCGCAGCCTCTGCGAAACTCAGACTGAGAAATATGTTCACCGATGTATGCAGCAAACCAATTTGCAAGCAGGTGACATTTTTCTAGGTCGTTCATATTATCAACAGCTAACATTACCGCTTGTCCAACACGCTCCTTTTCTCTGGAGTTATCCAGAAAAAAGTTAGTGAACTCAGCACGCTCTGTAATACCGGTTTGATTGAGAGAATCTAGAAACTTAGTAACTTTTGCGTTAAACATGGAGTTCTTAAGCTCTTCTTTTGCTGCCATAAGTTTAAAAGCTGTCCCTACCACGGGTATATCTTTGACCCATTCACTTTCAACAAATTGATCAGCTATGGATTCTGAGTTTTCCAGCATCACTTCAACCAAGTTTCTATTTTTCTTCACTGTCACCTCAAATTCAATTAATACAGTTAACAGCTATATTAGACAGAATAATTCTTCATTTTGTCCCTGAAACAATTCTGTCTAGTAATCTAAACAGTTCAGGCTCTGTCTAATAACCCATTTAATAACATCATCTTACCTACTTATCTTTGTATCAAACATGACGAAAAGCAGAAATTTTCCATATAGTTTCGGCAAAATGCAGAAAACTCCCCAATATGTGAGTGAACCGCAATTCAGACTATGAGTTGTCATAACTTAAGAGTCGTGTTCTCAAACAAAAACGCCGACATGATAGTCGGCGTTTACGCTATAGATATGGAAGAATGAGAGGTAGTAACTACTTCGCCATGGTACTCAAAAACTCGGCTTCGAACTCTTCATCGGCTTCTCGGGTTAGGCACTCCACCAACCATTCGATGCTTTGATGGTCAAGCTTACTGTTCACCACGAAGGCTTGCTTTACACCAGACTGACCCAGCTTGGCGGAGCCGTAGTTCTTGAATGATTTGTTGCCGTGGTAATGGAGTGATTTGATCGCCTCCGCGTTGGGTTCTGGTAAGGCATCGAGTGTGTTGGCCAGTTGAATCACCAGCTCCATTGGGTTCTTAGATGATGAGATGCGATACAGAAAACCGCCCTCCACTCTTTGGCGTACCCAGTAATCAAAGCCGCTGCAATCCATCACCTTGTCACTGACCAGTGCCGCTTCACTGCGATAACCACACGGCTCAACTACTACAGGTGTATGTTTGAACTCTGGTTGGCCTGATGCAGCATCGGTATGAGGCAAGATCAAGTCACACGGTTTGCTGTCTTTGGCAGTCGGTGCATTCCAATGGATAGGCATGAAAACTTGTTCACGGCGCATTTCTTTGGTTACTACTAAGCGGGCTTGGCATTTGCCTTGTGCGCTGCGCACTTTCACCACTGGATTAATAGTGGAGTGGTTGAAGGCATCTAGCCCAAATTCATCTAAGCCAAGCTCTGCAACCGTATCTGGATGCATGGCGACAAAGGGTTCTGGTGTGTGTTCACCTAAACCTGCAGCCAAGCCCGTTCGGCTCATGGTGTGCCATTGGTCTCGGATTCGGCCTGTGTTCATGATAAGCGGGAATTCAAGGCTGGTATCGGCAATCGGTTTATCGTGCTCAACTGCAATAAACTGTGCTTTGCCTGATTCAGTAAAGAACACGCCATTGGTGAACATGCGCTGCTCAATGATCTCTGGTTGATACTCTAATACTGGCCATTGCTGTGGAGTGAGTTCGCCATAGCCCTTCTCATCCAGTTGCGTGAGTCCAATTAAGCATAAGTCACGGGCTTTGCCTGTTTCATTGCCGAGCGCTGTCATCTCGCAATATTCTTTGAAGATCTCACCTTCGTGGCGGAACTCGAATTGCTCTTTGAATCCCATTTTTTGTGCGACTTCTTTTAATATCCACCAATCAGGTTTGGCTTCCCCTGGGCTTGGTAATATACGGCGTTGGCGTGAGATTCGACGCTCAGAGTTGGTTACGGTACCCGATTTCTCACTCCACCCTTGTGCGGGCAGCACCACATCGGCCAAGCGAGTGGTTTCAGTATCGGCAATACAGTCCGACACCACCACAAATGGGCACTTCTCTAATGCCGCTTTGATCTTTTCGCTATCAGGCAGGCTTACGACTGGGTTGGTTGCCATGATCCACACGGCTTTGATTTTGCCTTCATTCATGGCATCAAACAGGTCAATCGCTTTTAAACCCGCATGTGTGGCTAAGCTGTCGGTTTGCCAGAACTCACTGACGGTTTGGTGTGATTGCGGGTCACCAAATTCAAAGTGCGCCGCTAAGGTATTGGCTAAACCGCCCACTTCTCGGCCACCCATTGCGTTCGGCTGGCCCGTTACAGAGAATGGCCCCATACCCGGCTTACCGATTTTTCCGGTGGCTAAATGGCAGTTAATAATGGCGTTTACCTTGTCGCACCCTTGTGTCGATTGGTTCACGCCTTGAGAGTAAATGGTCAGCACCTTCTCGTTCGATGCAAACAAGCTGTAGAACTGTTTTAGCTGCTGCTCTGTTAACCCTGTAAGCTCAGGAACACTTTTGTCGCCCCAGCCTGATTCGGTATAACCTGACTCTGTATAACGGTAGTGAGTCGCAGATCGAATCGATTCAGTAAAGCCTTGGGTGTGGTTTTCTATGTAGTCTGCATCTAGCTTGTCGTTATCATCGAGGTAACCCAATAAACCATTGAACAATGCGACGTCTGATCCTGATTCCAATGCCAAGTGAATGTCTGCGATTTCACAAGTGTCGGTATAACGCGGGTCTATGACGATGACTTTCAATGCAGGGTTGGCTTGTTTCGCGGCTCTTAATCTTTGGAAAAGTACCGGGTGACACCATGCTAAGTTGGAACCTGTAATCACGACGAGTTCGGCTTGCTCGAGATCTTCGTAGCAAACCGGTACTGTGTCTGCGCCAAATGCTCGCTTATGCCCGACCACGGTTGAAGCCATACACAACCTAGAGTTACTGTCGATGTTGCCACTACCAATGAAGCCTTTCATCAGTTTATTGGCAACATAATAGTCTTCGGTAAGCAGCTGACCAGATACATAGAACGCAACCGAATCGGCCCCATATTCTTCGATGGTTTGATTGAATTTGTCTGCGACCAACTGAGTGGCACTGTTCCAATCCAGCTGTTGTTTTTGCTCATTCTGAATATGAGCAGGCTGTGTAAGACGACCTAAAGGCGTGACGGTGTCGCCGAGCGCAATCCCTTTAGTACATAGCTTTCCATAGTTTGATGGATGATCTTTATCACCACGTACTTCTAGTTTCCCTAGCGATGTCGGTCTCGCTTCTATTCCACACCCTACACCACAATAAGCACAGGTCGATTTTATCCAGCCGCTGTTTGAATCGGTCATCCGCTTCTCGCTCAATTATCCATAATTGTAATAACTGAAACCAAGCAAATAGCACGCCACTTAACACCACCCGACCAAATTGAAATATTGTCATTTAAAAACAACAACTTAATTAAATGTAAAATATCAAAGCTGAACAAAATTGAACTTAACCAAGATAGAAACTTAATTTTTGCACCATCTTGCAGAAAGTTGCACCACAAACGCTCATTTATATAAATCTAACAAAAATTTTACATACCACTTTAGGGGTAATTGCGTGCCACCCTAAATTTTTAAAGCATTGAAATATATAAGTTAAATTTTATTTAAATGAACAACTCGTAATCTGGCACCCTCCTTGCTCCACTAGAAACCAAGACTTAGAAAAAACATTTTTGTTTTTCTTGATGATTATGAATTGAGTGGAATCTCAACCCGGTATTCATCTGCTAACGACTAGAAATTAGATGCTAGTGATGGTGATGGTGATGGTGATGCCGAGAATAAGGAATGGATTATGAGCAAGAAGAAAATCGTCGTTGTTGGTAACGGCATGGTTGGACACAAATTTATCGACAACATCCTGCAATCAGACAGTGATGAGTTTGATGTGATTACTTTTAGTGAAGAACCAAGGCTGGCCTACGACCGTGTTCAGCTGACGGCTTACTTTAATGGTAAAAGCGCTGATGACCTGTCATTGACCAGTGAAGAATATTACCAAAGCAACGGCGTGAACTACTTGTTGAATCAGAAGGTTGCCAAGCTAGACACCGCCAATCAACAAGTCATCACTGAAAGTGGTCACGTTGAAAGTTACGACAAGCTAATCTTGGCGACCGGCTCATTCCCTTTTGTTCCCCCTATTCCCGGTAACGACCAAGAACACTGCCACGTTTATCGCACCATCGAAGATTTAGACGCTATTGAGCTCTCAAGTAAAGGCAGCAAATCGGGCGTGGTGATTGGTGGTGGACTGCTGGGTTTAGAAGCCGCAAACGCCGTCAAAAACCTTGGTTTGGAAACTCATGTGGTTGAATTCGCGCCTCGCCTAATGGCCGTACAATTAGATGACGGTGGCGGTGCGCTACTGCGCAGAAAGATTGAAGACCTTGGGGTGCAGGTTCACACCGAGAAAGCGACCTCTGAAATAGTCGACGGAGAAAACGCTCGCTACCGTATGAACTTTGCAGACGGCACCCACCTTGAAACCGATATGATCGTGTTCTCTGCGGGTATTCGCCCTCAAGATGCCTTAGCTCGCAGCTCTGATATCGCCATTGGTGAACGTGGCGGCATTGTGATTAACGATCACTGCCAAACCAACATCGACAACGTGTATGCGATTGGTGAATGTGCCCTTTGGGACAACAAGATCTTCGGCTTAGTCGCCCCTGGCTATTCAATGGCGAAAATCGCGGCTGCGCATATCTTATCGGACGGAACGAGCGACGCTTCATTTACTGGTGCAGACATGAGCACCAAACTCAAATTACTGGGTGTTGATGTGGCCAGTATTGGTGAAGTACACGGCAAGACGGAAGGCGCTCAATCGTATACTTATAACGATGAAATTGAACAAGTTTATAAACGCTTGATCATCTCGGCTGACGGCACGAAAATTGTCGGTGCCGTATTGGTCGGTGATGCAGAAGCCTACGGTTCGCTACTGCAAATCAAGCAAAATGATATGCCCCTTCCTGAAAACCCATCAGTGCTAATTTTACCTAACGTGGCCGATGATTCTGGCTCTGCAATGGGTGTTGAAGCTCTGCCTGATAGCGCTGTGATCTGTTCATGTTTTGATGTGACCAAAGGCGATATTAAAGAGGCCGTTTCAGCTGGCTGCACCACGATGGCTGCATTGAAAGAAACCACGAATGCTTCAACAGGTTGTGGCGGTTGTTCTGCCCTTGCGAAACAGGTTCTCGATAGCGAGCTAAGTAACCTAGGTGTGGAAGTCTCTAACGATATCTGTGAGCACTTTGCTTATTCTCGCCAAGAGCTTACCGACATCATTCGCGTCAACAAAATCAAGACCTTCGACGAGCTGTTAGATTCTCACGGCAACGGATTGGGCTGTACTGTGTGTAAACCGGCTGTCGGTTCGATTCTGGCTTCCTACTGGAACGATTACATCCTTGAAGATCAACATATCGAGCTGCAAGACACCAATGACATCTACCTTGGCAACATGCAAAAAGACGGCACTTACTCGGTAGTTCCGCGTATTGCTGGCGGTGAAATCACTCCCGATAAATTGATTGTTTTAGGCGAAGTCGCTAAAGAGTTCGACCTGTACACCAAAATCACGGGCGGTCAGCGTGTCGACTTGTTTGGCGCACAGCTTAACGAACTGCCTATCATCTGGAAAAAGCTGATTGATGCAGGTTTTGAAACGGGCCACGCCTACGGTAAATCGGTTCGTACCGTGAAATCTTGTGTCGGTAGCACTTGGTGTCGATACGGTGTCGACGACAGTGTTGGCTTAGCGATTCGACTTGAGAACCGCTACAAAGGCCTGCGTTCACCACACAAGATCAAGTTTGCGGTTTCTGGCTGTACTCGTGAATGTGCAGAAGCCCAATCAAAAGATTTTGGCATTATCGCCACCGACAAAGGTTGGAACCTCTACATCTGTGGTAACGGCGGTATGCGCCCTCGCCATGGTGACCTTTTCGCTACCGACCTTGATGAAACCACACTCCTTAAATACATCGACCGCGTTTTGATGTTCTACACACGTACCGCAGACCGCTTACAGCGTACATCGGTATGGATGGAGAACCTTGAAGGCGGCATCGAATACCTCAAGCAAGTCGTGATTGAAGACAAGCTCAACGTTGCTGAAGAACTTGAGGCCGATATCGCCCTCAACATCGAAAAATACCAGTGTGAGTGGAAAACCACCATCGAAAACCCTGAAAAGATGAAACGCTTCCAGCACTACATCAACAGCGAAGAAATGGACACTAGCCTGTCATTCATCAAAGAACGAGAGCAGCGTTTTCCTAAGCCGAGCTTGAGCTCTTCTTCCGATTCAAAACGCGATGAAAAGCTCGCTAAAGCAGACCAAATCGAAGTGACTGAGGTTTCATAAATTTCATCAGGTTCATCAGGTTCATCAGGTTCATCAGGTTCATCAATAAAAAAATAAAAACTCAATTTTAGACTAGGAGAAAGTCATGGAAAATTGGACAACCGTATGCAGCACCAGCGATCTAACCCCAAACGGGGGAATTTGCGCCAAAGTAGACGATAACCAAGTGGCTATTTTTTACTGCAAGCGCAGCGACACGCTTTATGGGCTCTCTAATTACGACCCTATCGGCAAGGCGAATGTGATGTCACGTGGTATAATTGGTTCATTAAGCGGAGAACCTTACGTGGCCTCACCCTTATACAAGCAGCATTACCACTTAGAAACTGGCGAATGTCTTGAACAGCCTGAGCTCAAGCTCGTGAAATTTGAAGTTCGCAAGCAAGGAGAACAAGTTCAAGTTCTCGCACCACTTGCTATCGCCAGTTAACTAAACCGCCGACACCATCATGCAAACGCTTATTGGCGTGCGCAATTTCGGCACAGGGTTTATGCACATTAAAAGCGTTCTAAGTTCGGAAGTAACGCAGGTGCACAAACCGGGTAATTTTCCAGATTTAAAGGATTTAAACCATGGATAACACTAAATTTTCGCTGCTTTCATTTACGGGTAAGATGAAGGTCTTACACCTAAGCTGGATGGCCTTTTTCATTACCTTTGTTGTGTGGTTCAACTTTGCCCCACTACTGCAAATGGTAAAAACTACGCTTGGTCTTTCTACTGAAGAGATCAAAACCCTCCTGATCCTCAACGTTGCATTGACCATTCCGGCACGTGTCGCAATAGGCATGCTAACCGATAGATACGGCCCAAGGTTGGTTTACTCTTCGCTACTCGCGGTCTGTTCTATCCCTTGTTTCATGTTTGCTCTGGCAGACTCTTTCATTCAAGCAGCAATCGCTCGTTTCCTACTGGGCTTCATTGGTGCAGGTTTCGTTGTCGGTATTCGTCTTGTGTCTGAATGGTTCCCACACAACGAACTGGGTACTGCAGAAGGTATTTACGGCGGCTGGGGTAACTTCGGTTCAGCAGCAGCGGCGTTCACACTTCCAACTCTCGCTCTAGCGTTTGGTGGTGAAGACGGCTGGCGTTATGCGGTCGGTATTACCGGCGTAATGAGCTTAGCGTTCTCGTTTATCTTCTACAAAAACGTGTCAGATACACCAAAAGGTTCGACTTACTTCAAGCCTGCTCAAGTAACAGCAATGGAAGTGACATCAAAGGGTGACTTTTTCTTCCTACTTATTATGAAGATCCCTATGTATGCCGCTTTAGCGCTACTGACTTGGAAGCTATCACCAAGCAACATCAACATGTTGTCTGACATGGCGGTTTACTCTGTGTATGCAGGTTTAGCAGCACTTTACGTGTACGAAGTGTCGCAAGTTTGGAAAGTAAACAAGAACGTATTTAAAGAAGAAGTGCCTGAGATTCACCAGTACAAGTTCAAGCAAGTAGCGGTACTTAACGTATTGTACTTCGCAACATTTGGTTCTGAACTGGCTGTGGTTTCTATGCTGCCACTGTTCTTCTCTGAAACCTTTGAATTAACACCGGTTCTTGCAGGTATGGTTGCATCGGCTTATGCCTTTATGAACCTAATGTCTCGCCCAGGTGGTGGTTGGATTTCAGATAAATTCGGTCGTAAACCAACACTGCTTATTCTAACGATTGGTCTTGCTGTGGGTTACTTCGCAATGGGTCAAGTCGACAGCACATGGCCTGTATGGCTAGCGGTTGTTGCGGCGATGGCGTGTTCTTTCTTCGTGCAAGCGGGTGAAGGTGCGGTATTCGCAACGGTTCCTCTAATCAAGCGTCGTATGACAGGTCAAATTGCAGGTATGACGGGCGCTTACGGTAACGTGGGTGCAGTAGTTTACCTAACTGTGTTGTCATTCGTGAGCTACCAAACCTTCTTCTTAGTGATTGCTGCAACAGCGGTACTTGGCTTTGTGACTCTACTGTTCATGGAAGAGCCTAACGGTCAAATCGCCGAAGTAAACGACGATGGCAGTGTCACGCTGATTAATGTTTCAAGCTAGGTCTGTACTATGAAGCATTGATATTATTGAATCGGGAGAAGCACCTTAGCGGATACATCAATGCTAGGTGCTTCGTTCAAAGGCTCTAAGTTCACTAGGGCTTTTGTTCTTCCTAGGATGTTCTGTCAAGGAAGCGGGAAGAAGAGCAGTTAAGAAGAAGACCAGTTATGACAATTTCATTCAGCCAAGGGCAAGTCATCACGCCAGAATCCAACAACCAGTTAACGCTTAAGTTTGGTGGTTATTCGAATCAAGGCGTACGAGATGAAAACCAAGATGCCATCATTGTAAAACACCCAAAAACTCGCGCAGAGCAAGAGTTGAAAGGCAGTGTTGCCTGCATAGCAGACGGCGCAAGTTGCAGTGAACACGGCCAGAAAGCCAGTCACACCAGCGTGATGCAGTTTATCGACGACTATTACGCAACTCCCCAAAGCTGGAGCATCCAACGTTCGGCGCAAAAGGTCTTAACGTCCCTCAATTCTTGGCTCTTCAACACGTCTGTTTCTAATATTCATCCCGCACAACAAGTGAACCACAATGCCCTCGTTTCGACGTTCAGCAGCGTGATACTCAAATCAAACACCGCGCATATCTTCCACGTGGGCGACAGCCGTATCTACTTACTAAGAGATGGAGAATTACGCCAACTGACCCGCGACCACACGCGTAAAAATATGGGACAGAAGCATTATCTAACACGCGCCTTAGGCATGGACAACCAACTCAACGTTGACTATCAAACCCTGCCTATCAAGAAAAACGACTGCTTTATCCTGACATCTGATGGCGTGCACGAGTTTGTATCTCCCAACACCTTCAAAGAACACATCGATAAACCCGGAGCGGATTTCGAATACGCAGCGCAAACCATCTGTAACACCGCTTTAAGCCACAATAGCTCAGACAACGTGAGCTGCTTGATTGTGCAAGTCAGCCATCTGCCTAAACCTTCGCTGATTGAATTCCATGAGAAGCTGGCTAAACGGGCAATCCCACCCGCTTTAAAGCTCGGGCAAAGTATCGACAACTTCATGGTACTTGAGGTGTTGTATGCAGGTTCAAGAAGCCATGTGTATCGTGTGATGCAGAAAGAGACACAAACCGAGTTCGTGCTGAAAGTCCCTTCCGTTCAATATCACGATAGCCCTTCGCAACTCAGAGCTTTCTTTAATGAACAATGGGCGGGGATCTTGTTAAAAAACAAGAGAGTAATGAAGGTTTACCCGACGCCAGAGAACTCGCAATTCTTATACCAAATCTGCGAATGGGTAGAAGGTATCACCTTAAGACAATGGATGTACGACAACCCAAAACCGTCACTCAATGAAGTGCGCGACATATTAGAAAAGATCACTCAAGGCATTCGAGTATTACAACGTGCAGACATGGTGCACCGAGACTTAAAGCCCGAGAACATCATGATTCAACGTGATGGTGAGGTAAAAATCATCGACCTTGGTGCGGTATTAGTGAGAGGCCTTGAAGAGGGAGAGCTCACTGACAAGGACGACACACCATTAGGCGCGGTCAATTACATTGCACCCGAGACCATCAAGCACAACAGCGCGACCACCAGCTCTGATCTGTTCTCTATCGCTGTAATCGGCTATGAGATGCTAACCGGTGAATTACCCTACTCTGAAATGACCGCACAATCGCTTAAGCAATCTCGTCACCATCAATGGGAATACCAACCCATCACACAGAAACGAGCTGACTTACCAAGCTGGGTGGATTTGGTATTACAAAAAGCCTGCGCGGAATCACCAAGCGAACGTCATCAAGTGTTGGGGGATTTTGTGGCAGACCTTTACACACCAAACCAAAGCTTGGTGAAAAGCAAAGCCAAGCAACCTTTGATAAACCGAAACCCGATCCAGTTTTGGAAAGTGTTGGCTTTGTTGCTCGGCATTGTTGCGGTCGTAGAACTGGGGTTATTGTTAAACCCAAGCTAGATACGTTTACGAATTAGCCTAATATAACCGCGTTTAGCCTCGTTTCACTAAGCTTCTTGGCACAAGTTCAATGCCAGCTTGGTAACGCTTAGCCGATGCATTCAGCGCCAAAGCAAAAGCGCTGTCGGCAATTACTTCAAACTGCTGAGGCAGTGAATGGACTTTAAAAGGCAAGAAGTCGAGCAGTCGGTTATCACCAAAGGTTGCCAGTTTTACTTGATTAATCAGCTCTGGCTTTTCAACCATCACATCCAACACACCCTCTAACAAAGTGTAAGACATAGTCACAATCGCATCAGGCACCGTGCCTTTAGCTATCCAGTCTTCAAAAACCTCGCGCCCTGATTCTCTATCAAAGTGTTCTCCATAACCCACTACCATCGGCTTGTTTTCTGCTAGCCTTGTTTGTTGAGTATGTGCTTTATTCGCCGCTTCAAAACCCAACTGACGTTCACGTGAAATGTTCAGATCAGGCAGTGCACCAATCAAACCAACACTGTGAATACTGTCATCAAGGATTGAATGCGTCAGTTCAAATGCAGCCTCAAAATCTTCACTGATCACGCAGGCAAAGTGCTCATCATCTAAAGGACGGTCTATCGCGATGACTGGCGTACCTGAGTTTTGTAGCTTCAAGTAAAACTCATTAGCGTCTGCCATTGAGCTCGCCACCAGCAAGGCATCAATACGACGGCTTACCAAGGCTTCAGCGACCTTTCGCTCGGTTTCAGCGTCATCATCTGAGCAACCAATCAAAATCTGATAGCCCACTTTACGTGAGTTCTGCTCTATCAATTTTGCTAAACGCGCGTAACTGCTGTTTTCCAGATCAGGAATAATCAAACCAAATGAACGGCTATTACCAGCGCGCAGCGAGGAAGCAGCATGGTCTGGTCGGTAGTTATACTCTTCCACCACTGCCATCACTTTCTGCTGTGTCTTTTCACTGATTCTGTATTTCTGCGCCTTGCCATTGATCACATAACTGGCTGTCGTTTTCGATACACCGGCTAGTTTGGCAATCTCATCTAGTGTCATATGGGTGACCTGTATTTTGTGCGTAGGATCATATAACCAATCTTCTGATCCTTGGATTAGTTGAATTATATGCTGAATCGATTCAGTATAAAAGCTGAAAGGATTCAGCAAAATCTGAAAAGTGACTTCAATCATCCTTTTGAATGGATTGAGCGTCATTTGTCGTGATTCAGCTTCTTGTTGTTAACGAAACTGGAATTACGACACGCAGCAAAACTATTTTGAAAACCAAAATCGGCTTTGCTGAATTTTTTTACACTGAATGCTGAACCGATTCAGCAAGCATAAAGCAGCGGGCAAATATTGCTCTAGACTGAATCGTAGCGATACACAAATTCTCAAGCGATACGCTAAAGAGGCACCATGCTTAAATTATCAAAATCTGACATCACTCTAGGCCAAACTGCCGAAGACAAATTCAAAGCAATCCAAAACATTGCTGGCGACCTGACAGCTAAAGGTTTAGTTGACTCTGGTTACGTTGAAGGAATGCTGAACCGTGAAAACCAGAACTCTACGTTCCTAGGTAACGGCATCGCGATTCCTCACGGAACGACGGATACTCGTGGCCTAGTAAAAGAGACAGGCGTTGCGGTACATCACTTCCCTGAAGGTATTGATTGGGCAGACGGCAACCGTGTTTACGTAGCAATTGGTATTGCAGCGAAATCTGACGAGCACTTAGGCATTCTTAAGCAACTAACAAAGGTTCTAGCGGCAGACGGTGTTGAAGAGAAATTAAAGCAAGCTAAATCAGAAGACGAAATCATCGCCCTACTTAACGGCGAAGTTCAGCTAGAAGCCGACCTAGACGCTTCTTTAGTTCAGCTACTGTTCCCTGCGAGCGACATGATTCAAATGTCTGCCGTTGCGGGTGGCCTACTTAAGAACACAGGTTGCACAGACAACGCATTCGTTGCTGACCTAGTAACAAAAACACCAACTCACCTAGGCCAAGGCCTGTGGTTGTTGGGCAGCGACAAAGGCGTAACACGCACTGGCGTATCTTTCGTTTCAACAGCGAACCATTGTGAATACGAAGGCACACCAGTGAAAGCATTAGTCGCATTCGCAGCTTGTAACAGCGCGCACCAATCTATTCTGGCAAACCTAAGCAAGATGGTTTTCGAAGGTAAACAGCAACAACTGTTAACAGCTGACGCAGCGCAAGTGATTGGCCTTCTGAAAGGTGAAGCGGTTTCTACAGCGTCTCAAGACGATGACAACTGCGCAGTATTCAAAATCAAAAACGCACACGGCCTGCACGCTCGTCCGGGCGCAATGCTAGTCGCTGAAGCGAAGAAGTTTGAATCAACAATCCGCGTGTCAAACCTAGATGGCGACGGAAAAGAAGTGAACGCGAAGAGCTTGATGAAAGTGATCGCTCTTGGCGTTAAACACGGCCACCAGCTTCAGTTTGTTGCTGAAGGTGAAGACGCAGCACAAGCACTTGAATCGATTGGCAAAGCTATCGCTTCAGGCCTTGGCGAAGGTTAAGGAGTCGATATGTCTGATAAACAAATCAAAGCCGTTACTGTAACGCTTAACCCTGCTCTAGACCTGACAGGTGCTATCGACGCACTTAACGTGGGTTCAGTGAGCCTAGTAAACAAAGGCTCTTTGCACGCAGCGGGCAAAGGCGTAAACGTCGCAAAAGTTCTTTCAGAGCTTGGCGCGAAAGTGACCGTAACAGGTTTCCTTGGTCGCAATAACGAAGAAGCGTTCTGCCAACTGTTTGAACAGATGGGCGCAGCTGACCGCTTCATCCGTGTTGATGGCGCAACTCGCATTAACGTGAAATTGGTAGAGAATTCAGGCCAAGTAAGCGACATCAACTTCCCAGGTGTTCCTGTTGACGCTGACGCGATTAAAGCGTTCGAAGAAACCCTATTAGAACTTGCTGAAACGCACGATTACTTCGTCATTGCTGGCAGCTTGCCACAAGGCATCTCTCCTGAGCTTTGCGCTTCTTGGGTTCAACGCTTACACGATTTAGGTAAGAAGGTTCTATTTGATAGCAGCCGTGACGCACTTAAAGCCGGTATCAATGCACAACCATGGTTAATCAAACCAAACGATGAAGAGCTGTCTCAGCTGTTCAATGCAGAGCTGACAACTCGTGACCAATGCCAACACGCGGGCCAAGCCCTAAATGAAAAAGGTATTGAGAACATCGTGGTGTCACTTGGCGCAGAAGGCGTGATGTGGCTTAACCAAGGTGAATGGTTACATGCTCAACCGCCGCGTATGCAAGTAGTGAGCACAGTAGGCGCAGGCGACACCTTAGTTGCTGGCCTATGTTGGGGTCACATGCAACAGATGCCGAAACCAGAACTTATTAAATTCGCAACCGCCCTATCTGCTCTAGCAGTTTCACAGGTAGGCGTGGGCATCACCAGCCAACAAGAGCTGGATTCAGTACTACAAAATATCCAATTACAGTCGCTTAGTGCTCCAACTAGCCAGTTAGACACAAGCAAATAGGACAAAAGGTTTATTATGAATATTACCATTATCACAGCTTGCCCTAGTGGCGTAGCAAACAGCATCATCGCAGCAGGCTTGTTAGAGCAAGCGACAAAAGCACTGGGTTGGAACGCCGCTATTGAATGTCAATCAAGCGTGTTACCTGATTCAACCGTATCGCAAGACGCTATCGACAGCAGCGACGTTGTGGTTATCGCAGCCAACACCAACGTTGATAAAGCGCGCTTTGTCGACAAGAAAGTATACCAAGCGGCTATCTCTGAATGCACTGCTGATGCAAAAGCATTCCTAGAGAAAGCGGTAGCAGAAGCAACAGTATTAGACGCTTCACAAGTTGAAAGCGCTGTTGAAGTGACTGGTACGTCACCTGCTACAGGTAGCAAAAAGATCGTAGCGATTACGGCTTGCCCAACGGGTGTTGCACATACCTTTATGGCCGCTGAAGCGCTTGAAGCTGAAGGCAAACGCCTAGGTCACCAAATCAAAGTAGAAACTCGCGGCTCTGTAGGTGCAAAAAACCAACTGACAGACCAAGAAATCGCAGACGCTGATCTAGTTATCATCGCAGCAGATATCGATGTTCCTCTGGATCGTTTTAACGGCAAAGCGCTATACAAAACCACAACAAGCCCTGCTTTGAAGAAAACAAAGCAAGAGATGGAAAAAGCATTCGCAGAAGCTAAACCATACCAACACACTGCTTCTTCAAATTCAGCACCTGCTGACGAGAAGAAAGGCGTGTACAAGCACCTAATGACGGGTGTTTCTCACATGCTTCCAGTGGTAGTTGCAGGTGGTTTGATCATTGCTCTTTCTTTCGTATTCGGTATCGAAGCGTTTAAAGAAGAAGGCACGCTGGCCGCTGCACTGATGACTATCGGTGGTGGCTCTGCATTCGCTCTGATGATTCCTGTTCTTGCTGGTTTCATTGCATTCTCAATTGCTGACCGTCCGGGTCTGGCTCCAGGTCTAATCGGCGGTATGCTGGCTAGCTCAACGGGCGCAGGTTTCCTAGGTGGTATCGCAGCAGGTTTCATTGCAGGTTACGCAGCGAAATTCATTGCCGACAAGGTTCAACTTCCACAATCCATGGAAGCCCTCAAGCCAATCCTGATCATTCCGTTTATCGCGAGTTTGTTCACTGGTCTTGTGATGGTTTACATCGTGGGTGGCCCTGTTTCTGGCGTGATGAGCGCAATGACAACTTTCCTAAACAACATGGGAACGTCTAATGCGATTCTTCTGGGTGTGATTCTAGGCGCAATGATGTGTTTCGACCTTGGTGGTCCAGTAAACAAAGCAGCTTACACATTCGGTGTTGGTCTATTGGCTTCGCAAACTTACGCACCAATGGCAGCAATCATGGCAGCAGGTATGGTTCCAGCTCTAGGTATGGGCCTTGCGACTTTCCTAGTGAAAGACAAGTTTGAAGCAGGCGAGCGTGAAGCAGGTAAAGCATCATTCGTTCTTGGCCTATGTTTCATCTCTGAAGGTGCAATCCCATTCGCAGCGAAAGATCCAATGCGTGTTATCCCAGCTTGTATGGCAGGTGGTGCACTAACAGGTGCTCTATCAATGATGTTTGGTGCACAGCTAATGGCTCCACACGGCGGTCTATTCGTACTACTGATTCCTGGCGCTATCTCTCCAGTACTTATGTACCTAGTAGCGATTGCAGCAGGTACGCTAGTAACAGGCTTTGGCTACGCAGCACTTAAAAAGATGAGCGGCTCTAAAGTAACGGCAGAGGCTTAATCCCCCTACTCTGGTTAACGGTTCAGCCCGATAACCAGAGGCTCTTGATAACCGGTTTCTTGGTAAAACGGCTCCTTAAAACAAAGGCTCCTCATTTGAGGAGCCTTTTTATTGTTCATGTATTTTCCGGTCGGAATGAGTTAAGTGCAATATTGGTATATTTGATTAGCTAGTAAGCGTTTCTTCAAAGACACCCAATTCACGACCAAGCCAGATCGCTCGTACTGTGTGATCCAAAGTTTCTTCACCGCCAGTTACAGGGTGAATAAGCACCGACATATCACCGCGTTCTTGCTCAAGCCATTCAACAATGCCCGACTCTTTGTTCGCAAAGTGAATCTCAAACATTGGCATCTTATGTGGACCAACCAAACGCTGTATTAATGGGAAAACCTCTAATACATCTTTACGTTCCGCTAAAATTTTCTGACGCAGTGTTTCTGCTTGCTCTGCAAATCGCAGAGGGAAATAGATATGACCGTGGTACATGGCACCATCCTTTAGAATTATGATGTCTCGATTTTATACCTAAACCGCCTTTAATAGCTAAATCTAAATATAATATGCCAGCGCTATCGGTTCTAAACAGAGAAAGCGCCATGGTCTTGTTAACGTCAGGTTCGTTGCCTCCAAGTTAAACCTTAGAGGCCTTTTCCTAACCACAAGCTCGTGTCGAACTATCGGTACAAGTGCTTCTAATCAACTTCATCACAATATTAAACATCACCCCCACCAAAAACAGCGTGATGACAATGCTGGCGCCACTTGGCAAATCGTAATAAGCCGACACCGCTAAGCCCGATAAAATACCGACAGTGCCAATCCCAATACTCGCGATAAAGAAGCGAACGCCTTTATACGCAGCTGCACATAACGCAGGTATCACCAGTAACGCAAACTCCAAATATATCCCAGTCAGCTTTACGGTGATCGGCATCAAAATAGCGAAGATAAGATAAAAGCCACTTCCCTGCATAAATTCAGGCTTTACGCTAATCAACACCAACATCGCGGTCGTGATTATTGCCAATGGCCAGACATCATCCCAGGTAGACCACAATAGCTGCCCGTTGAGAATGCCTTGAATAAAATCGGCGCCATGAGGATCTTTGCTGACCAATAGAATCGCTAATGAAGCCGATACCACAAACAAACTTCCTATCATTGGTTCTAAGTGTTGTTTGTAACGCTTTTCCATGAGTGCAATTAATCCACAAAGCAGTAATGACATAACCCACGGGCCAATCATCTCTGCAATCCAAGAGCCGCTAAACAGTGCATATCGGCTCAACCAATACTGACTCAAGGCAGCGCCAAGGGCAGCCACTTGCGCGACAGCTAGATCAATAAAGATGATCTGGCGCTTGAGGACTTGCTCCCCAAGCACGATGTTCCCGACTAATGCAATTAATCCACACAATACCGCAGGTACCAGCCAGCCATATTCAATCAACATTACGATCTCGTTGATGTGTCTGGGTTAACGAGCGTTCTCAGCAACTCATCAATGACTTGATCGTACATTTGATCAAGGCTCTGACCTTCTGCAACCGTCAATGGTAGCTGTATAGTAGGTTTGTTGATTTGCTGGTTAAGCCAATTAGCAGGCCGCTGGTCTTGGTGTGATGAATACACAATCGCATCAAACGAAGCTGGATCCAATTTGGTCAATGACTGTAAATGTGAGGTAGTCGGTGATATCCCAGGCTTAGGTTCTAAATCAGCAATTTGCGCCATATCTAACCAGTCAAAGAGGTAACGATATGTAGCATGATACCCGACCACTTTTTTACCTTGTAACGGCTCTGCTTTCGTTTCCCACTCTGCCAATTTATTACGCCAGTTGGCACGAAACTTCATACCATTCCGCATGTAGATATGTGCATTGTCAGGATCAACCAGTTGTAAACGCTTGGTGACTTCTCTCGAGATAGGAATCATATACTCAGCAGCAAACTGAACATGTGGGTTTCCGTGAGCGTGGATATCTCCCATGCTTCGATCGACATGGTCATGGGTATCAAGCATACCTACCATATCGCTCGCGTATAACATGGTTGACGCACTATCTTGCACTGCAGGGTTACCGCTACGTACTTGCAACATTGGCAGCCAGCCTACTTCTAATTCAGACCCTGAACACATCGCCATATCGGCTTGACGCATTTTGGCAATAAGTGATGGTCTTGCTTGAACATAGTGCGGGTCTTGCTTAGCCGTAGTCGCCGAGTAGATATTGGCATCAGGAGCGTGACTGTGGACAAGTGCTTGCCATTCAGGCTCACACACGAAGATGTTCAACGCCATCGCAGGCGAAGATACAATTATCGATGAGGATACAATGGCAACACCCGTTGCCATTGTAAGTCGGAGTTTCCTAGAATGCATGAGCACCGTGCGCCCCAAAGGTCATCACATACTGAAGGGTAAATACGTTGTCTGTCTCTTTACTTTGGTTTTCAACGCGAGAGTATTGCGCTCTAACTGTACCAAAATGAGATGAATCCCAAGCGATCATTGCATCTGCTTCTTTGTCGTTCATTGCAGTAAAGTGCATGTGGTCACCATGTGCGTGTCCATCGTAGCTTTCTGCTTCACCGTAACGCAGGCCCGCAGACCAGCTAGGGCTAAATCGGTAAACTCCCGATACATAATAGCCTGCTAGAGTATCTGGTGATTCCGCGTCATTTTTGTACTTATCATCAACGATGCCGTCTAACAGCATGTACTCAGCTGCAAGCGTGAAGTTTTGGTATTTGTAGTTACCGTTCGGAGCCCACTTCCATACAAAATCAGCACCGTATAAGTTTGAGCCCGTTACCGCCGCGCCGTGGCTATGATCGTGGTCATGGTCGTGCCCGTGATCATGGTCTCCAAACTCACGTACTTTACCGTTTTCATTTCGTAAGTAGCTCAAACCAAACTGCCAGCTTGATGACTCTGAAAAGTCGTCACCCAGCTTAAGAGTTGTAGTGTAAACACCAACATCAGAGCCATCATCAACAGACGACATCTTGCTACCACTTAGCGCTTCAATACCGAACTTCACATATAGGTCTGTAGGTAGAACGATGTTCGCACGAACACCATCATCGTAATAATGAGAGCCTAAGAATGTGCGGTAAGCAGCAGGACGCTCAACAAAACTATCAGTATGCATATGTTGGTTATTCAGGTAACCAAAGTCTGATAGGAAACGACCACCTCGAATACTTAAACCGTAAGGCATCGTCAGTGTTTCAATGAAAGCTTCTTCGAGCAGTAATTCAGTCTCATCATCGTGAGTTTCAATAACCGTAGTCAAAGAGCCATAAAACTTGTCATCGATATTCGCAGACATGTTGAGTTCGGTATGGCCAAGACCAAAGCCTTCATCACGCTCCGAGTTATTACGTTGACCGTCTTGATAATAACCATCAAGAACAACGCCAATTTGAGGGTTTGACAACGTGTCGGCAAAAACAGGGGAAACGAGAATGCTACCAACCGCTAGAGAAACCAATTTTTTATTCACAACTTTTTCCTTTTTAAAATACATCACCAATCAACTTATTGTTATGTTATAACATTTCAATAAATAATTAATCGTTGAGATGTAACAAAATATGAAATCACTATAGTAACAAGGCATAAAGATGAATAAAAACCTCTAGTAATCAAAGGTATAAAAAACAATTAGCAGTGCGAATGATAGTGTGAAGGAGAGTCGTAACGGTATTTATCGAAAGGCTGATATAGAAAGGAAAGAAAAGGTTGATTAGATGAAACAAAAAATAGAGTTTGATTTAACGTTGACCGCTAAAACAAACTCTATGAATGTGGTGTCGACTATCGCTTTAAAGTACTACGGGCGTAGCTTCAAAACTCGGTCAATGTCTTCCGCAGAATGGCGCTCTGGTACTTGCTCCCACTCTTCGCCAAATGAACGGTTAACCACTCGGCCTCGTTGGAAACCTTCGCGCGCTTCTAGTTGCTTCGCCCAGCGCACAACGTTGGTGTAAGACTCAACCTGTAGGAACTCAGCAGCATCGTATATTTTGCCCAGCACAAGGTTGCCATACCATGGCCAGATCGCGATATCAGCGATGCTTAGCTCTTCACCTGCCACAAATGTGCTATTTGCGAGTTGTTTGTCTAACACGTCTAGTTGACGCTTAGCTTCCATCGCAAAGCGGTTAATTGGGTACTCTTGCTTTTCATCAGCGTAAGCATAGAAATGGCCAAAGCCTCCGCCTAGGAATGGGGCAGAACCTTGTGCCCAGAACAACCAGTTAATGGTTTGTGTTCTTGCTGCCCCTTTTTTTGGTAAGAAGTGACCAAATTTTTCTGCTAGATGCATCAAGATAGATGCCGATTCGAATACATTCACGTCTTCGTCACCAGACTTGTCGACAAGTGCTGGTATTTTGGAGTTTGGATTCACGCCAACAAAGCCAGAAGAGAACTGATCAGCCTCACCAATGTTGATCAAGTACGCATCATATTCAGCTTCTTTAACACCCGCCGCTAACAACTCTTCCAGCAAGATAGTGACTTTTTGACCGTTAGGTGTGCCAAGAGAATACAATTGAAAAGCATGGTCACCAACAGGAAGCTCTTTATCAAAGCGAGCTCCAGATTCAGGACTATTGATGTTTGCCCACTTGTTACCACCAGCAGTATCGTTAACCCAAACTTTTGGCGGAGTGTATTGTTCTGACATGATATTTCCTTATTAATATAGGGTCTCACAAACTGATATTAGGTCACATGCCTGCGGTTAAAACCCCTGAATATGATTTATTTTCAAACTGTTAAGCATGGCTTATTCCAGAAAGACATAACCCGCTTAAGCGTTAGTGTGTAGAAGGTAAGTCTGTATTCAAACTTCAATCTAATATCGATAAGTCCACTGCATCATTTAGCAATGATTTTACGAACGACATACCGACAGCTTCAAGAAAGCTGTGATAAAATCGGGATATTACAATTGATAAGGATTTGGCAATGTCTTCTGATTTCACAGGTTCGAGTGCAGCGTATGCTCGCCAAGAGAAAGGCTACCGCGAAAAAGCACTAAAACTGTACCCTTGGGTTTGTGGTAAATGTGCGCGCGAATTTGTTTACTCAAACCTCCGAGAGCTTACCGTTCACCACGTGGATCACGACCATACAAACAACCCTGAAGATGGCAGCAACTGGGAGCTACTGTGCCTGTACTGTCACGATCATGAGCATTCAAAATACACTGACCATGAGCGTTATGGTGTGGATGCAAAAGCGAGTTTAGATGATCATCAGTCAGCGACACACAACCCGTTCGCCGATCTCGCTAAGATGATGAAGAAATAACACACCTTCAGAGTAGTCTTTGGTAGATGGTAACTGCTAGATAATAGATACATAACAAGTAACCCCAGTATGTCACCATACTGGGGTTTCTTTTATCTGCCGTCATAACCAAATAATAGAGTTCAGATAGGCAGGATCAAAAAAGCCTTCCGAAGAAGGCTTTTTAAGAATCAAATCGAATTATGCTGCCGCTTGCTTGCGAGACTCTTCTACCTTCTTAGCGCGTTGTTTTAGCGTCAATTTATCGCGGTATGCAAACCAAACGTAAGACACAACCACTAAGAAGAACAGGTATGACAATGAGAAAATGAACGGCGATTGAATGATATCGTTCGAGATACCCCAAGAAACACCGATAACAGTCACTGCAATTTTCGCAAAAAAGCCACACATCAATAGCACTAATGCCAACTGTGGGAAACGCGTACTGCGGAATGCAAGCCAGTAGCAACTACCAACTGCTAGAGCCGCAACATAGAAGCCGAATAGGAAAGAGTGAATATGGTCAGCTGCCGCTACACCACCAGAAATTGACATCAATAAAATTAAAAACAGTTTCATAATACTCGCCTCACCATAAGTTGGAAACGCATCCTTTCAAATTTGGAATCTCAGTTTGCATACTATTTTCCCACTTTTTACGGACAACACAACCCCTCCAATCGAACAAAATGTAAGCAAAAGTACTAACAAAAATCACCCTTAACAATTGCTTAACATTCTGTTTTTAATAAAACTCCGTTACTCCTTGTCTCATATGAACAAAGCGCTGTTACGATTTATTTTGTTACACAAATTTAACCTTGGAAATTAATTAAAATTATTTGTAACTCTGTGATATCCGCACGCAATACGCGTCTATTCAAAAACCATCACCTCAAAATCCCTGAAATAATAAGAAGACAGAGCGAAAAAGAACAAAATAGAGAGGTGTTAAAAACATTTCAAAAACCAATGAAAAACAACCTATTAACAAATTGAATTTAATTTACCAAAAATGGAAAAAGAGATTCCAATCACATTTTAATTGGTTATAATCCGCGCTCTTTTGCGCTATCTGTTGATAAACGCAAACTAATTTTGAAGAAACAATCACAATAACCCGTCTTTAGTTAAGTGGCTCTCCACTAACCGATGACAAAACTGAGAATAAAAATGAGCAAGATTGATAAAGCAACACGTATCCTGCTAGCAGGCTTCTGTATCAACCTTTGTCTTGGCATCCTGTATGCTTGGAGTGTATTTAACAAAGCGCTAGTAACTGAAGCTGGTTGGAGTGCTGCTGAAGCATCTTCACCTTACGCTATTGCAACTATCACATTCTCTGTTTGTCTTCTTGTTGCGGGCATCCTACAAGACCGTATGGGTCCACGTAAGATCCTTATCCTAGGTACAGCGCTTACAGGCCTAGGTATGATTGCTTCTGGTTTCGCTACAACGCCTATGATGCTGAACATCACGTTCGGTATTATAACAGGTGCAGGTATCGGCTTCGGTTACGCATGTCTGTCTCCATCAGCAATGAAGTGGTTCCACTCTTCTAAGAAAGGTATGGTTAACGGTCTTATCGCAGCAGGCTTCGGTCTTGCGGCTATTTACCTAGCACCAGTAACTTCTGCGCTAATCGACAGCATGGGTATCCAAACTAGCTTTATGATTCTTGGTGTTGGTGTACTTGCAATCGCAGTACCTCTAGCAGCAACAATCAACAACCCACCAGCGGATTACACGCCAGCTGAGCCTAAAGTAAAAGCAGGCCAAGCTCCTAAAGCGGTTAAGAAGACTGAAGACCTAACTTGGAAAGTAATGCTGAAGACTCCTCAGTTCTACTCTCTATGGATCATGTACGCATTCGCTGCATCTGTTGGTCTAATGATCATCGGTAACATCACTACAATTGCTAGCGTTCAAGCTAACCTGCCAAACGCAGTTTACCTAGCGTCTATCCTTGCAGTATTCAACTCAGGCGGCCGTGTTGCTGCGGGTATGCTTGCAGATAAAATCGGTGGCGTACGTACTCTACTTCTAGCGTTCATCCTTCAAGGCGCGAACATGGCTCTATTCGCTACGTTCAACTCTGAATTCACGCTAATCATTGGTACGGCTATCGCAGCGGTTGGTTACGGTACGCTTCTAGCAGTATTCCCAACACTAACTGCTGAGTTCTACGGCCTGAAAAACTACGGTACTAACTACGGCGTGCTTTACACGGCATGGGGTATCGGCGGCGCTATCGGTGCAGCAGTTGTTGGCTTCTCAATGTCAAACGGCGAAGGTTACGGCCTAGCTTACACAATCTCTGCAGTTATGATGGCAGTGTGTATTGTTCTAGCAATCATCACTAAACCAATCTCTGAAGCTAAAGTTGCTGAACTAAAAGCATCACAAGCTTAATCAACAGAAAAGATTGAATTTGTTACTGAAGAGCTTAACCTTAGGGTTAGGCTCTTTTTGTATCAAGCGACTTCTCCATTGACGACCGAAACCACTCTTCAGCTCTCCCCCACTTATTATCTCGACAACTTCAATCGACTGGTTGAACACGCTCAAACGCTCTACCCCGATCTTCTGAGTGATGATGAATGTCGTTGGTTGTCCGCATACAAACGTCTTTCTGTTTCAAGCCAATGCCTAATGGTTCGTTTGCTTTCTCGTAAAGGCCGTTGGTTTCGCAGCGATAAACTCAACTATGTTGAGATCCCAGATCTAAAGACCGTACTGCAAGAGCTAAACAGCTCAGGCTTCATTGGGTTGAGTCATCCCGAAGAACAGCATGACCTCGCCATTAGTGAGGTCGAGCTCGGGTTTCACTTGCTCACCAAACCAGAGCTGTTGAGTGTATTCCCCGCCCTTAAGAGCCATAGAAATGCCAAGAAAGACGAGCTGTTGTTACGGCTTGATCAGCAACCTTTTGATCAATTTCAAAACCTCTCTTTCGACTGTATTTACGTCATCGAATCTCAAGTGATTGATGTATTACTGTTGCTGTTCTTTGCCAACACCTATCAAGACTTAAGTCAGTTCGTGTTAAGCGACCTTGGGCTAAACACCTTTGAGAACTACCCATTAAGCAAGCAACACCGCTTCTTCACCTCTAGGGATCAGCTCAATCAATTAATCCAGATGCGCGATATTCAACGCTTGTATTCAGAAGGTGACCGCAAAGATGGCGAGTTTCTGGAACTGCTTTTAAATGCGATTCCTGAAGAATCAGAACACAGAAGTATTGCCAGAAAACGATCGCGTTTGATCAATGATATTGCTCGCGATCTTGAAAGGCTTAATCTAAACGACCAAGCTATCTTTTGGTTCAGACAATCTACACTTCCTCCGAGCAGAGAACGACTTGCACGCATCTATGATAAGCAAGGTACGCTAGACTTAATGTGTGACATTGTCACGCAAATGAAAGCTACTCCATCGGATGTGTCAGAGTTGGAAATCGCTATTAAGCTTGAAGACCGGCTGCTACGGAAACAGGGGCACAAAGTTTCACGAACCATAAAGCCGAGCTGCAAAGAGTTAAAACTGGAATTAGACCTCAGCCAAACTCGAGTCGAGCTTGCGGTAAAGCAGCATTTTGAGAACCAAGGTTGGGACGTCTACTTTTCAGAAAACAGTTTTCTGTGTGGCTTGTTTGGTTTGGCTTTCTGGGATGTCATTTTCGCAGACGTTGAAGGCGCCTTTATCAATCGTTACCAACATCGACCATTGGATCTGTACCATTCAGATTTCGTAGACAAGCGAGCCGAACAGATTGAAGCCGTGTTTCAGACGATATCCAAACATGGGCTGAACCATTTTCTTGATACTTACGATGAAAAGCAAGGTATCGCGAACCCCTTTGTTCATTGGAATTATTTTCCTAAGGCACTCATCGAACACGGCATGGCTTCAATTCCAAATGCCTTGGTTGTAGACCTCTTCAAAGTGATATTGAGTGACTTAAAGCTATTTAGAACTGGGATGCCGGATTTGATTGCGTTCAAGGGCGATGAGTTTCATTGGATTGAAGTCAAAGGCCCTGGCGATAAACTGCAAGACAACCAGTGGCGCTGGATCAAAGAGTTTGAGCGATTGTCTGCCCCCTTCTCTGTTTGTTACGTCAATCAATGAGTCTTAGCTCTTAACTCTTAACTCTTAACTCTTAACTGCTAGCTTTTAGCTCTTGGGACTTAAATCTAGCTAAGTCTAAACTCCAATTTCTGATCACAAGCGAGTAACGCGCATCGACAAGTCACTCGCCCCATCAAGATCTTGTCTACAAAATTGTTAGAACATGAGCATTTTCAATCATTTTCGATATAATTATAGAAAATGCCTAATATTTAAATACGTATGAATTTAAAAAAACTCTTCATTTTAGCTTTTGTTAGCGTCTTCTCAGGTTGTGCCGTCTACGCGGGTTTAAACTTCGACGAACTGTTTGGTGAACAACAAGTACGCGATCGCCAAGCACCTATTCTTTCGGCTCAAGCACAGCACTTCATTGACGAAATAAAGCCCATCATTGATAACCGATGCGTGGTTTGCCACGCTTGTTATGACGCCCCTTGCCAACTCAAAATGTCTTCAGTGGAAGGTATAGACCGAGGTGCGAGCAAGGCACTCGTTTATCAAGGCACCCGCTTAACGGCATCAGCCCCTACTCGCTTGTTTGAAGATGCGTTAACCACGCAAGAGTGGCGCGATGCGGATTTTCATCCAGTCCTCAATGAGCGTATGCAGAACTCAACGGCTAACCTCGATGCTGGTCTTGTTTCTCGTATGTTGATCCAGAAAGAGAATCACCCTCTGCCCGATCAAACCCAGCTTGAAGGTTTCGACTTTTCAATCGATCGCGACCAACAGTGCCCAACCATTGAAGAATACGCTCAATACGAGAGAGATTACCCAACTTGGGGAATGCCTTATGGGATGCCAAACTTAGACAAAACCGAATACGCGACTTTAATGAGTTGGTTGGAAAATGGCGCGTTAATGAACGACCACATTCCATTGACTGATGCAGAACAAGAGCTCGTTAATGTCTACGAAAGCTTTTTAAACAAGAGCGACAATAAGAGTCAACTTTCAGCACGTTATATCTACGAGCACCTGTTTTTATCTCATGTCTATTTTTCTGATTTAGCTCAACCAACGCGTTTCTTTACTGTTGTTCGCTCTGCAACACCACCAGGTGAAGCGGTACAGCGCATCACGACTCGTCGCCCTTATGACGATCCAAAAGTAGACCGTGTTTACTACCGTCTGATTCCAGAACAAGGCACTATCGTCGACAAAACGCACATGCCTTTCGCACTTAATAAAGAGCGTCTACAAAAGTGGAATACCTGGTTTGTCGACGTAAATTACGAAGTAAAACAACTACCTAGTTACGACATCGATGTTTCAGCTAACCCAATGACTTCGTTTGAAGCACTGCCAGTAAACTCGCGCTTCAACTTCATGTTAGATAACGCGCAAAACACCATCATGGCCTATATCAAAGGACCTGTGTGTCGTGGTCAACTTGCCTTGAACGTAATTAACGACCGTTTTTGGGTTTTCTTCATCGACCCAGAGAAAGCCGATGTTCCGGAAATCAACGCCTTCTACGCAAGTCAAAAGAAAAATTTAAAGCTACCTAGCGAACTAAAAAGTAACACCGTACCTGTGACCAACTGGGTAAGATACGCAAAGCAACAAGCGCAATACCTAAACGCGAAATCAGACTTCACTAACCAATGGTTCGAGAGTGGCGTCCACCTAGACACTGGCATCATTTGGGATGGCGATGGCATCAACCCGAATGCTGCTCTCACCGTCTTTAGGCACTTCGATAGCGCCTCTGTTGTACAAGGGTTAGTTGGCACGCAACCTAAGACTGCGTGGATTCTTGATTATGCTCTTCTAGAGCGTATTCATTATCTTCTCGTTGCAGGCTTCGATGTTTACGGCAACTTTGGCCACCAGCTGATTACACGCATGTTCATGGACTTCTTGCGTCTTGAAGGTGAGAGTAACTTCTTAAGCCTTCTTCCTAAAGACGTTCGTCACATTGAACACTCTAGTTGGTACCAGAACCAAAGCGCACAACTGAGTGACTATTTGCAGCGAAACATTGCACCTTTTGATCAGCCGACCAGCGTGGTTTACAAAACGGCGGATCCGAAACACGAACTGCTTGATATGATCAAAGATAAGCTCGCACCTGTTCTCGATAATCGCTTTGAGATTGTTGAAACAGGTTTTGGTAGGAAGAATGAAGCACTGCTTAACCAAGTGAATTTGATAAAGGGCGAAGGCCTGCGTCATGTGCCTCAATTAGTGATGATCATGATTGAAGGCGAAAACGGCGAAGAGCAACTGTTCACCATGATTCACAATAACGCGCACAGCAACATTTCTAGCTTGTTTAATGAAGAAGGTAACCGTGATTACGCCAATGATGACCTTACCCTCGTACGAGGCGTTGTCGGTAGCTACCCTGCGGCTTACCTATCATTAACCGAGAGCGAGATTCCTACTCTGGTTAAAACGCTGCAAAACTTAAGCACAGAAGAAGACTACGTGGCGCTGCTAGATAAGTTTGCGGTACGACGCAGTTCTAGCGAGTTCTGGCCATTCAGTGATCGCGTGCATCGTTGGTATCAACAAGACCAACCGATCGAGTTCGGATTGTTGGATTACAACCGCTTCGAGAACCGTTAGTTTTCACTCATAAAGCATAAAAGCAAAAATCCTCTGTCTTGGCAGAGGATTTTTTGTATATGAGAAAGTATCTTAAGTGCTATTGAGAAGCGACGAGTTCTCTATATTGAATCCGATGCTTCCGGTTGGTGTAGCTCATCAAAAAACGCACGCGCGGCGGGGGAAAGGGAATCTACAGGTTGCTTCAACACCACATAAAACTGACTCTTAAGGCTCCACTTCTCGGGCTGAAGCGGAATCAAGGCTTGGTCATAATGGCCACGGTCGATTAAATGAGACGGTAAAAAACTCAGGTGTGTGCCCGCCAAGGTTAAAATTACACCCGACTCGACATGCCAGCCATCAAAAGGCTTTACGGAATCGTACTGCTCAATATTCAGTAATCGGAACATCTCATCTTTGGCATAGCCGCCCATGTTGATACGACAGCCATCCAATGAGAAATCCTTGTCCATGATCTTCTCAGCCAGATCCTTACGCGCATACAGATAACTGTGCTCTTCAAACAGTGGGTATTTATGTTGAAACGCTGATTTTTGATGTGACCCTAGAACCACTATCATCATATCAATCTGGTTCTTTGCTAACTTCTCATTCAACTGGGTGAAATCCCCGACATCAACACTCACCTCAACACTGTTACTGCGTTGGTAAAACGTCTCGATCGCTTTGGGAAGTGGGTTATAAGGCAAAGTGACGGTGTTATCCAAACATCCAATTCGCACATGCCCAGAGAGTTCCGTCTGTACACCTCGTAACTTATAAGCGAAGTCGGTTAAGGTCGATTTTAGTTGGTTCGCATATTTATACACTTTCTCACCTTCATGAGTCAGCTTAAAACCACGTCGACCACGTTGGCATAATGTTAATTCTAAGCTTTTTTCCAAGGCAATAAGCTGATTACTCAGCACTGGTTGACTAATCCCAGTGCTTGCGACCGCCTGATTGATGCCTCCTTGTTCAACAATTTCACAAAAAAGCTCTAATCTACGTAGGTCTCTTTTATCTAACTTATTGTTTGGATTCACTTTGCCACTCACATTTGTTTTTTGTTATGTTTACATCTAATTATATTCATTTATTAACAATAAATACATCAGTATGCTTTATTCACACTTATGGAATAACAATGCATGGATGGCACTATGGCGGCAGAAGCTTACGTGAATAAACCCGAAGCAACACACAGCCACAAAAAGATAGATGACTTCGAGTTGGAACCCGTTCCCGAGAAGGCCAAACGATCTTGGTGGGTCATCAGCCTTATTTGGTTGGCAATCGGCATCGACATTTCGGGACTGTTTCTCGGCTCGATTCTAAGCAGCGGTATTGGTTTTGAAGACGCACTGCTTGCCACGTTTATTGGTTCAGGCTTATTGGCGATCATCGCGATGCTGTGTGCCAACATTGGCTTTCAAGCTGGCGTGTCTACCCCGCTGGTGAGCAGCGCGGTATTTGGCCGTAACGGCGGTAAAATTCTTGGCTTCATCAACGGCATCTCATTAGTCGGCTGGTTCGCATTCCAGGCTGATTTCTTCGCTTTCATCATGGTCGATGCACTGGCGAAATACGACATCATAATTTCACACCTCACCGCTCTTATTGGCGGCAGTGTGTTAATGATGATGACGGCTATCTATGGCGTTCGTGCTTTAGGCAAACTCAGTACCTATTCTGTTCCATTGATGGTGACGTTGATTACCATCGGTTTGTTTATGGCTGCTGATTATCAAGGTGGCGCAGCGCCATCGATTGAAGATCCTTTGACGCTTGGCCAAGCCATCTCTTTTGTTATGTCTATCTGGATTCTAGCTGCGGTTGCTGCACCTGATATTGCTCGCTACGCCAAAACACGCCGTGATGCGATTTTAGGAGCGGGTATCGGTTTCCTCGTCGGCAACAGTGCCATCATTCTTATCGCATTGATCTTGACCAAAATGACCGGCACCGACGACCTAGTTGAGGTCTTCTTCACCTTAGGTTTAGGCATGGCAGCTATCATCGTGCTGGTGTTCGCACAATGGACGACCAACAGTAGCAACCTGACCTCTGGCGGCTTATGCATGTCGATGGTTCTACCTAAGATTCCGCGCCCTGTTCTGGTTGTGATCATGACCATCGTCGGCATTGGCATTGCTCAACTCGGCATGGTGAACAAGTTTACCGACTTCTTAATGCTACTCAGCGTAACCATTGCGCCTGCTGCGGGTGTCTACATCGTTCAATATTATGTTTTAGATTCGACAAAAATGAGCTTTGAGAACATCCAACAAGTTCCAGCTTGGATGTTTAAAGGCTTGGCTTCTTGGGCATTTGGTACTGCATTCAGCGCTTGTACTGCACCAGAGTTTTTCAACCTGTTTTCGTTCACCAGCATCTCGGCGTTAGACGGAATTCTTGCCGCTGGTGTGATTTACCTCGCCCTAATGAAGCTTTCTCCTTCAAGTGATAAGGAATAGTAGTTGTGATTATTACTGAACAAATGATTGATGATATCGCGCTGGGTGCGACGGTATTAGGTACTGGCGGCGGCGGTGACCCATACAGCGGTGCCTTGATGGCGAAAGTAGCCATTGCAACGGCAAAGCACCCTGTACGCATGATTCCTTTAGAAGACGTGCAAGACGATTGGATGACAGTGCCCTCTTCAATGATTGGCGCACCAACCGTCGCAGTAGAGAAACTCAATTCGAAAGATCAAATGTTGATTGCTTTCGAAGCGATGGAAAAAGCGCTCGGCACTGAAGTGGCGGCAACGTTTCCTATCGAAGTAGGCGGCTTCAATTCATTGATTCCAATTCTCGTTGCAGCACAAAAGAGCATTCCTGTGATCGATTGTGATGCGATGGGACGTGCGTTCCCAGAAGCTCAGATGGTGACCTTCTTTCTTGATGGTCTCCCTTCTGCACCAAACACATTGGCCGATGAGCGTGGCAATGTCGTCACACTTTACCCAATTGACGGTATTTGGTCTGAAAAGTTTGCGAGACCAATTACCGAACAGATGGGTGGCTCTGCAGCAATGTGCGATTACCCAATGAACGGTAAGAACCTAAAACGCAGCGCACTGCCCGCAACACTGACCCAAGCGATGAAAATTGGTGAAGCGATTAGAATGGCGAACGACAACAATCAGAGTAGCACACAGGCCGTATTAGACATTGTCGGCGGCCATACCATCATCAGTGGCAAGATTGTTGATATTCAACGTGAAACCGATGGTGGTTTTGCAACAGGTGGTGTCGTGATTGAAAAGCTGGCTCAGTTTGAAGATACCGGCGTCGATAACGTGTTTGTGCAGTTCCAAAACGAATTACTTCTCGCGCACAAAGGTACAAGCCGCGCAGACATGAGCCAAGATAACCTGCTGGCATCAACACCGGATCTTATTTCGATCTTGGATCATGAAACGGGTAAGCCAATCACAACCGAACAACTTCGTTACGGGCAGCGCATCGACCTTATCGCTTACCCTTGCGACCCCAAATGGCGCACTGACAAAGGTATTGAAGTCGCGGGCCCGGGTTACTTTGGCTACACCGTCGAGTATCAAACCATTGAACAACTAAAGTCTGCATTGAAGAGGTAGTCGCATGACAAACATTACGCTTGATTACTGCCGTTTGGGCATTGACGTAGGTGGCACCAATACCGACGGTGTGCTGCTCGACGCAGACTTAAATGTGATTGCCAAAGTAAAAACCGCAACCACACATGATGTTTCAACAGGGATCGACAACGCGATTTCTGCGCTATTAAACCAAGCAAACATTGATGGTCAGCAAGTGAAACACGCGATGCTTGGCACGACTCAATGCACCAACGCAATCGTTGAACGAAAAGGCTTAGACAGAGTCGGCATGATTCGCTTAGCGCTTCCCAGTGGTGATAGCGTCCCGCCCCTTTGTGGTTGGAGTGAAGCGTGGCAAAACCTGCTTGGTCAGCACTTCTACCAAGCACACGGCGGCTATGAATATGACGGCCAGTTGATTGCCGACATTCAAGAGTCTGAGATCCGCGAGCTTTGCCAGAAAATGAAAGGCCAAGTGGATTCCATTGCTATCTGCGGAGTGTTCTCTCCCGTCAACGGCGACCAGGAGCTTCAAGCAGCAGAGTGGATTCAACAAGAACTTCCGGGCGTGAACCTATCGTTATCCCATAAAGTGGGCAGTTTAGGGCTTTTAGAGCGTGAGAACGCCACTATCCTCAATGCGGCTCTGCAAGGGACAGCAAAACGATTCGTTGACGGCTTTTGCAGTGCACTCATCAATCATGAAATCCACACCACGCCTTATTTCGGTCAGAACGACGGAACACTGATGTCACAGCAGTTCGCATTGATGTACCCGATTCTTACCGTGGCTTGTGGGCCAACAAACTCGATTCGTGGAGCGAGTCACTTAACTAAGTTAAAAGACGCGATTGTGGTCGATGTGGGCGGCACTACGTCTGATATCGGCGTACTGACTCACGGCTACCCAAGAGAATCGAGCTTAGCAGTAGAAATCGGTGAAGTGAGAACCAACTTCCGTATGCCTGATATTTTGGCGTTAGCCATTGGTGGTGGTACCAAGGTTCGCTTTGAACAGCAGCGTATAGAGCTAGGCCCAGAAAGTGTTGGCCATACCTTGACGCAAACGGCGCGTAGCTTTGGTGGTGATGAACTTACGCTCACCGATATTGCACTCAAAACAGGACAAATGCAGTGGCAGGCAGAACATCAACTGAGTGATGAGATTGGTGTTTCAGCCGAACAAGCAAGCAAGATTTATCAACAAATGGTCACGGATGTTGAAGAAGGCATCGATAAGATGAAGACCTCTGCGGCGAGTGTACCCGTAATCATGGTTGGTGGTGGTAGTGCCCTATTCCCAGATCATTTTGAAGGTGTGAGCCAAGTGGTTCGTCCTGAGCACTTTGAAGTGGCTAATGCGATTGGTGTTGCGTTGGGTGAAATATCAGGTCAATTCGATAAGATCGTACCGATTGACCCAGCATCACGTGAAGAGACCTTAAAGGGCTTGGAAGCGCAATCAAAGCAACTGGCGATTGAAGCTGGCGCATGCAGCGATAATGTCGCGATCATTGAACGCAGCGAGATTCCATTAAGCTACCTACAAGGCAATATGGTTCACGTTAAGATCAAAGCTGCTGGACATATCAAGATGGCTTAGAGCCGTTCCTTGAAAGCCTTACTTAGATTCTTATTCAACAATAAAAAAGCAGGTCACTTCTTCATATTAAAACGGAGAAATAGCCTGCTTTTTGTTTTCTGTTCTTATTTTGGGGCTTTCCGCCCAATAGCCACTCTATAGTTGCTCTCGGAGCGCTGCTAACGAGTCTTTCACCAATTCAGGTAATGAGTCTGCATTATCGCGATATTGAAGTAATGGATCCTCGCTCGCTTCAATGCTCTGGCATAAAGCAAACAGTGCAGATAATCCTAGGCTGCCGGCAGACCCTTTCAGTTTATGAGCTAAAGACTTAATTTCACGAGCGTTGTCAGCGGCACTTGCCACAATCAGTTCATCGAGAGTGACTTGGCTGCTTTGGTCAAACAACCCAACAATCTGCACTATTTTTTCTCGACCGAGAATGGCCAAGTCGTCTTTGATAATCTTAGGGTTAATCATCTGCACAATCGGTTCTCCTTGATTATGTTCCGCGTCTTGGTTTGCTCGTTGTGTCGAGCTTGCAAATGCCAATGCTGATAAGTCTAGCTCGGTTTCCTGAGGTTTAGAGTTTAGCTGACAGCAAACAGCATCTGACGGATCCGGCTGAGGCAGCAACAGCGTGTGACCGTCCAACTGCTCAACAATCAATTCCGATAATGCTTCCTTCTCTAACGGCTTAGGTAAGAATCCATCAAAGCCAGACGACAAATAGCTTTCCACTTCTTCGTTAAACACATGAGCCGATACTGCGATCATTGGGGGTACTTTTCGAATTACGTCTTCTTCACTTTTATGCTGAAGCGCATCGTCTTTGAGTTGTTGAATTAACTCGACGCCATCGCAGTCGGGTAAGTTAATGTCCACCAGCGCAATATCGAACTCTTGCTCACTGAATATGGCTCTCGCTTCTTGTCCGGTTGTCGCAATCACAACCTCGTGCCCCAAGTTATGCAAGAAGCCTTCAGCAACGATGCAGTTTACGGGGTTATCTTCAATCAGAAGTACTTTAGCTCGAATACACGCTTCAATGACCGGTACTTTCGTTTCTATCTTCTCACCGGCTTCAAGTGGCAGTGAGAACCAAAACTGGCTACCCTCGCCTTCTTCAGAATGAACGCCAATATCCCCGTTCATTGCCAACATGATGCTTTTACTGATCGCTAATCCAAGCCCTGTGCCGCCGGTTTTGTTGCGACCGCTATCGGTTTGGGTAAAGGCATCAAACAGACAAGCTTGTTCGCTAGCATCAATACCGACACCTGTATCTGACACTTCAAACATCACTCGATTTTCATCTTCGATATCTAAGCTGATAAAGATATCGACCGAGCCACTTTCCGTAAACTTAATCGCGTTACCGACCAAATTATTCAAGATTTGGCTGATTCGCGTTACGTCACCACGCCAATAGCGTTGCACATCACTTTCAATATGGAAATCAAAGTTCAGCTTCTTCTCAGCGGCACGCCCTTCCATCAATTGGTAGGTATCTTGAACCATCTGATGAAGATCAAACGAAGCAGTGCGGATTTCTAAATGCCCTGCTTCAATCTTTGAGTAATCCAACACGTCATTCAAAATCGCGAGTAGGTTCTTACCGCTGCGGTTAATGATGTCTGCATAGCCGGATTGCAGCGGGTCTAACCCGGTATCTTTGAGCAATCTTGCAGTACCTAATACACCGTTCATCGGCGTTCGTATTTCATGACTCATCGTCGCAAGGAAAGCGGATTTTGCGCGGCTTGCTTGTTCTGCGGCGTTACGAGCCTTAGCGTGGTTCCCTACCTCGATGTTCAGCTTCTCATTGGTCTTTTGCAGCTGGTAGGTTCGGTCTGTGACCAACTCTTCTAAGTGTTCTTTGTGCTCTTCAAGTTCGCGTTTCGCCTTTGCTTCACCCACCGCAACCACTTGTAGCGCCTGCGCGGTGTTTCTGGCAGTGATGATCGCCTCGCCCATATGAGCCAGCTCATCATTACCCTTTACCGAGATATCAATATTCAGGCGACCTTGTGCGATAGACATCAAGGCCGATGAGTATTCAGTAAGACGTTTAACAACCGAGATATACACCACTCGCCACACGATAAATGCAACGATAACCAAACCAATAACCGAAATCACAGACAGTGACCATTGAGCCAAATTCAACGTGCTGGTCAGCTCATCAACCGCTTTTTTGGTACTGCGGTTTGAATCATCAACCAGTTGGTTAACCGTTGTATTCAGCTGAGAGAACAGCTCCAACGTATTTTGCATCAGAAACTCTGACTTTTTGGTGTTCTCATATTGTTCTAATGAAATATCGAACACGACTTGGCGTTTTCTGAGCTCTTCTAGAAGCTGAGACATCTGCGCTGAACGAGTAGGATCTTCGACCGCTTTAACGCGGCGCGCCATGATTCTTAGGTTGGATTCAAATTCTGATTGGATTTGATGAATACGCTCTACGTTGGTAACGGTTTGCGTTTCTTCAATTTGGTTAAGCATTTTGAACGCCAGCAAATGCAATTCGTGTAGGCGCTCAGACAAATCAAGGTCAACCTCTACAAGCGCATCTAAGGCTTGGTAGGCTTTATCCGTTTCTTTGGTTTCTAGCAGGTCATAGATATGCGTGACGTTAGCAACCGCAATGGTAGCCGTGTTCAAAACTTGGGTTCGCGTCAACTGCTCTAGCTCTTCGGCCAATAGGCGCATCTCTTCGACACGAGACGACAACTCTTTGCTTAACCAAAGCTTACGCTCAACCGACACACCCAACTCAGCCAGTGTGTTAATAACGCTTTGAACATTGTTTTCGAGTTTATTGAGGAGCTGAGAATCGAAACTGTCGACACCAAGCTCTTTGATATGTTGAAGAAGCGACTCAAGTTGGTCAAACAGTACGGTGCCAGCCTCTTTTCTTTCAGCTTCGTTTCTCGCATTAGAAAGTGTTTGTACTGACGAAATAATACGGTTACTCAACTCAGAAACCTGACGAGCTTCGATCATGGCAGGAAGCGCCGAATCAACGACGTTTCTTTCCGTTTTGGCTACAAAGCTAAAACCAGAAACACCGATCAATGCAGACAATAGAACCAACAGTGCCATCACTAAGAATGAGGCCAGCAGCTTGCGTCCAATACTCGCTGAAGCTAACAACATAAACTCTAAACCTTAAAACGTTCTTCTTTACCCATGCAGAATACGCTATATTTTGCAGTGTTTCTTATCTAAAACCAACAAAACGGCAATTCATGCTATCTAGACCTTTCGCTTCAATAATTCTTCTCTCACTACTGGCCTCAGTGACTACTGTCGCAGGTGCTAGTGAGCCTTTGAGCCCAATAAAACCCGCCAATGCCACATCACAAAAAGAGAAAATCTGTGCCATTTATCCGCACCTCAAAGACTCTTATTGGTTGTCGGTAAACTATGGAATGATCTCTGAAGCAGAAAAGCAGCAAGTTGAGCTAAGAGTATTGGAAGCTGGCGGTTACCCCAACGTGGCCAAACAAGCCTCGCAACTGGTGCTTTGCACGCAATGGGGAGCCGATGCCATTATTTTAGGTACGGTTTCACCCGATGCGTATCATGACAATCTCAGCGATTGGGTTGGCTCGACGCCTGTGTTTGCTACGGTAAATGAGTTAACCGTCAATGAAGAACAACAGAAGGTATTAAAAGGTACGGTCGGTGTCGATTGGTACCAAATGGGATACCAAGTCGGAGATTTTTTGTCGAAACGACACCCGAAAGGATCAGGCGAAACACCTATCGCCCTGTTACTTGGTCCACAAGCAAGTGGCGGCACTAAGCCTGTGGCACTGGGGTTTTATGATGCGATCAAGTCGAGTGATATCAAAATCGCGATCAGCTATTGGGCAGATAACGATAAAGAACTGCAAAGAAACCTAGTACAACAGGTGATCGAGGAGCCGGATATCCAATATATAGTCGGAAGTGCCGTCGCGATTGAAGCAGCGATCAGTGAGCTACGAGCGGCCGATAAAACCGAAGAGATTGGGTTAATTTCGAGTTACTTAAGTCACGGAACCTACCGTGGTTTACTTCGTAACAAGGTACTTTTTGCGCCAACCGATAAAATGGTTGAGCAAGGTCGCTTGTCGGTAAAACAAGCCACGAGTTACTTACGCGGTCAACCTTACGAGCAACACAGCGCACCGATTATCGAAGCGCTGACACCTGCAACTCTCAAAGATCAAATTATCGCCGACTCATTGTCACCTTCTGAGTTTCGTCCGGTATTCAGTGTGAATCCATAGTGCTATATTGGCTGAAGAACTCAAAACAATAAAAACGAAACAACAATTTAGGGAACATTCATGCAAAAAACAACGCGCACTATGCCAACACACAAGCATATCGCTTTGGTCGCTCATGACCACTTCAAACCTGAGCTACTAAGATGGGTCAAAGAGAACAAAGAAAAACTACAAAAGCACTTCCTTTACGCAACGGGCACGACTGGTTCTTTACTAAGTAAAGAGACAGACTTAGCAATCAAGAGCATGATCAGCGGCCCTATGGGCGGTGACCAACAACTTGGCGCGCTTATCTCTGAAGGCAAGATCGATATGCTGATTTTCTTCTGGGATCCACTTAATGCTGTACCACATGACCCAGACGTAAAAGCACTGCTTCGTATCGCAAGTGTTTGGAACATTCCTGTGGCCACTAACCGCGCTACCGCTAATTTCTTGTTTAACTCTTCACTGCTTGAAGAAGAAGTAATCATCGAGATCCCAGACTACGAAGCGTACCTAGCTGAACGCACGTAATCGCACGTTAAATGTGCTCTCTACTGAACAGACTAAAAAGCCTGCATTTTATCGCAGGCTTTTTTATGTCTCGTTTTCAGACATTAAACAGTTCAATCATAAAACAGTGCGAGAGTCTCTCTATTTATCGCTCCACACTGCCATCTCGTTGCCACTTGGCTCTCTGAAATGGAAACGTCTGCCGCCGGGAAAGCTAAAGATCTCACGGTTTATCTGACCACCAGCATCAATTACATCGCGCTCGGTTTGCTCAAGATCTTGGCTATAAAAAACCATCAGCGCCGCGCCATTATCCGTATTCGACTCCAGATCCGCCAAATAGAAGCCGCCCATTAAGCCTTTGCCTTCAAACGCAGAATACTCAGGGCCATAGTCTTCAAAGCTCCAACCAAACACTTGGCTGAAAAACGCCTTAGTTGCGGCGATGTCTTTCGCAGCAAATTCAATGTAGTTAATAGAGCCGTGTTCCATAGCAAATTCCTTATGCTTTATGCGTCTGCCTTGTGATATTAGGGCAGGGATTGAAGATCTAATCTTAGACAATCAAGTCAAGTAACATCACTTTTTACGAACAACTGGGTAATCAGAACCATGCAGCTCCTGCACAAAGCCAGAGCCGTCGCCACTGTGCGTGATCCATACTTTCTCTTTTGCCCGCGTCATTGCTACATAGAATAAACGACGCTCTTCAGCATAAGGGAACGCGTCTGATGATTCAGTCAATGCGCCATCAATATGCAGCTGTTTTTTCTTGGTCGGGAACTGTCCTTCATCAACACAAAGAATAATGACAAAGTCCGCCTCTTTACCTTTACTGCCGTGGCAAGTCATGAACTTGATATCAATGGAGGTGAAGATCTTCTTCCAATCTTCCAACAACTCTGGCTTGTGGTAATGATTACGTCCAAGTAGCAACACCGATTTATTGGTTTTGCCTTTGGATTGACGGTTCAGTTGATCAAGAATCTTCTCAACTTCTTTACTTGGCGCACTGTACACCGCCTTCTGCTTCTGTTGCTTGAAGCTGTTCAGTTCTTTCGGAATCTGAATTGGGTTTTCTTGTACAAAGCGATTAGCCACCGCACCTAACTGATTGTTAAAGCGGTAAGTCGTATCTAGGTGATGAATGGTCGAACTTTCAAAACGATCCTTAAAGCCCGTGGTCAAATCCACATCCGCACCTGCAAACTGGTAAATCGACTGCCAGTCATCGCCTACTGCAAAAATAGAGGCTTGATGCTCGGCTTTAGACTGATTACACAGTGCTTCAACCAAGGCAAGACGATCAGGTGAGATATCTTGGTATTCATCGATCATGATGAACTTCCAAGGTGAGATAAACTTGCCCTTCTCGACATACTGAGTCGCTCGGCTGATCATGATTGAGAAGTCGATATGATTCTGTTCTTTCAGCTCCTTTTGCCACGCGGTTACACATGGCCAACACAGTGAAAGCTCGCTGTTGAGGCGCGCATAGTCTCGGTGATCAATCAGCTGTTGCTGTACTTCTTTTTTGGTTAAACCCGACGCATTCAACTGTTCTAGCTGCTTTTCAAGCCAACCGATCAATTTGAGGTTTGAAACGTGGCTACCAAGCTCATCGTCACCGGTTAAATAAGCGATTGGCCATTTAGACAAATGCTTTTGCCAACGTTTAAAGTTGGTCGGTGTCATCCAGTGCTTCTTCAACCAATCAATGCACCATGCTTGGCGTTGGTTGTCATCGAGCGCTAAAGGAGAAATAACCACACGTTCGGGTTCAACTTGATTCAGTATCTTTAAACCCAACTGGTGGAAAGTGCTGACTTGCACCTTCTCTGCTGATAAACCAATTTTGCTGTCGAGACGTTGCTTCATCTCTTCTGCCGCTTCACGACCAAAAGCGAGCAATAGCAACTCTTCAGCTTGAGCTTGATGGCTTTGCAGTAAATACGCGACGCGAGCCGTTAGAACACTGGTTTTACCCGAGCCTGCACCCGCTAAAATAAGGTTGTGATCATCATTCATCAACACCGCATATTGCTGCGATAAGTTCAGTGGTGACGACTCACATTGCGCAAACAACACTTCCCAGTTTTTTCGCTCGGTCTCTAGCCATTGCTGGTTTCTTTCAGCTTGCTTGATTTCCGTTTCAGATAACCATGGCTGCATTCTTGCGATGCGGTTTGGCATGCGTTGTGCGGCCTCTTCTAGCGTCATTGTCATACTCTCTAAGCCTGAGTTGACCATATCAACCCAAGTGTTGACCTTAGAATGCGCTAGAAAGGCTGGTAATTGCTCAAGACGTGTTAATTCAGCTTCCCACTGAGGTACGTGTTCAGCCAATTGTTCACATTGAGTGTCGTGCCACTTCTGATAAGCACTAACTGACGCGCGTGCAAATTGACGGCATTGATCCCAAGGTAAGCCTTGTACTAACCAACTGCGCTGTGTTCCATCTTGTTGATTAGCAAAAAATTGTAGCGATCCCCAGAACAATCCGCGCTTTATCGCGATCTTGCCACTCCAAATAGTAAATGGGATACGCTCTTCACTGCCTACTGAAGATAACAGCAAGCGTGGACCATCAAGTTCAACCTGATGATATTCATTTTGAATAAAAAACTGTGCAGTCTTGTTAGCGCTTAGCTGCATTGGAGTGTGCTCTTAATTGGGAATATTGAATTTATATCATGATGCAATGAGAATTAATAATATCTCATATCTTATCGACGCTTTCATGACCACCTACGGGCAATTATGGATAAGTATCAAATTCTTGTGCTTGATTTCTGTTAGGATTATGGTTTTTAGTGTGTCAAGTGAGCGACTGTGGACTTTTCAGCCAAATTACGCCTCTATTGGGCGAATAAAACCATAAATTACAGCGTATTAATTCTCATCACTCTACTCGGCGTGGTGGTGCCTGCTTGGTATTATGGACAAAACACACTGATCACGCCTTTGATCTTAGGCGTTATTGCTGCGGCTCTTGCGGAAAGTGATGACAGCTTTACCGGGCGCTTGAAAGCACTCACGCTGACCTTTATCTGTTTCACCGTTGCGGCTTTCTCTATTGAGCTTCTCTTCGATACGCCTTGGCTGTTCGCGATAGGGCTTTTTGTTTCAACCTTCTCTTTTATCATTCTCGGGGCAATTGGCCCTAAATACGCGAGTATCGCGTTTGGTTCTCTCTTGGTTGCCATCTATACCATGCTTGGTGCACACGAGAGCACCAACCTTTGGTTTCAACCGCTTCTACTATTAACTGGCGCCGCTTGGTACTACTTCATGTCGATGATTTGGCAGATAGTGTGGCCAATGCAACCTGTGCAGCAAAACCTAGCCACGGTATTCGATCAAATCGGTAATTACATCGATTCAAAAGCGGAACTCTTCTACCCCGTTTCAGACTTGATTCCCCAGCCACACCGAATCATTGAAGCCAAACTCAACGCGAGTACCGTTAACGCACTCAACATGTGTAAGGCGACGCTACTCAACCGCTCTAAGCGCGGACACATTGACGGCCCTAGTGACCGATTTCTTAACACCTACTTCATCGCACAAGATATTCATGAACGCGTAAGCTCTAGCCACTATCGTTATCAAGAGCTAGCAAAACACTTTGAACGCTCTGACGTGTTGTTTCGATTTAAGTATCTACTGGAAGCGCAGGCAACAGCTTGTAAAGAAGTGGCGAGCTCATTGAAAGTTGGCGCTGAATACCAGCATGGTGACAAGTCTGTATTGGCACTTGATGAGCTGATGTCATCGCTCAATCACCTGCACCAACAGAACAACCCTGAATGGAAATCACTGCTGAATCAGTTGGATTACTTATTCAATAACCTAGCAACCGTTGAAAAACAGCTCTCGAATATCAGCAACCCAGATGCAGAGAAGATTGAAGAAGGTGTATTGGACGATACCAACCCTCATACTTTGACGGCAATGTGGCACAAGATCAAAGCTAACTTGCACACCGATTCTATGCTATTCCGCCACGCGATTCGTATGGCGATCACTCTGACGCTGGGCTATGGGATTATCCAAGGGTTTGATATTGAAAGAGGTTACTGGATTCTACTGACAACGCTGTTTGTGTGTCAGCCAAACTACAGTGCAACCCGTCAAAAACTGACGGCACGTGTCATTGGCACGGTCGCAGGCTTGTTGATCGGAGTACCTTTACTGACCTTCTTCCCGTCGCAAGAGAGCCAATTGGTGTTCATTGTGATCAGTGGCGTGATGTTCTTTGCGTTTCGAATCAATAATTACGGGTTTGCGACCGGCTTTATCACACTGCTTGTGCTCTTCTGCTTTAACCAATTAGGTGAAGGCTACGCTGTAGTATTGCCAAGGTTAGCGGATACCTTTATTGGTTGTGCTCTCGCCGTGCTTGCTGTCATTTATGTGTTGCCTGATTGGCAATCGAAGCGACTGCACAAAGTGATGGCGGATGCGCTCGATTCCAACAAGAACTATCTCGCTCAGATCATCGGCCAATACCGTGTCGGTAAGAAAGATAGCCTAAACTATCGTATCGCTCGTCGTAGCGCTCATAATAATGACGCAAACCTGACTGCCGCCATCAGTAGCATGTTGGTTGAACCGGGTAAGTACCGTACCTCTGAAGATGAGAGCTTCCGATTCTTAACACTCAATCATGCTCTGCTTAGCTATATCTCGGCTCTGGGTGCTCACAGAACTCGTATTGATGATGAAGCGACACACAAACTGGTGCTAGATGCGCACAGAGTAATCCACCAGCATCTCGACGCTCTAAATGATCAGCTCTATTCTCATAAAGAGCATTGTGAAGTGAAAAACGCTTATGACCCGGAGCTGGATAAACGTTTGAGTGAATGGCGAGAAGAAGATGAGAATTCTGTCAAAATGGTTCTACAACAGCTCCATTTGATCTATCGCATGCTTCCAGAACTGCATACCTTAGCGACCAAGTTTGCAGTTAAGGTTAAGATCGACAAGTCGTTTGAAACAGAAGCTTCTTGAGCAACAAACAAAATACCGTAAAAACAAAAAGATAACGCCAATTGCTTATATTTTGATCATCGCAAATATTTATACATTGCTTTACCCATACCCCTAATTGGGTAGAGAAATTACTTACCTACCCTTGTGCCACAAGGGTTGAAGGCGTTTTTACATTATAGGAATTTTCTGACTTTGATTGACCAAGCCTTAACTTTGCCTAACATTTCTCGGACAAAAAACGACCACAGGAATTTATAATTGTCTTAGTTTCAAGAAACTTCAAACATCATTTAAAATTCACTTAATCTTGTTTGATTTCCTGAATCAGTAGGCTATGCTCTAAAGAGCATATGGATTTGAACAAAGGTCACACTATGAATACACAGCAATTTGAAGCATTTAAGCAGCAAATACAGCTTCTTAGCCCACAACAATTAAAAGCACTTCAGAGTGAGATCGACGGCAACCTCGAAACAGAGAAGCCTTCTTTGCTTACTGATGAAGAATTAAACGCGCTAAATGACCTGTTCAGTTAATAGACAGACATCACTATTTTAGCTTAAGTTCACATTTTCACCGTAAATTTCATCTGTTCACCATTGCGCTCAAAATATCGTCCGCCTAGACTCATTCCATACGTCAATAAAAGGTTCTGATATGTCGATATCTGGTATTCAATCTGGTTACGCCATTATTCAGCAATCCACCAACATGGCTGAAGAAGCCGCAATCGAGCTCAACCAAGCCTCCAAACACGCTCTAGAATCCGACGACACTTTCGAAGCTAGCGATCTCAGCTTTAATCAAATAGAGCCTGAACAAGCCATTTCCTTTAAAGACAAAGAACCTGAACCTGCTTCATCTTCAACCGATTCCCTGATTAAACTGACACAAAGCGCAAGTTATAACCGCGTTGGTGCAAGTGTGGTTGATCGTCAAAACGAAGCCATCGGTAGCCTTCTCGACATTCATATCTAAATTTCGCTCAAATACAGCCTATATTTCGCGAAACTTCGCTGCTTTTTGCTTCAACAACCACACAAACTGTAACTCATTATATCAGGCGCTTGTTTCTGGTTTATTACTCGGTAGAATCAGCGCAAACCAATTTGCTGCACAAACTTTACTTCATACTATTTATGCCAAAACTAAATCTGCATCGCCGTGACTATGTTTCTATTTTAGGAGGCGACATCTCCGCAGACGAATTAGAAAAAAAGCTTCAGCCTCATTTTGAAAAGCCAGTAAATAAGCTGACACCTAGCCCCTACCTGACAGAAAAGAATCTCACACGTCGCTGGACAGCGCTCGATAATGCAGATTCACAGCAAGAACTGCTCGACCCTCATACACAAAGTCAGTTCCAAGCTTATGAGAAAAACATTGAGCACTTTATTGGCACCGTTAAAGTCCCTGTGGGAATATCTGGCCCTTTAAGAGTCAATGGCCTATTTGCTACGGGCGATTACCTCGTACCACTCGCGACCACAGAAGCTGCGCTTGTCGCGTCTTATAACCGTGGTTCTAAGCTGATTACGGCTTGTGGTGGCGCAAGTGCTATGTTGCTCAATGAAGGCGTAACACGTACTCCTGGCTTTGCATTTCAAGGATTAGTTGAAGCCGGACAGTTTGTGGCTTGGGCTGTGACACAGTATGACCAGTTCAAGATCTTGGCAGAATCAACAACATCACACGGCAAGCTGACCGACATTAATATCAACATCGAAGGTAACCATGTTTACTTGGTGTTCGAATTTCTAACCGGAGACGCTTCTGGTCAGAATATGGTGACCATCGCAACCAATGCCGTGTTTGAGTACATCATCGAAAATACGCCAGTTAAGCCTGACCACGCTTTCCTTGATGGCAACTTGTCAGGCGATAAGAAAGCCAATACCCAAACCTTGCGCAGCGTTCGTGGCAAAAAGGTAACTGCTGAGGTTAATATCCCTGCAGAGCTTGTCGCGAAGTACCTACACACGACACCAGAGAAGATGGTCCAGTTTGGCCAAATGACCACAGTCGGTGGCGCTTTGAGCGGCACTATCGGTATCAACGCCCATTATGCGAATGCACTGGCGGCACTTTACATCGCTTGTGGCCAAGACGCGGCCTGTGTCGCCGAGTCAGCGATTGGTATGACGCGTATGGAACTCAACAAAGAAGGCGGTTTATACGCTAGCGTGACACTGCCTAACCTAATGGTGGGGACTGTCGGCGGTGGTACTGGCTTGCCAAGTCAAAAAGCCTGTTTAGATTTACTTGGGCTGCATGGTAACGGTAAATCACAAGCCCTAGCTGAAGTTTGTGCTGCACTGTGTTTAGCGGGTGAACTATCGATTGTGGGCGCATTTTGCGCAGGCCACTTTTCACGAGCGCACCATAAGCTAGCTCGTAAATAACCTTTATCCAATTTGGCTTGTTCGATTTTGTCGTTCATGCAAAATCACAAGCCAATCTGAATGCGTGAGTCATAAATGGATTACTTACACTTATCTAGGGTGAGCCTTAAGCACCTCACTGCGCTTCATATTATGCTGAACACCCACAGCGTCACTCAGACCTCAGAGCAACTCTGTGTCAGCCCTTCGAGTGTAAGCAAAACCCTGTCTCAGTTGCGTGACATCCTGAATGATGAGCTTTTCTATCGAGATGGTACCAAGCTTATCCCGACTCCCTTTGCTCTGAAGATAGCGCCCACTGTTCACGCAATTCTTTCAAGCATGAATGGACTGCTTCATCAAAAGAGTTTTACCCCTCAAGAGTACCAAGGCAGTTTTTCACTTTCGATGCGTGAAAGTACCTTCGAAGTATTTGCCTCTAAGATAAGTAAAATCACTACTGAACTGGCGCCAAACGCGAAGCTCAACATCTATTCGAAACAACAGCTCGGCTTCGATGCTTTACTCAGTGGCAAGGTCAATTTGATCTTGTTGCCTCATGATATATCTCAGCCGCCGACCGATAACAAAGAGCTGGTTTGGGAAACAATTCTTCCAGATGAAATGGTTTGTTTGATGGGCGCACACCACCCTCTCGCTCAGCAAGAACTGACGGTAGAAGGCTACTTAGATTACAAGCACATTGGGATTTTAGATAACGAACTGTCTCAGCCTTACTTTGAACAAAACTTGGTTCAATGCCACCAACCAAGAGAGATGGCAATATCGGTCGCGGACTTCGGCGCTGCGGCTGTGTTGTGTCACCACACACCTTTCCTGTTCACTTGCTCTAAACAGTGGGCTGAGCATGCTAAACAAGCTCAGGGCTTAGTGAGCAAGCCCTTGCCTTTTGATTACGGTAAGGTGGCTTACAGCTTGGTGTGGAATAAACCCAACATGAATGATCAAGCGATCAAATGGTTGTGTGACCTGTTTTTAGAAGCTTAATATTTTTAGAGACTTAATATCTTTAGAAAGTTAACGTTCTTAGAAGCCTGATTGACCGCCTAAGAAATCTAAAGACTAGGTATAAACCTCAGGAGTTTGCATCGGTCTTTGAACTATGGTGTAGAGCTTATCGTGAAAGCTCTGCATCTGTTTTTCGGTGCATTTCGGCCAATCTAACGCGTCGCCAATGACACCATGATGCTGAAACGCATTCAGCCGAATTCGAATATCACTTGGTAGAGTCTTCAAGTAACGCCCCACTTGTTCAATTTCGTCCTCAAGATCGCTTTTATTTGGGATATGTAGCAACCTAACTTCGTGCAGTTTTCCTTTATCTGCTAAGTAGTTAATGGTTTCAAATACTCGATGGTTTCCTCTACCTACTAGCCATTGGTGTGTTTCAGATTGCCATGATTTTAGGTCAATCATCGCGCCATCAAGGTAAGGTAATACTCGCTCCCACCCTTGTTGAGGCAACGAGCCGTTACTGTCAATAAAACACGTTAAGTGTGCCAATTGCGGATCGCTTTTAATCGCTTGAAATAGCTCGATGATAAACGGCAATTGCATGGTCGCCTCACCACCTGAAACGGTGATACCACTCAGGAAGAACTGATTATGCCTAACCAGTTCAAGTACCTCGGATACCGTCATCGTGGTAATTTTGGGGCTCGACTTATGATCACAAATATCGACGCACTGATCGCAGTTGGTACACGCGACCGGATCCCACTTCACCTTACCATCTACAGAGCTTAATGCGCCGCTTGGACACCCACTTATGCAGTCTCCGCAATGGTTACAGTGATTAATAGTGTGTGGGTTATGGCAGGTTATACAATCGAAATTGCACCCTTGTAGAAACAGCACTAGGCGATTTCCCGGTCCATCAACACAAGAAAAGGTCAGCACACGGCTGACCTTCGCTTGTTTTTCTGTCTTATTATTTTTAACCCTAGCCATTTGAGTTGTTAGATCAGAAATTTTCATAATTCACATTGTTCGTATTCGAAACGCATAACACACGTTAAAGCTATTCGTATGTCGGCGACATCTCTAAACTCGCCACGCGTGGTTTACGCTCTAATATGCCCGTGTTCTTCGCAGCTTCGGCACCTAAAAAGGTGGTATTGGTGCGTGAGCCTTGCTCGTCATATTTGGCAATGTCAGATAGCTTAATCATGTAACCCGTGACACGAACCAAATCATTTGATGCAACGTTAGCCGTGAACTCTCGGTAACCCGCTTGAATCGCGCCTTTACACAGGTTAAACATCGCTTCAGGGTTAGATTTCACTGTTTCGTCGATGGTCAGAATGTCACTGATGCCCGAGGTGTAGAACTTATGGTGACCCGCGGTTGCACGAACGTAAGAGACAGGATCCGGTTCGGTACCATAAGGAATACGGACACCCGGCGTCACATCTTCATCTAAGCTAATACCGCCTTGAGCATGCAGCAGAGCTTTACCTTCTAATCCATATTTCACTTCAGAGCGTTCAACGATCTCAGCCAGCTTTTCAGAGATACGATGACCAAGCTGATTCGCCAGTTCATCGTGACCATAGCGCCCTGCTTTACCCTCTTTTTCCATCAAGATGTTGACGGCTTCAGCCATGCCGTAAATACCAAACATTGGCGCAAAGCGATCTTCTTCAATCAAACCTTCTTGAGTTAAGAAGCCTTCGAAGAAGTTAGACTCTTCATGTAAGAAGCGGCTACGAGCGTTCATCAACTCAACCATGATGCTACTGTAGTTCGGCAATACTTGTTGTAAGAAATCGGCGCTGTCCTCAGACTTTAACGCCACTTGTTTCAGGTTCATACGTACTAGCGTATTTGAACCACCCGCCAAAGGTAGAGAGTTGTAGCAACTCACGATTCCAAAACGCTTATCACCATACGCTGCGGCATGTGCTGGATAGTTGGCGATATGTGGCTTGCTGCATTCACAAATGTTGCTTGCTGCATGACGCAACAGATCATCAGGCGTCACTGCAGGGTCGTACATAAAGGTTAAGTTAGGTGCGATCTGCTTGAGCTCAGCATCGACACGTAAAATCGTACGGCAGATAATGTTGTCTGTCGGTCCGATATTCACATGCATGAAGGCATCTGGTAGTGTGCGATCCAACATAATCCAGAACAGCTTAAGCTTTTGATAAACCTGCTCTTCCGTTAAGTCGCCCACGAAAGGCATCAACACATCGTCCAGTTGACCTAAGTAAACCGGAATGGAAGTCACTGACGGAACGTGATGATAAAGGATGGTTAGCATGTTCAATGCTTCGTCGAAATTAGTTGCCGCGCTAAGCTCTAAATACTTTGAGCCTTGATGTAAGTATTTAGAATAATCGGGAAGCACATAGCGCGGCTTAAATGGGGCGTGACCTTCAAACATGTCACATAGCACACCTTGTTGTAAGGCTTGCTCTACTTCATTGCTTACCGGCATGTACGGTAGGCTAGCTTCAGCTTCTAAGGCAAGATAACTCGATTTCTGTTTTGGAGACAGATTGGCATCTGAAATGATATTGCTAAAGCGTTGTTGTTGCTCTGAAAGTGGTGAAGAAGTAGATGACGCAGATTGGTGGCTCATGATTAAACCCTTAGTGTTGTTATGGGCTTATTTTATATCTCACCGTTATATTTCCACTAATGAAATGTATGCAAGACTACATTTCCAAAATGGAAATAAATAATTTGTAAATTAGCGGTGTTGAGTTTTCTATGAGCGAGATGAGAAATAGAGAAATAGAGAAACCAGAGTTAGTAGTGAAGAAATGAGAAAGCGCTAATTCGTTCTGTTTAAAACGATAGCGCCAAAAAGAGAAAACCCACATAACTGACGTTAGAGTCGTTAATGTGGGTTTAGTAGTTTAAATGAGCATTCTGAATGCTAGCTCAAGGCATACACACGATTACAGATCTGGAAGCGCTTGTTTACGTCCAACACCCATTAATACCCTTAACTCTCCTTGTGGAGTGTCAATCGAGAACGGTGTAGAGACTTCAACTACTGCAAAGCCCGCTGCACTCAATACATTTTCTGAGCGCTGTTGGCTTACACCGTAGTCTTCACTGTCGCTTTCCAAGTACCAATCCCAGTGTACAAACGTACCGTCGTTTTCAAGCAGCGTGTAAATCAGACTGACTGTGTCTTGTAGGTTCGGGATAAAACCACACACCGAAGAGGCTACCACTAGGTCAAACTGGTTTCTGAATGCTGGATGCTGCGCTGCAAGTCCGCGCGATAAAATATCAACTACCGGTTCAACGTTAGGTAACTCTTTCTTATCTAACTCTTCAATCATCCCTTCAGAGATATCAAGTGCGATGATCTCTTTTGCTAAAGGAGATATTTTCTGGCTGAGTAGTCCTGTACCACAACCAAAATCAAGGACACGGGTTCCGTTTAAATCAACGAGCTGTGTTAACTGGTCAAATACGGATTGTGCGAATACTGCGGTTGCGGGATCTTTATCCCAATCAACGGCGTATTCGTCCCATTGTTTCGCCATCATGGCCTCCATCTTTACTTCTTGTAGGTTCGGAACTTCCCCAGAGTAAACCAAATTAGTCAATTCGTCATAGAGTTATCATGCAAAGATGGACTATTTCTAAGATAGTCAGCACAATATTCAGATAATATGCACCGACCCCCGCTCAATATGGAAATGAAATGAACCTTTCTCAAGTCCAAGCCTTTTGTTCCGTTGCTGATTTAGGATCAGTTTCTGAAGCTGCACGCCAGTTAGAATGCAACCGAACCAAACTCAGCATGTCGATTAAAGCCTTGGAAAAAGAGTTAGATGTCGAGCTGTTCGTCCGCAGCGGAAACCACGTTGAGCTTTCAGAAGCGGGTAAAGCGATTTACAAAGATTGCGAAGGCATGTTGGTGACAGCCGCGCGTATTAAACAAACCTGCTTGCATGTTTCGGGCGAATTCAACGCAGAAATTTGGATAGCACGAGATGACTCCCTACCCGATGAAATGTGGCAGGACTTATCTCACGCCTTAAATAACAAGTACCCTTCTACCTCATTCAACTTCGTTCTCGCATCGAGCGGTGACTTAGCTAACCTAGTTGAAACTCAGCAAGTCGACTTCGCATTTGGTGTCGATTACGAACGCGTCGATGACCCAAGAATTATCTACAACCCGCTTGGTAAGATTCGAATGATGTCTGTATGTAAGAAAGGACATGATTTGAGTGCGATGCGACGAGTGTCTGATGAAGTACTGAGAAATTCGATGCAAGCAACCATGGTTTATCTTAATGAAAAGGATAATCCTGAGCTTGAGCCCTTCTCGCGTCGTTACATTGGCTTCTCTAGCTTCGACTTTATGTTGGATACGATTCTACGTGAAGAAGCATGGGGCGTAATGCCTGAGCCATTGATTCGCCATTTACTGCGTGAACAAGAGCTTGCCGTGATCAAACACACCTACGGTTTAACACAAGAAGACTACTGTATGTTTACCGCGGCTGGCATGGCAGAGCACCCAGGAATGAATTGGTTGGCCGACCAGCTTAGTGATTATTTGTTTGATTTCTAGCTCGCGCTTATTGCTTATCGTCGATAACAAAGGGAAAAACCACAAACAGCACTACTCCTAAAAGACCATCACGTGATCCACTAAATAGCGTCCGTCTTCTTCAACCAATACCATTTCAGCGACAAACTCACCTTTGGCGATGGTGTAAGCTTGTTTCCACACAAAGGCGATGGAGTCTGAACGTCTAAATAAAGCAACTTGCTCACGCTCAGCAAAAAAGCCATTACTGTGCTGATAATGGTGACACACCTTTTCTAAATATTCTGGCGTAACAATGTCTTTCATCCTTTGAGTAAAATCTCGACAGTGCTGTTCATGATCAACCTTAGTTGAACCATCCATCAGATTATCCATGATCGGGTTAGCAATCGCCCACAACTCATTATCACTGATATCGTCAAACTTCATATTGATTCACTCCTTGTCCATCGCAGTCGCAGTCAAATCTAGAAGACCAATAAGACCTTAGCGACTAATGTGTTGTATTAATCATAAACGATCCTATTTCAGTTGCACACCATCACCAAAAAACACTCAACGTCAACTTTATTGACACCACACCCTGATCTTAAGTCACTGAATTTTATTGATTTATATGTTCGAATTAAATAAGACATATAAACATCATCAGATAAAGTTTGTAAAGTTAGCTCATTATTAGAACAATGAAGTTATCAAAAACATCTGGAAAATATTATGTGTGACAGGAAAAGCCAAAACGAAAATCGAGTACTATTGTTCTCAGCCCTTTTAGCATCAGGCTTCGCAATTGGCGGATTGGTGTTGGGTCTTCTCGTTGGCTCTCTGGTCATAGTATTTGACGGTGTCTATTCTCTTATCAGCTTACTGTTAACTTTATTGTCACTAGCTGCCTCGAAATACATCAATCGCCCTTCGGACACTGAGTTCCCGTTTGGTCGAGCTATCATCGAGCCGATTGTGATTGCGATTAAAGCCGTTGTGATTCTTCTTGTGGTTGGTTATTCACTTTACTCTGCGATTGGTGCCCTAATGACGGGTGGCCGTGAAGTTGATGCTTCTATCGCAACTCTGTTTGGTATTTTCAACGTACTGGGTTGTGGTTACGCTTGGTGGTACATCGCGAATAAGAGTAAACGTATTTCTTCAGGTCTGATTCAGGCTGAGTCTAAACAGTGGCAAATGGATACGCTACTGAGTGTAGCGGTAACCGCGGGTTTCGTAGCGGCTTGGTTAATTACTTTTTCTCCGCTTGCAGAATACGCAGTGTATGCCGACCCAATGATGATGTTGCTAATGTCTTTCTACTTCATCAAAGTGCCTTTCGACATGTTACGTGAGGCGATGCGCGAACTGCTTATGATGTCGGCAAACAAAGATATTTGTGATGCGGTAGATAAGAACGTTGTCGCGGTAGACAAAGAAGCGGATCAAGATTTAGAGCTAATGGGCGTGACTAAGGTTGGTCCAGAATTACGAATCAATGTTGATATTCATACCAACGACCAACAAGTGATTGCGGTCGATGATATTGAACGTACGCGCCGCCAACTTAAGCGACGCTTATCGAAGATGCCTTATGAGCTTCAATTGAATCTCAATATCGCGAGTTAAGAGTCGAGAGTTAAGAACCAAGAGCTAACCAATCAACCTCTCGCTGACTAAGACTCTGATTGAACCTTTTTAGAAGCCGACGCCGTAACCGTCGGCTTTTTGTCTCTGGTTACCCACCAGCAAGCTAAAGAGCCAATCGTTACCATACAAACGCCCTGCCAAAACGTCATGCTCAATGACAAACCCAAAATAATAGAAGACAGTAAGGTCGCAAAAATAGGCGTGAAATACGACATGGTCGCCAAGAAGACCATATTGCCGCCAAGTATCGCTGTATTCCAAAGCGCGTAACCTGCGCCCATACACACGCCTGCCAACACTAAGTCAATCGCAGCACTGGTTGTCATCACCATGCCGGTTTCGTTACTCAATGCGTATTTGATCCACAAGGTGATTGCCGTTGCGATAAAGAACAACACAATCGCATTCTGCCCTTTCGCCACTTTCTGAGTGTAATTACAGTAAACCGCCCAAATAATCGCGCCGAAAAACGCCATTGAATAAGTTTTTGGGTTAGTAGCAACATTGGCAGCGATTTGTTCAACAGAAAGCCCCTGATCGCCGCTGATGCTCCAAGCGACGCCAAAGAAGGCCAAGAAGATACTTGGGTAAACCAACCAGTTAATTTTCTTGTCGCTCAGCAGCACCGCAAATAACACCGTCAGTGCTGGCCATAAGTAGTTGATGACAGCCATTTCCAAGGCTTGATGTCTATTGTTTGCCATTCCTAAAGCCAGAGCCAAGAAGATCTCATAACAAACGAACAAGGTGCCGCCAATCAGCAAATAAGACTTAGAAAAGCGTGACAGCTTTGGTAAACCCATAACACAGACCAACAAAATTGAGCTCACCGTATAAAGACTGGCAGCGCCACCGATTGGGCCTAGTTGTTCTGATACGCTACGAGAAAGCGCAATTAAGCAGCTCCAAAGTAAAATGGCAGCAATGCCGTAGCAGCTATGGCGATGAGATTTCAGCACGCCTCTTCCTTTTCTTTATTGTAATGGTCTAATTAAAGCGAGCTTAAAGCAAAGATAGGCTTAAGCACCACTATCGATAACTTGCAGTAGGTAAAAATAAGTAGCCAAGCACATAACTGCACTCGGCTATCAATCATTCACTCAAAAATCTAAAAGCAATTAGCAATTAGCAATTAGCAATTAGCAATTATGCCAATAGAAGTGCTTGCAGGTCAGCTAAAGACTTAACTTGATAATGAGGGTTAATACCCGCTGGCGTTGCCTTTTCTTGACTGTTTAACCAACAAGTTTCAATGCCAAAATCTAGTCCGCCTAGAATATCTGAATGTGGGTTATCTCCGACCATCAATACGCGTCGTTTTGCTGGTAAGCCAACAAGCTTGTGTGCATGTTCAAAGATTTCAGCATCTGGTTTAGCAACACCCACTTCTTCAGAGATGATCACGTGGTCAAAATAGTCTGTCATTCCAGTGCGTTCTAAACGGATAGATTGCAGCTCGGTGAAACCATTGGTAATGATGCCCATGTTCACTTTGCCTTTTAAAGACTCCATCAACTCTTTTGCACCAGGAAGCAGCGAACAGATGTCTGCCATTGCGGTCAAAAATGCACTGTTTAGTTCTGCTGTTGTTGTCTCTAGCTTTGTTGCCCAGCTTTCAAAACGCGCGTGCTTCAGTTGAGCTGCCGTAATGCGCCCATCTTGGTAATCTACCCAAAGTGGTAAATTCACCTCTTGGTAAACCGAATAATCCTGTTCACTAAAGTCCACACCAAAACGGGAGAACATCAGCTTCATTCCTTGAAAAGCATCAAAGTGGAACAAGGTTTCATCCGCATCAAAGAATATCCAATCGTACTTCATTTTCTGTCCTGTTATTCGCGCTGTTGAGCAATGCTGTGTCTGTTTTTATCGTAGTTTTGCTTAATTTTTCTTTTCGCCTTGTAGGCTGGCAATCGCTTTACTCGTAAATCTGTGAGCCTGTATATAAATCTAATAATTTATATAAAACAAGCCACAAGTCATGATGTATCGCAAATTTTGCCACATATTAAACCCATACCATACAAGAAATACACATTAGGTACCGGGAGCTATTATGAAGCACTTTTTACCGTCATCTGTCATGCTCACCCCTTTTCTTGTCAAATACTATGATGAGGAACCAGAAGACACCCCTAACACTGAAGAGTCACAAGCTCCTCAAATTGAATGCAGTGATAACTCAGAGAAAAGCTCAATCCTGGCTGAAATTGAACCGACTTTCAGTGAATAAGCTTATTTTTCATTGTTATAGAGCGCAATTCTGTTTCTGATCGAGTCAATTTATCACTATCCACTACTGACAAAGAACACACCAGAAAACCATAAAAACGATTGCTATATGAGCCCTATCACAACGACTAACCAGAAAGTGTTAGTTCGAAATCAAAGTTGTTCCAGATCAATGGTCGACCACTTGAATGCCGACAACATGTAGGAAATTAAAAATCATAATTAACGGAGTTTTCCAATGTCTACTGCATTTTACATCCCTACAATCAACTTCATGGGCACTGGCTGTTTGAAAGATGCTGCTGATAGCATCCAGTCTCAAGGCTTTAAAAAAGGTCTGATCGTTACAGATAAGATCCTGAATCAAATTGGTGTAGTTAAGCAGGTACAAGACCTTCTTAGCCAGCGCGGCGTAGACGCAGTTGTATTCGATGGCACTCAACCAAACCCAACCATCACTAACGTGAACGATGGTCTAGAATTGCTGACTGACAACGATTGTGATTTTGTTGTTTCTCTAGGTGGTGGTTCTCCACACGACTGCGCAAAAGGTATCGCATTAGTTGCTTCTAACGGCGGCAAGATTGCTGATTACGAAGGCGTAGACCAGTCTGAAAAACCTATGATGCCTCTTATTGCTATCAACACAACAGCAGGTACAGCATCTGAAATGACACGTTTCTGCATCATCACCGATGAAGAGCGTCACATTAAGATGGCGATCGTTGATAAGCACACAACACCGCTTATCTCAGTAAACGACCCCGAGTTGATGCTCGCTAAACCTGCATCACTGACTGCAGCTACGGGTATGGACGCGCTAACACACGCAATCGAAGCTTACGTTTCTATCGCCGCAACGCCAATTACAGACGCGGTAGCAATTAAAGCAATCGAGCTTGTTCAAGCACACCTAAGAACAGCAGTAGCACACGGCGAAGACATTGAAGCGCGTGAGCAAATGGCTTACGCACAGTTCATGGCGGGTATGGCGTTCAACAACGCGTCACTAGGTTATGTTCATGCGATGGCGCATCAGCTAGGCGGCTTCTACGATCTTCCACACGGTGTGTGTAATGCTATCTTGCTACCACACGTTCAACGCTACAACGCGCAAGTTTGTCCTGAGCGTCTACGTGATGTTGCAAAAGCAATGGGCGTTAACGTTGAAGGTATGTCACCAGAGCAAGGTGCAGAAGCTGCGATCGAAGCAATTGTTCAACTAGCAAATGACGTGAACATCCCAACAGGTATCGCGCAACTTGGTGCGAAGCTAGAAGATATCCCTACTCTGTCTGACAACGCACTGAAAGACGCATGTGGTTTTACTAATCCTAAACAAGCGACCCACGAAGAAATCTCTGCGATTTTCGAAGCGGCAATGTAATCTGCCATTAAGTCACTTATAAACTTATCGACAAACGGGCTCACCTACTGAGCCCGTTTTCTTTACCTGCCATATGTTATTCAAGTCTCTGTTTTGAATAGCCACTGATTAAGATAAATCTCTTTAAAAGTCGCATTGTCATAACTGCTTAGTTATAGTCAAACTATTGATACATAGAATGACAAACAGGTTCCATTGAGTCGTTGGATAGTTAACTCCTCATTATTAGCATCGCTCGTTTCCCACTCTGCCTTCGCGGAGGAACAGGATGAGTGTCACAGAAGACACGCGCGTCGAAAAAGCTTACCACTACCTAAACAGCAAGTTTTGCCAACCTGCACTCTGGTTCGATAGCTTCTTTGTAGATGACCGAATAACTGAAGATGCCAGAGCTGGCACATCTGTACGTTGGTATAACGATTTTATTTATTCAGAAGGTGGGGAGCTCGACTACTCAACCAAGCTCAATGCGCGTCTGCATCTTCCTTTTGTCAGTAAACGCCTAAAATTGATCTACGAGTCTGTCAGCGATGAAGAATTCTTGGATTTTTTTCCGAATGATTCCGATGAATTGGAAAGTGCATTAGGCCTGCGTTATGACGCTTATGCCAAGGGTTACAGTAGCTTCAATATTAAGGCAACATTGCGACCGCGTATCGAAGCTCGCTACCGTTTTACCTACCCTCTGACCACCGATGTGGTATTCAGGCTTACCCAGCGGGTATATCAGGAAAAACAGGAGACTGGTGAGATCACTGACATCGACTTTGATCTTTCTTTGAGTGATGACTTCTTGGCTCGATGGTCAAGCTTTGCGGGGTATAACGACGACCTTAAAGGTTGGAATTATGGTACGGGATTAACCTTGTATCACTACCTTGCTCAAGACCAAGCTCTTCAATACAGTGCCACGATTAATGCAACGGATGAGCCTCATAATCATTACGAATACGCTCAGGTTTCGGTTACCTACCGACAAAACGTATGGAAAGAGTGGCTGTTCTACGAACTCATCCCTCGTTATCAATGGGAACGAGAACCCCATGAGAAACATACCGAAGAAGCCAACATCACCCTGCGGCTTGAAGTCCTGTTCAATAATGTCTAGCTCAACAACGCCTAGTTAGTGTTTGGGATATGAGCGTCAAGAGATAAGAACAGAGGCACAAAAAAAGCACATCATACGATGTGCTTTTCAGTTCAATCAGGCTAAAAGTGTAATCTTAACCCTTGTAATTTCTTACTCGCGCCGCTTCTGCTTCACGTTTATCGACAACCGTCTTACCGATAGGCGCCAGTGAGATAACCGCTAATTTAAGGTGTTGAATCGCGAACGGAATACCAATGATGGTAATGAAACACGCCACAGCTGACATGATGTGACCAATCGCAAGCCAGATCCCCGCAAATAAGAACCAAATAACGTTACCAATCACACCTAGCGGGCTCGTGCCGATGTCCATTTCATTGGTTAGCTCGTCACGCGAAATCGCTTCCTGACCAAATGGGAAGAATGAGAAGTTACCCATAACGAAACACGCTCTACCCCATGGAATACCAACGATGGTTAGGAATGCGAGCAGTCCGAAGAACCACCAAGCTAGTCCCATAAATACGCCACCGAACAGAAACCAAATGATGTTTCCTATTGTTTTCATTCTGTATTCTCCAAATCTTTAAATGCTGTTTATTTGATATGCCGAGTAAGGCAATGCTTGTTCTAATAGGTTCATTATTGTTGAACCTTTATGAACCGTTTATGAATCACTTACATTTTATGTGATTGATTCACGCCACGATTCTCTAAATCCACTTAGGGCTAAACCCATTTATTTGATACCATGCACTTAGATTTTTAGTACCAAAAAGCTAAACAGACTCAACAACGAATTTAAGGCCGAATTTATGAATAACACTGAGCAACCTAAAAAGAAAATCAAAAACTGGGTGCCAATCGTCTTCTTCGGACTTCTCAGCACGGTTCCAGTGTTCATGTTCTTAGTTGATGTGTACATCAACCAGTATATGTAACAGAGCCTGTCATCCTAGCTGCATAAATGGATACCGGACCGATTTCTTGTATCCATTTCCATTAGCTCCGCTCTTCTGCAGTCCGTTCTTCTGTAATCAACTCAACTCTTCCGCAATCAAATTAACCCTTAGTTAATCAACTCAACTCTTCCGCAATCAAATTAACCCTTAGTTAATCAAATCAGCTCTTCGTTAATAAAATCAAGAATGTCGATCAGCTCATGATCAGGCAGATTCAGTAAGTTATCCCCTACATACCATTCAATCTTACATTGGTTTGGCAGTTCGCTGATCGCTGGGTTTCCTATCCAAACCTTGTGTTTCTTCGCTATGTTATCCCTCACAATAATGCCGTCTTCGTAGCTCACAGGTAAATAGAGGTGAAGCATGTTGACCTGCGGTTGCTGCGGGTTAACCGTAAACTGAGGGTAATCTTGTAGGATTTGATAAACCTGTTTGGTGCGTTCGTATAAAGCAGGCATCAGTTCTAATCGCTCATCAAACTGCATTGCTGCTGAAACCACATAAGGCGTTCGGTGATAAACATTACCACCTTGGCGCTTCATCCACGCCGATGCTTTCGCGACAAAGGCTTTATCACCCAGTAATAACGAACCACCCAGCCCATTGAGACCTTTGTACAGCGAAACATAAGCACTATCGAAGCCCTGAGCAATCTCGCTGTATGGCTTTTTATAATACGCGCCACATTCCCACAAACGTGCACCGTCCATATGAAGGTGAATCGATTGTTCTTTGCAGTATTGCTTGATCGCTTCAAGCTCATCCCATTCTGGCAATTGGCCGCCAATTTCACGCATCGGTAATTCATACAGAGCGGCTGCAATCTCATCAGGCCATGCCTTTAAGTCATCAACATTCCAAGTGCGAAATACATTGCCGACCGGAAGCACGTTGAAACGATTTTGGAGCTGATACCCTTGGCGTTCATGGCGAATGATATGACTCGACTCATGCATCGCTACTACCGGGTTTCTTTTCTCTTGGCACGCAATTTCTAATGCTGTGGGTTGATTCATGGTGCCGGTAATAACAAATACGGCGGCTTCATAACCAAGCAGCTCTGCGACCTTGTTTTCAAAGCTCTCGATAAACTCGCCATCACCGTAGCTATCATGGCTCACATTGTGTGTTTCACACCATTCAGCCATCTGAGCGAATGTTTGTGCTGGTGTCGGTTCTAGATGACCAGAAAGCAACAAATCACATTGTTGACGCAAGTCCATGCTCATAGTTTTTTCCTTTATTCATTATCGTTCTATGTAGGGTTATTGGATTATTTACGTTACCCACCAACGGTGACATAAAATGCCCACATTCGCTTTTACTATTCGTGAATAATTAGTTTTACTCAGTCATCGGCTACTTGTGCCTGAAAGACACAAAATGACTGGTGTCTTATATAATTAAACGCAGAAAGCACACGTATCTAAACAAAGAAGTATGGGCTAATTCGTTGTTGTTCAACCATTCTTCTATTATTGTATAACTATAATTCCAATAAATATTATTCGTTAATGGACAAAGAGGGCTATATGTCGAAAAATCGAGTCTTGGTGCTATTCGCCCACCCTTCTCAACATCGTTCTGAAGCAAACAAACCCTTATTTGAACAAGCCAAACGCGTTGACGGTGTTACCTGTGTCGATCTCTATGCCGAGTATCCGACATTTAAAATCAACATCGACCGTGAACAGAAACGCCTGTTAGACCATGACATCATCATTTTTCAGTTTCCTTTGTATTGGTACTCAACACCGGCAATTCTTAAAGAGTGGCAAGACCTTGTTCTTGAATACGGCTTCGCCTACGGCGCCGATGGCAATGAACTACAGGGTAAGAACTTATTATGTAGCATTACTGCAGGTGGTAAAAAAGATGCCTACCAAAGTGATGGTTACAACCATTTCACTATTCGAGAGCTGCTTCACCCAATCGAACAAACTGCTTCTCTGTGTGGGATGAACTATCTCGCGCCCTTTGCGTTATTTGGCTCGCGTACCGCGTTGGAAGAAAACCGCATTCAAGAGCATGTCGATAGCTATAAAGTGCTGTTAGAGGCGTTGGTTGCCGGCAAGATCAATATTAAGAAAGCCAGCAAAGCAGAAAAACTCAACCACTACGTAGAAGAACTAATGGCAGAGGTTAAATAATGACGGGATATTTTCTACAAGCGTTTATCTACTTAGTCGCAGCAGTTATTGCCGTGCCTATTGCCAAAAGACTTGGTCTTGGTTCTGTATTAGGTTACCTCATTGCTGGTGTTGTGATTGGCCCAATCATCGGCTTAGTGGGTGAAGAGACCACAACCATCCAACACTTTGCCGAGTTCGGCGTGGTTATGATGCTGTTCTTGGTCGGCCTTGAACTTGAGCCTAAGATGCTTTGGGCAATGAGAAACCGACTGATGGGGCTGGGTGGCCTGCAAGTTGGTGGCACTACCGCGATTGTAATGGGTATCGCCCTTTTCTTCGGACAACCTTGGACCATTGCGCTGACTATCGGTTTGATCTTCGCACTGTCATCTACCGCGATTGTACTCCAAACCTTTAACGAAAAAGGGCTATCCAAAACAGAAGGCGGCAAGAACGCTTTTTCAGTCCTACTGTTCCAAGATATTGCCGTCATCCCTATGTTGGCGTTCATTCCTCTATTAGCGTTGCCAGAATTAATTGAAGCTGCACAAAGCGCGGTCGCTTCGGCCTCTGATCATCATGAAGAGTTAAGTCTTGTTGCTGGCCTACCCGGTTGGGCTTATGGCCTTGTGATCACAGCATCTATTGCGATTGTTGTGGTCGGCGGACACTTCTTGAGTCGTCCACTGTTCCGCTTCGTGGCAAGCTCAGGCCTGCGTGAAATCTTTACTGCAACCGCACTGATGTTGGTGATTGGTATTGCTGCACTGATGAGCCTAGTCGGCCTATCACCGGCTTTGGGTACCTTCCTTGCGGGTGTGGTTTTAGCGAACAGTGAATTCCGCCACGAGCTTGAGTCTAATATTGACCCGTTTAAAGGGCTGCTACTTGGCTTGTTCTTCATTACCGTTGGTGCTGGCATCAACTTTGATGTTCTATTCAACGACTTTGGTTTGATCATTGGCCTCACTCTTGGCGTTATGCTTCTTAAAGCCTTGGTGCTATTTACGTTGGCATTGATCTTCAAAATCAAAAACAGTGACCGTTGGCTGTTTACACTGAGCTTGGCGCAAGCCGGTGAGTTTGGTTTTGTACTACTAAGCTTCTCAGCTCAAAACCACGTATTACCTGCTGACATCGTTCAAACATTGTCGCTGGTTGTGGCACTTTCAATGTTCCTAACACCAGGGCTGTTCATTCTATTTGATAAAGTGATTCTTCCTCGTTACGAACAAAAATCTAACGACCGCGAAGAAGATACCATCGAAGAGAAAGGTACCGTTATCATTGCGGGCATTGGTCGATTCGGTCAAATCGTTAACCGCTTGTTGGTGTCGAATGATGTCAATACTGTGGTTCTGGATCACCAAGCGAACCAAGTAGATTTATTACGCTCCATCAATATCAAATCTTACTTTGGTGATGCGACTCGTCACGATTTATTGCATACCGCCGGAATCGAAGAAGCCGCAATGCTAGTAGTAGCGATCGATAACCAAGACTCAAGCGTTGAATTAGTGAAGTACGTTAAACACACCTACCCTAAAGTGAAAATCTTAGCCCGCGCATTCGACCGTGGTCATAGTTATCGCTTACGAGAAGCAGGTGCAGATTCTGTAGTGTCCGAAACTTACCACTCTGCACTTGAAATGGGAGCAGAAGCCTTGCGCTCTTTAGGGCACCACCCATTCTTCGTCGAGCAGCAAAAATCGACGTATCAACGTGTTGAGAGCCGTAAGTCTGAAAAGCTTTACCAAGCTTGGTCTGAAGCGGAAGAGAACCCACGCTACGACAACAACTACCGACAAATCTTCATTCATCTTGAAGAAGCAATGAAAGAAGACATGAAGAAAGACCGTTCAGACAAACACTCTCGATCTGAACGTGGTTGGACACCACCACCAAAAGGTTATGCAGATGGCTTTGAGGAAGAAGAGTCTTAAGCAGAAGTCTAAGCTACAGCTCTAGATGACCATGCAATGCAACCATCAAAAGCGGCTATTTAAGCCGCTTTTTCTTTCATTTAACCCCTACAAAACGTCAAATGAACATAAGTATCAGGTTCTGAAACTCATAATCCGAGATATTTGTGTGATCTAGCTAAAATTTTTAATTTCTGACCACATAGCAAAAGTGGATTCAATTTTTACATTATTGAAACATTCCAACCCTGCATAAACCACACCATAAACATGGCTATATATGCACTCATTCCTGCCATTCAAACATCCACCTAAATCATAGCGACCACTCTCTAAGGCTTGAATTACATTGCATATATCTAAATCCGCCGCAAAAGCCTCAACAAACCCATTCATCAATCAAATAAATAACGCACGACATTCACAAATTCAAACCATCAAAATTAACATAAACATTTCAAAGTATGTCTATCGTTACAATTTGTAACGAATGGCGGTTGTCGGTATAGTCCTGCAATTCAAAAAGTGAGACCTTTGCGCTCACCTTAAAGGAGATATAATAATGATTACTAATGATGCTGTAATAATGGGCATGTTAGCTGTTATTCTTGGCGGTGTTTTTATCACGGAAAGTAGCCAAAATAGCGCACTGAAAAAATTCTACTCGTTCGTTCCGGGTCTATTGCTCTGTTACTTTGTTCCTTCTTTATTGAACAGTTTCGGCATCATCGACGCATCAAACTCAAAGCTGTACTTTGTTGCAAGTCGTTACCTATTACCAAGCGCACTCGTTCTACTGATCATCTCAGCTGACCTACGCAAAATCTTCGGCCTTGGCTCAAAAGCCGTCATCATGTTCCTAACGGGTACTGTCGGCATCATCATTGGTGGCCCTTTGGCGATTTTAATTATCGACCAAGTTAACCCTGACCTCGTATCTGGCGATGTATGGCGTGGCCTTACAACTGTCGCTGGTTCTTGGATCGGCGGCGGTGCGAACCAAGCAGCAATGAAAGAAGTGTTCGAGGTTGATGATCAACTATTCTCTGCAATGATTACGGTTGATGTTATCTGTGCGAACATTTGGATGGCCGTGTTACTTATCATGGCAGGTCGCCAGAAGAAAATTGATGCATGGTTAAAAGCAGACACATCATCTATCGAAGAGCTAAAAGAGACGGTATCTAAATACCAAGAAGAGAACGCTCGCCCAACAACAACAACCGATCTTATGAAGATCACGGCAATTGCTTTCGGTTTGACGGGTTTAGCTCACTTATTCAGTGACATGATTGCACCATGGATCTCAACCAACGCGCCGGAGCTTGCGAAATATAGCCTAACATCTGGCTTCTTCTGGCTGATCGTAATGGTGACAACGTTCGCGCTGATCGCTTCATGCTTCAAATCTACACGTAGCCTTGAGCACAGCGGCGCGTCTAAAGTAGGTTCAGCGTTCATCTACATCCTAGTTGCAACTATCGGTATGCAAATGGATGTGACAGCTATATTAGACAACCCAGGTTACTTCTTCATTGGTATTACATGGTTAACTATCCATGCCCTTCTAATGATTGTGATGGCGAAGCTAATTCGTGCACCATTGTTCTTCATGGCTGTAGGTAGCCAAGCTAACGTAGGCGGCGCTGCATCGGCACCTATCGTCGCGGCTGCATTCCACCCAGCATTGGCACCAGTAGGTATCCTAATGGCGGTATTGGGTTATGCTCTCGGTACATACGGCGCTTACATCTGTGGTCTCATCATGCAAGTTGCTGCTGGTTAATAGAATCGCTTAATCCAATAACACCAAAGGCTGAACGATGATCGTTCAGCCTTTTTCGTTTCTAAAACTGTATTTCAAATAACGGCTTAATCGAACAAAGATGTCAGTTTATTTTCCACCACAGGGCTGATATTAAAGCTCAACATAAAATCTGGACGCGTTTTTTCGTCTTTCTCAAGGTAATAGTTCGCTTCAATGCCAAACTTCCAAGGGCGTCCATTCAGAACCGTTGTTTTACTAACACTGATGTTTAACGGAATTTCCGCCAGATCCTTATTCCAGTCATACGAGAATGTCGGCGCAGAACCTACCGTCCACCCTCCGCCTAATATCTCCACCCAAAACACTTGTGTCGATGTCTTGTTGATTCGAGTATCAGAATGGTCGGCTCCGTCTCCAGAAACACCATACAAGTGATTTGGGAACATACCGACAACTCGCTCGCTACTCGCTTTCCCGACCATAAACTCTGGTCCGACAGCAAATTGATCCGCTGTTAAGTCACTGCTGCCCGTTGGCAACGAAGCAAAGATACCGAACGCGACAATAGTACCGCCCTCCATTTTAGGCGCATAAGCTAAATCAAATGAGATGTCTGTAAAGCCTGACTGCTCCGTGTGTTGCGAGCTTGCTGGTGCGTCCACATGGAAATCGTTCTGTACATAAGAGATGGCCGGGCGGAAGATCACTTTGTCGCCGTTATCCATGGGAAACGGCAGTGTCGGCTGTAATACTGTAGCGAAACTGTCCCCTCCACCATCGTAACCACCTGAATACTGGAGCTTTAAATTAAGGCTAGCGTAAGCTGTGTTTGGGTTTGCAAGTTCCTTTGCTGCCTGTTCTGCTGCCTGATCGCTTTCAGATTTCGAAATATCGTCCCTAGCGCTAGCAAAATTCGGCGTTAATAATAGTCCAGTTATTATTAGTGCAAGTGGTTTACAAGCCATGAGCCCTCTCTTCAATAGTAAAACAATAAGATGTAACTGCTTATTGAGTATTTTAGAGATTACTGGGCAGTAAAATGGCCATTAAGTGACAGAGAGATAAGTTAACCCTAGTTAGAATTTAGATACAAAAATGCCCCAAATCGCTTTGAGGCATTTTCAATTAATCAGGAAGCTCGGGAGTGTTTACTCCTTTTGCTTATTCCCAATCAAGGATTACTTTACCAGACATACCAGAGCGCATCATGTCGAAGCCTTTCTGGAAGTCGTCCACTTTGTAGTGGTGAGTAATGATTGGTGTCAGATCTAGGCCAGATTGAATCAGTGAAGCCATTATATACATTGATATATTAAGTTATCTTAAAACATAAACTTACAAAAAACTGGAATTAACAGTGGCGATAGAATGGCGGCATATATTTACTCTTGAATAAAAATCAGGCCAGAAATAAGTCTCTTCTCGGGCGTTTTACTCAATCATTCAGCCTTTTAATTGGGTTCATCGCGTGATAAACGGTTATCACATCAAAGCCATTAGCAGTCAGTACCTTCGGAAAGCAACAATGATCTTCTAATGTCACTCCAAGGTAGCGGAATCGAAAAAATTCGTTTTATAAACAGTATGATAGAAATGATTAAATCACGATTCGCCCCCTTCATGTAAGAATATTCTGAGATTGCTTTGAGTTAATTGCGTATAATATATTCCATAGGTATACTATTATTTTTTACAGTCATAAATAATTTCCTTTAATTAGCTAGTATGCCACCTTATCTAGGAAGAAAAGTTAATATCCTAGCTATTTATAACGGACACTTACAATCATAAAACTTATAGTTTTACTAAACGAGTTGAAATGCTTGGTAACGAGTAAAAGTCGATCATGCAATGATAAGCTTTAAGAACTAAATAAAAAACTCTACATTTTTTCAGGGTAACTATGAAAATTAATAAAGTGCTTTTCGTTATGTCATGTTCTATATTTCTAATGGCTTGTTCAGAAGAAACTACAAATAACCCTAGCAAAGATAAAGACAACATAGATAAAGGTGAAGTGGAGACCGTGCCCCTTATAGTACCGCCAGAACTAGACGGTCAAAATCCACCATCTGAGCCATTAACGCCAACGGTTCGACCAATGCCAGATACGATTACTCCATCAGCAGACATAAATTATTTGATCCCTAACAGTAATATTTCTTCAGTTGTAAGCATTGAACGAGAATATACGGAAGCGTTTAGTCTCGATGAAATTACAGTACGACACACTGAAGGTCTTAATAATTACGAAGTGATTAATGCCACACCTCGTTACCTTAGCCAGCCTACGCTAAAAATAAACGACTTATTGTTCAAGCTTGATACTATTCTTGAGCCGTTTCAGAAGCAAACTTTCAACTTTAATTTTGACACGCACGTTGATAAAGTGCGTTTTGTTGAATTCGTGGAAGAGCAACCATTCTTTCGAATGCATATGAACGAATACAAAGACAAACCTAGTGACGACCTATATGGGATACCTTCAGAGTACAATGCGTTTCAATACGAACAAGAAATGCGCGCATATAAAAACGCATTGAACGATTTGAGCTTCAATTTACATTTTGCTGATTACATAAGTAACTATAGAACAAAAAGAGCTGAACCTGTTTTCATTGAAAGAATGGATTGCCCACACGATCATACGCACTTTAAAACAGGTTATGACACCAGTAACCCAAACCGAAAAATTATATCGATGCTTACTTTTGAACCTAGTTCTGAGCATCGTTTATTGATGCACAGTTACTACGGTTACGCAACAATGGCGAGTGGTGGTTTCCTATCTGTCCGTGATTACAGATTGTATCAAGAAGGTCAGACAATACCCAAAACCACATATCTTCATGAAAAGCTCCATAACCACTCATTTGGGCATGATGGCGGTATGACTTATGGCCTACCAGATGTTCTCGTTAGCTATATGAGTGATGGTGACAAATTCCCCCATTATTTTGAACACAAAAAGGTTGCACACATAATCCCTAGGGCAACTGTACAGACAGAAGCAGTCATAGATGGTGATTATTTGAATGTAAAGTTGAGTTTTTATTCAAACAATACAAACACAATGGATTTACGAAGTATCATCAATCGATTTATGCTGGTTTGGCCTGATAAGGTGGAAATGGAGAATATTTCGACAAGTGTTATAGTTAGGGGACAGGAACATAAACTCACCCCTGACGTAAGTTATGCTAGTGGACGTATTCTAATCTTTCAGGACAACTTTGAGGTTCCTATTACTCATTTATCTCAACAAACTAATAATCATGAAAACTACATATCAATACGCCTCCCTATGTCAGAAGCTAACAACAGCTCATTTGTTTTCATGGGTTCAAATGACCCTGATAGTTGGAGTGTTCAAGCCAACGCAAAAGTTGAAATATCGGCTAAAAATCAAGGACTAATTACGGGAAAAGGTCAGTTCGTTTTTTATAATACAGAGAAGATTGCTAATGATTTAGGAAAGTATGAAGAAATCATTGTAGAGTATACACCAGCTCAAGCGGAACAATTATGTATCGATAAAGGCTTTTCAGGATTAGGTGTATTGAAGAAATACAAATCAACTGATCAAATGGATTTCCAGTACGAGTACCTTGAATACGAAAGTCAGGTAGGAATCGATCCTGATACACTTCAACCAGTAGCTGTATCCATTCCGACCAGCTATCGACCAAACCTTGTAGAATATGCTGACGTAGGTAAGCTTATAGTTTGCCAGTAAGTAAAATAAAAGGTGTCAACTCGACACCTTTATCTTATGAATTAAATTTTATTAAAATGACCACAAAACTGAACATAATGATGCTCCTATCACATCAAAAACTATTGAAAATACTTCTGTGCAACTATCGGGGTTACATGTGATCAATCCACTTAGATCTAGATTCAAACTGACCCTATCTTGCAGGGTAATTGCCACGGTTGAAATTTAACCAGCTTGGGCAGAGTCGCCCCATTTCACGCCCCTTTTAATCAAGATAGACGTTGTTGATCAAATCATCTTAAAAACAAACGACGCCATATATAACTAGCCGTTAGCTTCTGACAGGCATACCTAGTCTTATGACTTTGTTTATAGCTTTGACATTCGCCCACTTGAGCGTTGTAACATCTCAAGCTTATTTACTAAAGCCACGATTGCTTTAGCCTTTCCACGTCGTTCAATTAGACCTCGTAACCAAACTCCCATAGGGTCCATGCTTGAAGTTTTACAACGTAGTACAGCCCTGGCACCATGAATGAGTAATGTCCTTAGATCTCGATTCCCACTCTTTGATAAGGATCCAAGGCTATTCTTTCCACCTGTACTATTCTGCTTAGGAACTAGTCCACACCATGCAGAAAACTGTCTACCATTCTGAAATTGTTGACCAGAGCCAACTTCACTAACAATTGCAGCAGTTAAGTGCATATTTCGGAGCATTCCGATCAGTCATTTCGGGATTATCCGATCACCCATTTCGGTTTAAACCGATCACTGATTCCGCGATTATCCGATCACTTTTAGCCTAACTCCGAAATCGGTGATCGGAATAGCGAAAACCGCGATCGGAATGCCCGAAATCCTTCCTTTTTCTCTTTTAAATCAATAGCTCGCTATTCTTTACTTCTTAAACAAGAACGTAAGGAAGCGACAATGGCCAAAAAGAGAACTCCAATGAACAAAATCAAAGAGGTATTACGCCTTAAGTACGACTGCGGTCTCTCCAATCGTGGTATCGCTTCTTGCCTGAAACTCGGCCCGTCCACCATATCGGAACTCCTTACTCGCTTTAAACAAAGCCAACTTGGCTGGCCTCTACCCGAAAGTTGCAGCGATGCTGATCTCACGCAAGCGCTGTATCACGGCAAGAAAGCCAGTCGCGATAAAGTCATGCCAGACTTCACTCAATACGCAGTCGAACTCAGACGTAAAGGCATGACAAAGATGTTGTTGTGGCAGGAATACCATGAGCAATATCAAGAACAAGCTTACGCTTACACTCAGTTCTGCGAGCACTTCACTCGTTGGTTCAAAACTCAAAAGCGCAGCATGCGCCAGCTCCATGTGGCAGGTGACAAGCTGTTTATCGATTACTGTGGGCCTCGGCTTCAAGTGGTCAACCCTGATACAGGTGAAGTGCGCGAAGCAGAGGTGTTCGTGGCGACCTTAGGTGCGTCCAATTACACCTATGTTGAAGCCTTCCCGAGTCAAGGTAAGTCTTACTGGTTAGAGGCGCATGCCAATGCGTTCGAGCACTTCGGTGGTGTACCACAGCTCTTGGTTCCCGATAATCTACGTAGCGCGGTCACCAAAGCCAATCGTTATGAGCCGAGACTTAACGACAGTTATCAAAAACTGGCGAATCACTATCAAACCGCAGTGATGCCAGCTCGCCCTTACAAACCGAAAGACAAAGCCAAGGCAGAGAATGCCGTGCTCCTAGTGGAACGCTGGATCATGATGCGACTTCGCCATCAAACCTTCTATACCTTCAAAGAGCTGAACCTTGCCATCCGTGAGCTGATGAATGACTTAAACGAACGTGAGATGAAGCATTATGGTGCGAGCCGCAAAGCGCTGTTCGACAAACTCGATAAACCCGCGTTAAAGCCTCTTCCTAAGCAGCGATATCTATATACTGAAACCAAGCGAGCCAAGGTTGGGCCTGATTATCACATCGAATATCGCCGTCACTACTACTCGGTTCCCCATCAGCTTGTTGGCCACCATGTCGAACTGGAAGCCTCCAACCGTCTGGTGCAAATCTACCATCAAGGTAACTTGGTCGCCCAGCACCCGCGTAGCCAAAGGGAGCGCGGAAACAGCACTCAACCTGAGCACATGCCGAGTAATCATCAACATCAAAAGTGGTCGCCTGGACGTTTACTCAACTGGGGGGCCAATATCGGCCCCGCCACACGGGAAGTCGTCAATAAAATGCTGAACTCTAAGCCTCATCCCGAGCAGTCGTATCGTTCTTGCCTTGGGCTGCTCAACCTGAGCAAAGCCCATGGCGAATCGCGCCTCGAGCAAGCCTGTAAAGATGCACTGATGCTAACAAAACCCAATTACACCTTCGTCAACAATCTACTCAAGAACAATCGTGAGGGGCAACTGAGTAAAGATAAAGCGAATACGCCGAACCTTGTTCACAGCAATGTTCGTGGCCCGAACTGTTATCACTAGGAGAAATACAAATGAACGCACTGAACGACCAACTCAAAACCCTCCGCTTGAGCCATGCAGTGAAAGCGTTAGAGCAGCAACAAGAACAACTGAGCACCTACGCAGAGCTGGACTTCGAGGAAAGGCTAAGCCTACTTCTGGAAAGTGAAATATTGAATCGCAATCAGACAAAAATCCAACGCTTAAAACGGCAAGCCAAACTGAGAGTGGATGCTCAGCCGAGCCAACTCATCTACAAGGAGGGACGAAATCTCAATCGTAAACAGATGAGCGAACTTCTAACGGGCAGTTATCTACATAAGCACCAGAATATCTTGATCACAGGCCCAACAGGTGCTGGCAAAACGTATCTTGGCTGCGCACTGGCAACCAGTGCCTGCGACCAACAACACACGGTCAGATACTACCGATTAACTCGCCTGCTTGATGACCTGACCGCAGGTCGTCTGGACGGTAGCTATCAAAAGCAACTTCAATCGTTGGCTAAGAAAGCTCTACTAATCCTCGACGACTGGGGGATGGAAAAGCTAACCCAAGAGCATGCAGGTCACTTATTAGAAGTGCTTGAAGATCGTTACCAAAACAGCAGCACGATCGTCATCAGTCAGTTACCTGTAAAGGAGTGGTACAACATGATCGGTAACGCCACTGTCGCAGACGCTCTAATGGATCGGCTGGTACACAATAGTCATCGAATAGAACTAGGAGGTGAGTCGATGAGAAAACTGGCGCAATCCGATCACTTAGAGTAAAAATAGGAAGAGAGAAAAACGGCAGGATCAAGTGATCGGAATAAACCGAAACGAGCGATCGCAATCACCGAAATACGCAGTTAAGACCAGGCCAAAGCTAGGGATATTCTTAATCGCCTTGTAACGTTGACTCTGTGTAATTATATCCTGAGTTACACCATCAATCTTGCCGCTAATATTGATAAAGGCACTGTATAAGGTTTGACGAGATAGTTCCGTCAATATTCAATAGAAATTCTTGGTTAAATCGATACCCGCAACTTTAATGGACATGGTTGTTACTCCTACCTTTAATGGCTGGACCTTTAGTGTGGTACAACAATGCTAGAAGGGAGATGCGTCCATCACATCAAAGCCTTTCCAAAATGGAATGTATGATTTCCACACATTCATTCAGAATCATCCTACATTATATGTAAGGAATCAATGAGCACGGACTTCTCAATTTAATTAATGAAAGAGAGATGACAATGAACTCAATGAATACACTAATCGTAGATACCCACCCTATTATACGTAATGCGTTAGTTACAATACTTGAAAATACCAAAATTGCGTCGATTATACTTCAAACTGACTCAATTAAAGATGCAGCTAAATATGTCCGTAAAGATTCGATAGAGCTAATTTTATTGGATGTAAACCTAAAGGACGGTAGTGGCTTAGACTTCATCCGCCGTCTAATAAAAGGAGGCTTTCAAGGGAAAGTACTATTTATATCATCCGATGAGCACCCTACCCTTAATCAAATGGCAAAAGACATTGGAGCTAATGGTTATATATCCCAAAAAGAAGAGCTATCTTTAATCAAAGATGCAATCATAACTACCAGTCGAGGTTACTCTGTTTTCAAACAAAATCTAAATGTAAAAAATAGTTCTCCAGTTCTATCTGAACGAGAGTCTATTGTATTTAACTATCTATCAAAAGGTTATTCTAACAAGAAAATATCTGAACTACTCTCTTTAAGCAATAAAACCATCAGTACTTACAAAACTAGAATTTTAGATAAGTACAATTCATCTTCGATCATTGAGATTATCGAGTTGCAAAAAAAACACTAATCAAACTTATAAAAGTGATTAAGTGAAAATTCAGATTTTGCCAATTTTAATAGCGAAGATAAACACTATGAAAGAGCTCCAAAATGCCCTTTACCACATGAGCAAGAAATTGCTTATTGAAAGCGGTTTTACCAATAATCAAGCAAAGAAAATCATTTATTTTGAAGTCTATAAACTGAGGGATCAAGATAAGAAAAAGATCCAAAAAATAATTTATCAAGATGGCATTAGCGTGCAAAAAGCAAAAGAACATGTAATAAGAAACAAACAGAAGGCCCACTATTCTAGCTTAGCAGAAGACTATTATGAGAAATTTTTGGAACGTTATAAAAGTGCACTATTTGATTTACCTAATTTAATTGAAATTCAGAAGAAACTAAGATAGAAAATCCAAATTTTGTCCTTAGTGTAATTTTAACAAACTCTCAAGAAACGGAGGGGATTACTCCTAATCTATCGTAAGAAAGCTCCCAATTAAGGTGGCTGATAATGCTTCTCTGGAATAGATATATTACATTTCAGGATTCTCGAAAATATAACAACACTCCTAATTTTAGAAAAAGGTTGATAAGATTAAAATGTCGATGTTTAAAAAGTATAAATCTGAACTGATTTTTTGTGGAGCTCTATCTTTAATTACGCTTACAGGTTGTGATAATCATAATGCCTTCCAACCTATTAGTAATTTTAATGATGGTGCTTTCGTTACGAAATTACCTTCAAATACAGTAATAGGTGATATTTATCCCGTTGCATTTACTGTATTATTGAAACAAAAGCTTACTGAAGATACTACAACCCTGTTTGAAACTCAAAACATGTTGGTAGAATATTCAAGTATTGATTGTTTATCCACAGATTTGGACGACACTCATTTGTGTACAGTGACATTTAGAGTCACACCAGAAAAAAGTGGCTTTAGTGAATTGTCATTACGAATAGGTGATCAAACCTATACCAATCAAACCAATGCTACCGATAGTGCAATCGTAGGGTATGTCCACACAAATCTATCTCAAAAATTTGATATAGACAAAGCGTCCCCTATTAGTTTCGTATTTATTAATACTGGGCAAGCTCAAGCGAATAACATTAAAATTAAGTCAACGAACTCCGAAACACTAACGAATGTGAAAACCACATGTAGTTCAACATTGAAAGGTGGAGAAGCGTGTTATTTACATGGTGACTATATTCCATCAAGGGCAGACTCTTACGGCATTCAGTACGAACTCACATATGACGAAGGGGAACCTGTTGTTGTGGGTACAGAAAACGTCCCGAAAAAGGATACTCTAATTGGAAATACCGTACTTAGCTTACCTCTAAACATAGCAATAGAAAACAATTATAATGTAGAGTTCCAGTTTAAAAATATGAACTCTGAACCTGTGGTTAACTTAAAGACATCGTTGTTGGCCCCAGGCATCAGTCACATTCGGTTTAATAGCTGTAATAGTGTATCGCTAAACCCTGGCGAGTCATGTTCAATGATTGCGTCTGTCTTGGCAGACCAAATTGGCACGTTAACAGCAGCCGCTCTTGTGTATAGTGATGATGGTGTTACCGCATATGCAACCACAACAAGTAATGTAGTTGAAGCTCCAATTGTAGCCAGCGTCGACCAGGATATACCTCAACAAATGGTATTGAACGAACCATATAACTACCTTGTTACTTTTACCAATACAAATAAAAACCATGATGCGACAGGAATACGTTTTGCCCACTTATATCCAGAACATTATGAAGTTCTAAGTAATACATGTACTGATTCAACGATTAGGTCTGAAGAAAGCTGCCATCTTTCAATAAGCACTTCTGCAATTAAACCCGGCATACAACTCTATGCGAATTATTTAATGTTCGATCAAGGAACGGTAGTAATTGCAAACTCAACTTTATCTATGGCTTCTGCTCATTCGTTAAACAGTCAAGTTGACAAAGGATTTCCAGATAACATGGTTCTAAATCATAGCTACCCCTTTCATGTCACTTTCACAAATACAAGTAATGTAGACACTGAAACCTTGACGATTACATCTGAGCATACGAAAGGTGTAACGATTGTTTCTAACAGTTGTGATGGCAACATTCTTCCAGCTGGGGAGTCTTGTATACTGAGTGGGGAGTATTTTTCCGAAACTCTTGGTCCCGTAGAGTTAGTAGGTAATTTAAACTACGGTGCTAATTTAAAAGAAACATTTGTTCTCTCTGGTGAAGTGGTTACCGTTCCTATTGTTGGCTCAATAGAGGTTGGATTGCCACAAAATGTAGGACTAAATAGTACATATCCAATTCGTTATATCTATCGAAACTTGAGTGACTTCCATGACGCAAGTATGATTCATACAACGTTATCTAGTACTGCTCCAGTGAATGTTACCAAGAACACATGCGGTTCCATCAGTACCTTGGCCGCAGGAAAAGAATGTGAAATTTCAGGTACGTTTACAGCGAGTGAAAAAGGTCAGCATCAATTCACCTCTTCCTTGTATTATATGGAAGGAAATGAGGTAAAAATTCAAAGTTCGGCGGTAGTGAGCGATGTTGTAGTATCTTCTCGAGTAGAGGGTGGGTCATCTTTAGTCGGTTTAAATAGTACATACTTGATTAAATACTATTTTAAAAATGAGTCAATCGCGCCAGCTACAGGTATTAAAATTACCCATTCAGAAGACCTCGTCGTCCATACTAATACATGTGGCTCGATATTAGCCGGCAATAGCGATACAGAATGTCACATTGAGGTGGCGTATACACCTCGCATATTGGGTTACTATACCTATGAGTTTTCACTTGACTACACAGAAGGGGAAGCTATTCATTTAAAGCAACCTGTCAAGGTTGTCGATATGATTGAACTTGATGAAATGGTATTCACTTCGGACTCACTTAGTCACAATTTCGAAGCCAGTGACTACTTTAATTACTTGGCAAATTATGGGTTTACAATGCAAGCAACATTGCAAACCATCCCCGTTAGCGGAAACCCAGAAACTGTTATTCACAACGGTTGGGGCTCGACAGATTTGGTTTTTGAATTAACTAACGGTTATCCCATTAATTTTATTGCTAATCGCAAGAACGATTGTGGCACACAAGTAATGAATGCTTCGGTAGGTTGTCAGTCCAGAAAATTGCCTCAATTTCGATTGAGCATACCTAAAGATAAGTTTGACACTTTAGCTATAGGTGAGCAAAGTGGTGATATTTACGTTAGCTTAACGCAATCCAACAATACTCATGTCGCATTATTTAAGCTCCCGATTCGGATTAATAAGTTATAGTTAATTGTCGAGCTTTCTTAACTTCTTAAATTTTAGAGTATGGAGGTGGAGGTACTCAATCAACGCCTTACTCTCATTTTAATGTAAACGCCCCATGAGCCCATGGGGCGATATAACTAGTGTTTGAAGTTCCAAGGTAGGAGTGCGTCGATATCAGGCTCTGTTTTCGCCAACTCTTTCATGCACTTGACTATGTAGTCGTAGAAGATAAGACCGTTGGCTTTCACGGTCTCGATGATGCTGTAAAATATTTCGCTCGCATCAGCGCCGTTTGGTGCATTAAGGAATAACCAATTTTTCTTCCAATAGCCAGCAGTTTAATTGCGCGTTCAGCGCGATTATTATCGATAGATAAGTGACCATCGTCGATATAACGAATGAGCTTAGGTTATTGCCCGAGCGTGTATTTTATCGCTTTGCCTCGTGGGCTAGAACATATCACTTTCTGGGTCGTCATCTATTGGTAAAGGTCATCCAGTATCAGCTTGGCAAGCGCTTGACGCTCTGCTTTTCATTCTTCAGTAGGCGCACCTTTTTTGCGTAATTCTATCCCGTAGAGTTTTGGGATTTTAGCCAACGCCTTATCGGCCTTGCCCGACTTACCTTTACCTTGAAGCTTTTTCTCATCCATAAACTTGCCCGAGCATGAACCAAACCCCTCATACTGGTGACTTGATGAACACAATCATAAGCAGCGTAACCATCGGTTTGTAGATAACCGTTGTAGTCAACTAAAAAGTCAATAGGGCACGCCCTCTCGCGACTGTTTTGATAGTCGTCAATTCAACCTCTTCTTCCTTAATGGCTTCACATTCCGCTTCGTTGAAGAGGTCACCTTATGATTCATCGTAAGGCTTTTTCGACTCCGCGCATTTAGCAAACTGGCGGGCAAATGCGAGCTTAAGCTGTTCAAGCAGCAATTGACGCTCTTGTTACCATTGTGATTCCTGATACTATTGCGAGAGCATCAGGGCTTTCACCATTGCTCGTAGCTCGGCAACATTTTGATTTTCTGGGTTGATACTTGGCGTCTTTTCATGGCATTTATTATACTAAAATCGTGCCGTTAACGCTTGGTGGATAAGGCTTTGTTCACGATTAACTCATTGTAAAATCGTTTATTTTGACGCACACGGGTTCATGCCCGATAATTGTGAAGTCTGAAAGCAGTCTATCAAGCTCAAATTGTGTGAGGGTAAACACCTGACTTTTTTCATTTGAAGGCCACTTATCCTTGGCTTTTTCAAGGCGTTTATACCAAAGGGAGAAGCCTGTTTTCACCCAGTACAACACTTTAATCTTATCGTGCTGTTTATTGGTAAACAAGCACCGCTGCCAAGAAGCAAGTCAGTGTCATTTTCGAAAATCGTAGCAAGACCGTTGATGGACTTTCTAAAATCGACGCTTTCACGATAAAGGTAAATCTCTGGTGCTTTAAGAATACTCAGCTCCACATCATTGATGAGAAGTGTCATGTTAACCGTTGCTATCTGGACCTGATACTTAATTGTCTTTTCGACGATTTCGTCTCTAACAAATCCGATAGGCTCAGACTGGTTTGCTATTTGGAGTTGACGCCGCTTTGCGAAGAACGTAGATAAACTCAGTCCATGTTGTTCTCAAAAAGTGCGTGGGTAATACTGCTGCTTTCATATTGTTCAAACCATGCTTGCCATTCTAGGTTGGTACGTCGTTTTGTCATTTCAACTCACCTTTGGGGTGAAGAATTGCTCCTATTCTTCGTGCTGGATGAGTAGAATTCGGAGGTTAAGTCGCGCTCATATTTTAATGACTAAATATCAAATTATTAGGCATTACTCCCCTTCCCAGAACATTGTTCTGACTGCTCATTATTAAGTATATATTTACGGAAGATGGACCCTTTGTTATGTAAGCGCACCACACTCTCACATGGCGTGCTTTAATAAATAAATTCTAAGAAAGTAATGATCTTTCATCTATCTTAAGCTTGGTAAGTTTTTTCTCTTTATAAATGATAGGAGATAGTGACTATATCATTCGTTTGGTTGATTTTTAGTTCTCTAGTGCTTTCCAAATTTTCCTTGAGGGGGTAGATAAGCTTCAAGCCATCGATTTCCCATTTAAGATCATCCTTATCTATAGTCAGATTTTCGGGCATATTGAACTCTGGGATTTTACCTAACCAATTGAGCGAAATTGAAGCACTATTCAACACTGGGGAAAATGATATTAAAAAGATGATATAGGTCGCTTTTGATGTTGCAAATTGCATAACGTCTTCCTTGAGTTATAATTCAACCCTTAAACAGTAGAACATTGCACAACAACAGTCTAGCGACTAAATTTATCCGTTATACTTTACACACAAAAAATCTAATTAATATTTTAATTTTTCAATCACTTACAGAACCTACAATGCGTGATTTTGTTGCTTAAATCGATGGAACTAAATTGAGAACCTACGATCTGAACAGCCACATCCACTACCTCTCGTAGCCCTATGCCTAAACCTCGTCACAAAACAACCATCCTTGAGGTGTCAGATGATAGCGCTGACGTTCACTCTCAGAAACAGCGATATATCGAGTTAAACATTTGCTCAGAGTACAATTAGATTTCAGAAATTACAGCACACAGTCAGGGTGAAACTTACGCGATGATAAAAGCGTTGAACAAGCTTACTGGATTAGGCATGCCTGAAACTTGTCGTATTGACTAAAAAGCATGCGAAACGAGGTCGCTCTATTTCAAAATTCAATTACGCAAAAAATGCCACCAACAAATTCTTTGTTGGTGGCATTTTAAATATAACTTTTACTTTTTAATGCAAGTCATAGAATAGGTCTCGGTCTGCCAGTCGTAACTTCGTGCACCAGTTTCAATATTAGTGAAGTATGCTGATTTATTGTCGCGCCAAGCCTCCCAGATCAGCTTGCTTCGACTGGGAAATGCTGTTGTCCATAAACCGCCAATACCATTCCCACGAAGATGCTGTATATCGTTGTGACCTGGTCGTTCAAAACCATTACGATTATTACAAAAATTAACAGCTTGATTCCACGTACCAGCTATAGGAACAATCCAATAATAATCGTTTCCAAAAATTAGACCGTTATCAACGGTATATCTTATGCTATCAGACGATCCATCAAGGCTTGCCGTTATTTGAGGGTTTGCCCAAGCATACGAGGAGTCATGGTTCATAGGGGTGAATACAACCCCTTTATCCACACTAACGCCACTCGCAGCATGAGAAAGGCTCCAAGCCGCACGATTTGTAACATCAACACTAGTACCATCACTCATATCCGCTACCGCTTTAAATGCTAGCCTATGATGTCTCACTGTTTCCGTGCCGTTTGGAGCGCTTACCGTCATACTCATTGCTATAGCGTTAGTCACGTTAAAGACTGCCGAGTCGCTATATGTTTGGTTATACGAGTTAACGCATGATAATTTTACGTTTGCGTTCCCGATGTTATTTGAAGAAGCCAATACTTGGCCGCTTTGATCAACCGTTGCTACGTTATGATTGCTACTACTCCATGTACAACCCGGTATACCGTTACCAGTAGAAGCTGAACCATCACTATAAATTACTCTTGATGTTAGGCGATGAGATAACCCTTGTGGACGACTAACATTCGTCTCGGTAATCTCAACACCCGTGATATATGCACTAGTCAATTTGATATTCTTCGTTAACGTCTTAGAGCCTAGTTGAAAAGTAATCGGTGATGAATTCTGAATCGTTAGGCCTGAAAATCTATTTTCATCGCGATCAAAATGTGTATTATCAAAATTCCAATTAGCGCTTGGGTCTGTTGATACATCCCTAGTACCATTAGTGTATGTAGCTGAGATCGTCAATTTGAATTTGCGCCCTAACGGATACGAGTCCGTAACTACACTAGTATTCACATCGGAAGCGGTAATACTATCGAGACTCACAAGCTGAGCTCCATTTACATTAATGGTTTGAGCTGTCGCTGATACTGAACCAGAACGCCATGTGAGCTCAATATAACCAGTAGTTGTGCTATTGGCTCTCGCTTTACAAGAGCTAGTATCACAATTAACAGTGACTAAGGAGCTGCCAGTTAACTCATTCCCTGTCGTACTATTGATCCATTTGATTGAGGTTCCCGCTTCATGTAATTGCTTTTTCGTTCCATCACTGAAGTTTATTTCACCAGTCAATGTAATTTCTGCTCCCAAAGGAACGGAGTTGCTCGATACATGTAAAGTACCACTGGTTACAACCGCATTAGTGACCTCCATTGACAATTTGTTCGAACGCAACGGATCATTAGATGCATCGTATTCTCCATGTACATCTGTCGTTCCCACTGTTTTACCAGTAAGTTGATTACCTTTAACTTCAAAGATTTCGGTACTTTGCACATAATTTGCAAGCGATTGATCGTAGGCAATCATATCACTTTCATGAGAGCCATCATTATAGTAACCCGACAAGTTTGCCGCTATAGGGTAGCCTTGCGCAACAACAAGTGAAGTAGTGCCTGTTGGGGGAGCTGCCGAAAGAGCAAGACTTGTCAGCATTCGCTTCCCTCTCAGTACACAAGCAGGAAAATAGCTCGTTAATGCTGATGTTGGATCATCCAAATTCGCTCTATCAATAGTGTAAGGTGGAAGTGAGATATCCATTAACTTATAGACACTAGAGCTTAAGTCTTCTTTAACCAGATAAGTCGTTGCATTAGGCCATTTAGATGAAGTCGTCCAACCTCGATCAACCAAAGATTTTAGTTCAGCGGCCGTCGCTATTTCAGCTCCAAGTAGATCGCAGTAATGAAGCAGATCATTACTGTTCAATCGTCCAACTAAGTAATTTGCCCCAGACTGACTCACATTAAACAAATCCGTAAACAAATAACTGTTAGCGACCAATTCATTGATGCCTTTGGGTGCAAAAAACAACGTTCCAGATGCTGGATGAGTGATATCCGTCCAAGTTGGAAGAGCGTCTTCATCCAATACAACAATGGTTAAGTGACCTATTGCATAAGCACCTTTTTTATCACTGACCACATAAGTGACACTATGATCTTTCTGAACGGAAGTTTGGAAGAAAAACTCCATATTAGCAGGGTTATTAGCATTGGAAGCTTTAATTCTAGTATGTGGCGCGCTCATCGAATGGACATAAATAAGTTGTAGAGCATCGCCATCGATTGACGAGACATAAGGGCTCACATCAATATCAAACCCTGTACGAGCATTCTTCAGAGAAACATAGCCCTTGCCCGTATCATAGGTAACATCAGGGTTAAGAACTAAGATGCCTTGGTTTGCACTATTTGAAACCACAATATCTATAGTGCCACTATACGCTATCGCATTAGCACTATCCGTATAACTGTACATTAGCCTATCCAGGCCCGTAAATCCGAGGGCAGGCGTATACGTAATTTTATCATTACCAGTATCAACGTTTACAATTGACGCATTACCAAATGGTTGAGACACACTCCCCCCTAACGCCATATTTGAAACGTCCATACCCTGCTCTAGAAGTTCATCGAGTAGATTAATTGATACTGGTTGATAAACACTACTCGAATCGTTGACTAAAGCAATTTGAGAAAGAGGCGGCAGTTCTGTACTGTTAGCATTGCTTACAACAACCCTAACCATAGCAGTATTTGTATCAGTGCTTGACTGAGAAGATACACTATAAGCACTATTCGTTAGTGTGGCAATCTGGTAATTATAATCACATACTCTTGCCTGTTTCCGTGGAACAGTAAAAGAGTATTCATCAATAGACGAAACATTACACGTAGGGTCATTACTATTAACACTAACAACATTAGTTAACTTAAATGCATTATCATCGCTATCCTTCAACACAACGTCATACAAATCAACGACGAAGTCATCTTGGGCTAACTCTGTATTAAACAATGCATCTTTAGCAACAACTTGAACAGGAGCATCTACGTCTACCGGCTTCAGTGACGAATTACCACTTTCACTTTCACCACCACAGCCGTACAAAGTGGCAGTAGCAAGACTATACAATAAAAGCTTCGAACGATGTGAAAAAAAACTTTCTTTTATTCTCATTACAATATGCCTATATTACTATTGTTTTATTGGGTAAAAAATACGCTCACCCGGATAGATTAAATCGATTGATCTATTTCTCAATGACAATTGTGGGTTTGCTAAAATAACATCACCAAGTGGTATATTTAGTTTTTTACCAATCTTTGTAAGGTTGTCATACTTTATTACCACATAATAGTCATAATATTTCTTCGATTTTTTCTCTTGTAAGTTCATCTCACTTGATGAGATATTCACCTCATCAGTATCGGCAATAACACTTATCGGTTCATAATAAATGCTAGATTGTTCTTCCTTGAATCGAACGGAAAAATTATAATTTAAAGAAATAAGAAATGAGTATACGTCATCATATCTATTTGATATCAAACTTTGATAACCTACATCCACATACCAATCATTATTTAAATGGTAATTGATACCCATATTAATTGTAGGATTGAAATTATCTTCCAAATAACTCAAGCCAAAACCTGCATAAATTGATGCGTAGTCGCTCACTTGCCAATTTTTCTTAGAACGTAAGAAAATATCATTAGGTTGTATTTCATTTTTATTTGTAAAGTCTGTAAATCCTGTTTCCAACAACCATTTGCTTTCAAATTTATAACCAATAGAAAACTCGAAACCTTGTGACTCTAAATACTTTTCTTTGTTTTCTTTCAAACTGCTAACATAACCAACACCTAACTTCATGTTGTTGTAATTAACATCTAAACTTTCATTAGCTTTTAACCCAAAAGATAATAAAACTGATAGAAAAATAATCATTTTATACATGTTAAATCACCGGTTCGATAGTAACATCGACAATATCGTTATATTTACCAGAAATGAGGGTAGTACCATCTACGTTCGAGTAACCAAACCTTAAAACAAATGTAATATTTTTCGCAGGATCACTTCCAATCAGCACATTATCATTTTTAACTTCTCCGATTTTATCTACCATTTCGATAGTTTCAGTAAGCTTAGAACCGCACCTTATACATTGAATATAGTAAGGGATATTTGGACCTGACACGGATTCATGATTTAAAGAATACTTTCTGTTACTAATTGATAGCCTAATCCCATTATCGAAATACCCTGCAACACTTACACTGACATCTTCAGGCACACCATCAACAGTACGAGAGGTGGAATCATAAACTGTTGTAATATCGACATTTTTATTACTTAGATGTACACTTGTTATCCAAACAGGGTCATAGTTAATAATTATAGATATTGTTTCATTGATTATTCGATGAGTTAGTACGTTTCCAACGTAGTAGTTGACCTTAATTGAAATAGGAACAAATGCGGTATAGACACCTTTAGGTTGCCCATCTAATGCTTTTTGTATATCAGCATCTTGAATATCAATAATTGGACGATATAGAATAAAAGGTATCGTAGAAGCAGCATTTGATATTTTACTAGCAGACATGCAGTTTGCCCCCCTCATATCAATCATTGAGCCGGAAATACTATCCTTTAAGCAAGCGTGTCCTAAACCAGAGTTAGAAATACTATTTGATATACCAGTCGTATTATATTGTACGCCTACAACACCAATTGGAACATTAGCCGACTCCCAGTAGCGACCGGTGACAGTACCAGAAAATCTAACATTGGTTGGCGGTGCAGCAACAAATGTACCAGGCACCCAATGATTAACAGTTGGTAATCCGAGTCTACTTGCTTGCGACCATTCCGCAGGAACTTTCGCTGAAACATCTACATTCAATGCGTTAGTCCATACTGTGCCAGTAATATCAATATTTGCTCGGTATTCTACCGCTGCAAATGCCCGAGAGCCAAATAAAATATTAAGCAATGTTAAAAATAATACTGTATTTAAAAAAAACACAATCATTAATATACGTTTCATGTTTTGTCCTTAATAAACCCCAGTGGATGTAATACTTTTTCAGTTTTATAACTACCATTATAAGAGGATACATTTATATTAAGAGACTTATCTTTTACACGCTCATTAAGAGAAAAAGTTTTAGTTCTACCAGCAACTACAACGAATCGACTGTAACATTGCTTTGTATTCGTCTTGCTTTCACAATCATCGATAGAAACATAAATCATTGTATTGCTTTTGTTCTCAACAGTAATATTTTCTGAATTTGAACGAATCGTATAATCTATTTTAGGTTTATCCGTTGGTATAATAAAAACGGGAGCGAAACCGTAATTTAGTTGCATTGAAGATGAGTTTTCAACACTTTCGTTAGGACCTGTATATGGAGCAGGCATAAAAGTAACAAAAAACATCAAATCTTTTGAGTCATCACAAGTTGTGTTGTAACAAAGACTTCGAATACCTACATTACGAGACTCACCAGGTTGGAGAACAAGCTTATTTAATGTTGTACTAATTTTCCAATGTTCAAAGTTACCTGAATTATAGGGCGTTTTTATAAAATCACTACCCTTATCATTCACATGAAATTCATCAATGTTCGCATTTACAAACAATGGTTTATCATTAGTATTAGCGACTGTAACGATTCCATTCTTATTCTTATCTGCAATCACAAACATTTTATCAATCGTCAAGCCAGACGCATTTACTGTTGATAAAAACTGAAGGCCAACAATGCCGATTAGATTAATAGTATTCAATAATTTCATATTCAAACCTAGTTATTTACAATTGGATATTTAATGTTGCTCGCACTATTTTTTATAACTATCTTTTTAAGTTGCTCTAACTGGTCAGAGTAATTAGCAAATAGTGCATTCATCATGGTCGTGTTTTGAGCAACATAAACAACCGTCATTGTTTGACCAACATTTTTTTTAATAATTTTGTAACCGTAGTCTTTTAATTGATTAAGGAACTCATTATTATCAATATTTTCCTGTCGAAAAACACCTATATAGCTAGCTCGATACCCCTTACCTTCCAACTCAATTTCGTGCATATTCGCATAGTCAGTTGGCAGACAATAGTTAAGCCCGAGATTAAGGCGTACAATTTTGTTTCTATTGGGAATAAAGCACTCGCCTCCTTCAGAAGCCAAGTGAAAATCCAACCCTTCTAAGACGGTCACACGGTAAACACCATCTGTAATTTCATTGATGCTAATACAACCTTCACCTTTACAAGTCACACCTTGAACTAAATCTTCGTTCAAATCATTAAATCCACTTATAAACGACACTTTTCTATGAACATTTGGCTTTATTGTTGCAATAGATCCTGGTGTTGTGAATAATTTAACGCTCGCATCACCAGTGTTATACAAGTCGACACTTTCTGTATCGAAAAACACTTCATACTTTTCATAATCTCCCAATGGAATAACCTCTTGATCTTCTTCGATCATTTTCTTGGTCATTATTTTTCCATCCCGCTTAACCATCAAATATCCACGGTCAATTTGATTATCATCGTCCCATTTTTCTTTATTATCAATATCTAAAACCAAATAAGAATTAGATGGGCTTGATGATACATATCCGTCTTCAAATAAAATTTGAGATGATGATAGACTCCCACTTATACCAACACTTCCATCACTAGAAAAATAAGCAGATGTACTCGCTCTTCCAAAAGGATTATTTAAATCGGCAGAAAACGTACCACTCTGCCAAAATGAATCGCGATTTCTATCGTAGGTACTAGAAACCTGTAAAGAATTAGAAATCAATTTTGAATCAAAGACCTGTCTCTTACTTATAGAGTTGGTCATTTGACTAATTGAAGCGTCATCTCCGCCTCCGTAAATACTCGAAGAAAAATCCATCGAATCAGATAATGGTAACGTCCAATTAAAAAACACAGCATTTGTATCAAAGTCTGTATTAAAACTGATATCGACAGTGGACTTATTTATGGAGTTGAATCTATATCCAATTGTTAGGTCATCGTAGTTATAGTTCTCTTCTTCGTATGTGCGCTCGCCATAAATATAGATTTCATCTAGTTTTCTATTATAAGAATACGTTGCATAAAAAGAAGAACTTAGTCCAAATCGGTAATTAGTCGACAAGTAGATTCGTTCATAACTTTCGTCACCATGAAGAGTATTAGCTAGATAACTACCTTGGTTATCCAGTCTTTCATAATTTATATTTCCGTAGTTTGACGACAAACCACCATTGATATAGTTTGCATTTTCAAATAATTTAACACTCAATGAGATATCAGAATCAACACTTAATAAAGAATAACGAATCCCACTTTCTAGTGCTGTATCTTGCGAAGACTTCATCAACCCTGATCCAATCATCAGCGATGGCAAAAGTTGATAACTTATTCTCCCTTGAACAAATAAATCGCTATCAATCACATCATCATTAATGGCATTATCAGGGGAGAGTTGTCCAAAAGCCAACATATAGTCTATGCCGCCTTGACTCAGTGTATCCGTATCGTTGTTATAAACAGAATAACTACCACGGTTTATAGTCTCTCCACCAAGTCTTAAAATGATTTCAACTTGATAACGTCCTCTTGGAAGCTCACTATAATTTACGGTATTTTTCCCTTCACTAATGCGACTTTGGTAAATAATTTTCCCGTCTCTTTGGACTTCAACATCACCGGACCGAGGTGAAAAGAATGCGAGATGCTTCTTCGATGATGCTTCGCTAACAAGCATGTTGGATGACGAGCCAAAAACGACAGCCGTTTGTGGAGCTTGCGAGTTAAATCCTAACAAGAAATCAGTACTATTTACCTCTGGCGAATATTTGAAGTAACCAGCTCTAATCACTTTGTCGAGCACATCAAGATTGTACGACAACTCGTAAGCAGTTAGCTCGTTGTGCTTTTCTGAAGATACCGCCACACTTAGGTCAGACCTCACATAACCGTATGGTAGCCCAAACGTTGCTTTATCATTAATAGTTAAAATTGAATTCTGGCTAGAATAAGCTGAAAAGTAAGCATCAACATTGTTAACAAACCCTGGTGAATCGTTAAAATTTGAATGATAATCAGAATATACATTTCTAGCATTTAAGTTCAATATCTTTTCATCAACAAAAAAATAAATTTCTTTATCATTAAAATTATATAAAAACTCATACAAATCAGGGGTTATCAAACAATCTCGAACATAACCTTGGCAAAAAGATTTGTTAGACCAACCATTCTCAAAATTTTTAATTATTTCTTCATGATATTCAGCTTTCACATCGTTAACATTTAAGTATTGAACAATCAAATCTCGATTCTCAAACTTAGCCGTGTCATAATTCGCATTAAATAACATTGGCTCGCTAAAACTACCATCAAGATTTTTTAATCGGATTAAAGTATCTTTAAAAGTAAAAAAATCATCGAACCCTTGAGGTACGGTTCCATTCTTTGCTTTAACTTCACCAAAAAATAAGGAACCTATCAAGATAGAAAATAAAGTATAATAGTACGATTTTCTCAAAATTTTTCACCAAATTCATATGCCAACAGTAACAGTAAACAACAATGAACCACTGCACTCTGTATTCAACGCGCTTCCTGTAGGCATTATTGAAGCAATACTATTGAAAGCCAAAAAGTCAAGATTCAATTGATGAGTGTTCTTTTTCATCTCAATTATCCCACCCGAAGGAACATACACTTCGGAAAAATCATTGACAGAAGTTACGCCATCATGACTACCTATACCCGTATAGGTGTAATCGTTACTGCCAGACCCAACCTTACTAATCTTTACAGCAACAAATGTAGGATTCATTTTTTGACTTGCAGAAAAGTCGACCTTATTTGATGGATATATCCTATTAGCACATTCTGCTTTATTCTCTGTAAGCTCAACTCTGTATGGGACATTTAAAGTCACACCCGAAACCTGATTAGGAATATCTGTTTCTATAACTAGACTCACAGTTTCACTCTCAAAACGACTGCCGTCTGACATTACCTTCAAATTAATATTATCTGGTATCATTTTAATATCAGTTATAGATTGAGTGTACAATTTTGAAACATCAACTTCACTTTGAATTCGAATTTTTTCTTCGTATCTCTTCACAGCAGAGTTAACATTTGATGTGAAAACCAGAATAAGTAGACCGAGATATTTTTTCATCGATTTTAAAACAACTTAAAATGGTGGCAGTGATAATTATTAATAACATGCCACCTATTATTAATAATTATGCCGCAGTCGCTGAAATACCAACTTCGATCGAAATATCTTTACCAGCAACTTCGCTTGGATTTAGTGGTGTATCATTTTTCACGCGAATACCTACTTCATTTTGACTTGTCGTTGTCCAACTGGCCTTTTCATCGACAGGAGTACCATTGATCGTCACGATGATAGGATTGTTACCACCATTTAGAGAAGCAATATCTACACCAGAGCCAATAGTTCCAGCCACATGTTCAACGCTCCAAGTGATATTAATGGCAGTAACAGCAGTACCATTGAGCTCTGAACCTATACCCCACTTATCACCGGGAACAGGAGCTGAAGCTGAACCAGTATTCTCACGCAACTCAAGCACAATATGATTAGATGCGAATTTTGCATTCGATTCGACGCTGATTAAATCCCCTCTAAATGCATCAGCTGTAGTGGAACCATTATGACCAGTAATCATGTAATCACCATGTGCGATGCCGCTACCTACTTGTCCGGTCCATGAAAGGGTAGCCGTACTACTTGCAAGAGCATTTAAGCTCACCGCACCAAAAGCAATACCCAAAATTAATGCGTGTTTTTTCATTTTTCTCTCCTAGTTTTTATAAGCACAAATTTGAAACATGATTATAAGAACTAGGAGATAAAAATGAGATAGGAATACTCTGAGGCTTACGTAGTCATCCTCTCATGATGAGCTTTATTTCCTAAATCAAGGTACTAAATCTTCAACCTACGATCTGATCAACTACATTCACCACACGTTATAGCCTCATGTCGAAACCTAGTTACAAAACAATCAATTGGAAGTAATGCAACCAAACGATTATTAACCGTTGCTCTCTGACTTATTAATTGATGACGAAACGATTAGTCAATGACCACAAAGCAAACAGGGTAAGCTCGGTAGCTCAAATCAGTTCAATGATTTGGCTATCATTAAAGCGAGTATTACCAATACCCCAGAGGGCATTCCAAGGATTCATCTATTCGATATTTGGATTAGCCTATGATCGTTAAGTTGTCCGTAGGACACTTGTAGTAGCCGAAGAACCAAGCAAGTAGAGATTTCATTTAAGACAAGGGCGATACGACACTTAGCCATTGATGCGACTGGTCTTAAGGTTTATGGCGAAGGTGAATGGAAAGTAAAAAACACGGGACAGATAGTAGGAGTAGTGTCTCGAGAAAGCTTCATATTGAAGTTGATACAAGCACTCATGAAATCATTGCAGTTGAGCTAAGTTTATTGACGGTTAGCGATGGAGAAGTGCTCCCGAATTGACTGAACCAAACACGGCGAAGCATCCTAGAGGTGTCTGGTGATGGTATTTATGAAACGAGAGCGTGCTACG